>NZ_JPOG01000001.1:1583750-1900500 GCF_000733765.1 Algiphilus aromaticivorans DG1253 | reverse complement strand
CACCCGCAGCAGAACCCGGTCGCGCGGGTCCAGCGCGCGCATGACGCCGCCCAGCGATTCCAGCACATCGCCGAGCTCGCTTACCGGCAGGGCGTAGCCCAGGCTGCCGAGACTGGAATCGGCGAAGAGCTGCCAACTGTAGGCGGCATCCACATCCTTCGGCACGCGGGCGCGCTCGGGAATCAGGCGCCTGGGCAGGCGACGGCTCACCTGTGGCAGGGCGTCGGCCAGCCGCAGCGCGGCGCTGCGCAGGCGTGCGGCGCCGGAATCCAGTGGTCGGCCGCGCTGCGAGGGTGGGCGGCGCGGCCGACGATCGATGGTGCGGATGCGAATGTCGTCGCCGTGGGCGTGCCAGTACCACTCGACGTAGTCGTGCGCGCGGGTGGCTTCGACGCGCTTCAGTGCCGCGGAAAGTGAGCCGCGTGCGACGCGCGCGCGCATGTGCGTCGCCGGTACGCAGCGCAGGCCGACGTGGGTCAGCACGCCCAGGGTGCCGAGGCTGACGCGCGCCACCGGCAGCCGTGCCTCCTGTGCGCCGATGGAGAAAAGCGCGCCGTCGGCGCCGATCATGCGTAGCCCGACAACGGGGCAGGCGTGGCGATTGTCGCCGGTGCCGAGGCCGTAGCTGCCGATGGAGACGGCCCCACCGATACTCTCGTTCCCCGGCCAGCCCAGGGTCGGCAGCATCATTCCGTAGCCGGCCAGCTCGCGTGCCAGCTGTGCCATGCGTGTGCCGGCACGGACCCAGACGATGCCGTGCACCGCATCGACTTCCTCCAGGCCGGTGAAGCGCGATAGCTGCAGCAAGCCGTCGTCGCAGCGACACATCGGTGCTCGTGTATGTCCGCGGCCCGCCACTCGCAGGTGACTGCCGGTTTCTGCCGCGTAGGCCACCTCGCGCTGGATCTGCTCCAGCACGGCGGGCGTGGTGATGAAGCGCGGCGCGTGCTCACCACCACCGGCGCGCCGGCGCGCGATGCCGCGTCGCACCAGTCGGAGCGGTTTCATGCTGCCACCTCTTCCCCGGCGACGGACGGGTGTTCTTCGGGGAGCGCCTGCTGCATCCGTCGGCGCACACGCTTGGCCAGCGCCTCGGCGGAGATGCCGTCGCAGGGCTCCGGTGGCAGGATGGCGACCGTGATCGGGCTGCGCGTCGGCAGCCGTGCATCGTGACCGTAGAATTCGCGGGAGCCGCGGATCGCTACCGGCACGATAATTGTGCCCGTGCGCGCGGCCAGCATGAAGGCACCCAGCTTGAAGGGGAGCAGGCCGGGCTCGGCGCGGAAGGTCCCTTCCGGAAAGATGCCGAGCGAGTCGCCAGCGCGCATGCGCTTGAGAAGAGTGCGTGTTTGCCGCGCGCTCATCTGGACTTCATCGCGGGCGATGAAGACGACGCCGAGGCGTTGCAGTACGCGCCCGACCAGCGGCCAGCTGCTGGCATCGTCCTTGACGACATAGCTGACCTCCGGCCCCAGCGCGGCGGTGAGCACCAGGCCGTCGAGATAGCTGGCGTGATTCGCAACCACCATGACCGGCTTCGTTGCGGGCATGACGCCTTCCACCCGTAGCGGCGAGGCGCAAAGCCACAGGGTGGCGCGGATGACCAATCCGGCAACGCGGCGCCGACGTTGCACGCCGGGCGCAAGCAGTACGCAGGCGCTGAGAAGGCCGAATATGAGAAGGCCGAATATGAGCGCGCACCAGCCACCGTAGAGCGCGCCTAGGGCGCGCTGAAGCGGTTGCGGGGCGCTCATCGCCGCGTCGCCTGTGGGGTGTCTCTGAACATGGCGCGTAACATTACACAATGATCCGAGATCGCAGCGCCCGATGACGGAGAAGGCGAATACCGCAAAGGGCATCGACGCCACGGATGAGGCGCTACTGGCTGCCTTCGACGAGGCGCTCTGGCTGGAAGATGGCCTGGCGCGCGCCTCGCGCGCGGCCTATGCGACCGATTTACGCGCGGCGGCGCGCTGGCTTTCGGCGAGCGACGTTTGCCTCGGCGAGGCGCGATTGTCCGATTTGCGCGATTATCTGGCCGCGCGCAGCGCGAGCGGCGGTTTCGGAGCGCGCTCGCAGGCGCGCGCGCAGAGCGCACTGCGGCGCTTCTATGCTTGGCTGCTGCGCAGTGGTCGCCGGAGTGATGACCCGGCCGCGCGGCTTAAGAGCCCGCATCTGCCGCGTGCTCTGCCGGCGACTCTGAGCGCGGGCCAGGTCGAGGCCTTGCTGGCCGCGCCTGATATCGATGATCCGGTCGGGCTCCGCGACCGCGCCTGGCTGGAGCTGATGTACGCGACCGGCTTGCGTGTCAGCGAATCGGTCGGTCTGCCGTTGCACGCCTACTCGGCGCAGCAAGGCCTAGTGCAGGTGATGGGCAAGGGACGGCGCGAGCGCCTTGTGCCGGTGGGCGATGAGGCGGCCTACTGGTTGGCCCGGTACCTGCGCGAAGCGCGTCCGATGCTCGCCGGCCCGCGCCCGGACGAGGCCCTGTTGCTGTCGCGGCGCGGGCACGCCATGAGCCGGCAGAATGCCTGGCAGCGTATTCGTCTACACGCCACGGCGGCGGGCATCAGCGGCAAGCTGTCGCCGCACAGCCTGCGCCACGCCTTCGCGACCCACTTGCTCGACCACGGGGCCGACCTGCGCGCTGTGCAGATGCTGCTTGGGCACAGTAATCTCGACACCACCCAGATTTACACGCATGTCGCACGGGCGCGTCTGAAGCGCCTGCACGCCGAGCATCATCCGCGCGGCTGAACGTCGTCGCGCGTGCGACGTCCAAGTCGTATCCCTCCCAACATCGCCTTAGTGGAAATATTCATGCCCGCCTATCTGATCTCCCTCGCTGCTGCTGCCGTCGTCTTTGTTTCGGCCTGCAGCGCCGCCGAATCCGACGCCGACGGTCAGCCCGCCGATAGCAGCGAAGCCGGGGCTCAGGCCGCCGAGTCGACGCAGCGGAAGGCGCCGGATAGCCCTGAGATGTCGGCGCTGCGCGAGAAGCTCGCCAAACGTGTTCCGAATCTGGCTGAAAGCGAATTGCGTGAAACCCCGGTCGACGGCCTCTACGAGCTTTCGCGCGGCATGGCAATGGGTTACGTCACTGCCGACGGGCGCTACCTGCTGGAAGGCGACCTCATCGACCTAGCCACCGGCCGGCAGATCACCGAGGAGCGGCGCCGCGGGGCGCGCAAGAAGGTGCTGGACGATGCTGCGGAGCGTTCCATCACTTTCGGTGGCGACGATACCAAGCACATGGTGACCGTATTCACAGACATCGATTGCGGCTATTGCCGCAAGCTGCATTCCGAGATCGACCAGTATCTCGATGCCGGCATCGGTATCCGCTACCTGCTCTATCCGCGCAGCGGCCAGAACAGCGCTTCCTACCGAAAGGCCGTCGCCACCTGGTGCAGTGAGGACCGTAAGGAGGCGCTGACGCGCGCCAAGCAGGGCAAGGATCCGGGCACCAGGAGCTGTGACCACCCGGTCGACCAGCATCTGCTCGTTGGCAGGCAGCTGGGCCTGCGCGGTACGCCGATGATGGTGCTGCCCAACGGCGAGGTGGTGCAGGGCTACGTGCCGGCCGACCGGCTGGCCGCGCGTCTGGACTCCGAGCCGGAACAGGATCCGCTCGCGGCGGCGCAGTAAGCCAAGGCCGGGAGCAACTCCCGCCCGCCGCCGCTACGGGCGGCGGGTGGGTGCCTCAGCGTTCCAGTAGCTCGAGCTTGTCGGGCTTGTCCTCCCACTCGGCCGCGTCGGGCGGCGGGTCCTTCTGCTCGGTGATGACGGGCCATTCCTTCGACAGCTCGGTATTGAGCTCGAGGAAGTGCGCCTGCTCTTCGGGCAGGTCGTCCTCGGCGTAGATGGCGTTCACCGGGCACTCGGGCTCGCAGAGGGTGCAGTCGATGCACTCCTCGGGGTCGATGACGAGAAAGTTCGGGCCCTCATGGAAGCAATCCACCGGGCAGACTTCCACGCAGTCGGTGTACTTGCACTTGATGCAGTTTTCGGTGACGACGAAGGTCATGTGCGTTTTCCGCGCGCTCGTGTGACAGCTGAGAAGTATAACGATCCGGGCGCCGATACCCTTGTCATTCGTCAGCTACGTCGGCGCTGCGTTCCCGCGCGATCGGTTCGCGTGGTCGCGTAGTGAGGTCGAGGGTGTGGAAGCTTCGCGTACCGGCTGCGCGGTCGGCCATCCAGAACTTCAGGCTGTGCCAGATCGTCGGGAAAGCGAGATAGTCCCAGGGAATGTCCTCGGGGGCAATGAGGCAGGTCTCGGAGCTTTCCGGCGTGATGTGGTGGTGGGGATTGGTCATACGCGCGCGGTAGCTCATGTAGACCTGCGCGATATAGGGCACGTTGATGATGGCGCAGAGGTCCTCGATTTCCACCTTGGCGCCGGACTCCTCGAAGGTCTCGCGTGCCGCGCCCTCTGCGGTCGTTTCGCCCACTTCCAGAAAACCCGCTGGAAAGGTCCAGAAGCCGCGCCGGGGCTCGATATCGCGCCGGCAGAGCAGGAGCTGCCCTTCGTACTCGCAGATCGCTCCGACGATCACGCGCGGATTGCGGTAATGAATGGCGCCGCAGCTCGAGCAGACCTTGCGCGGCATGTTGTCGCCGGCCGGAACCTCTACGCGTAGCGGCGCGGCGCAGTCCGAGCAGTACTTCATGCCGGACGCACCGGTAGCGGGAAGGTGAAAGCCATAAATTGAGCCTAGCAAAGGCTGGACATCGGCGTGCCCGATCGGACATGATCCCCGCAACGCCGCTGGCGGGGGCAAGCTGTCGGCGCGAATTCACTACAAGTACCGGGAGTGGGGAGTCCATGAAAAAAACAGCCGTTGTCATCATCGCCTGCGCATGCAGCGCACCTACGGTCGCGATGGCCGGCCTGTTCGGCGAAGACCGCAGCGTTAAGTACACCGTGGCGGCGGATTACGCCAACACCAATGTCTCCTTCTCGGAGACGGATTCCGCAGCGCTCAGCAACGAAGATTTCAAGAGTGACTTCGTCAACGTCAAGCTTGGTGTGCGTCCTGAGAACTTCGTCGGGCGTGGCTCCTTCCTGACCTTCGAGGCTCATATTGGAGCGGGTGTGCGCGACGGCGACTATTCCGGCGAGCTGGATGTGCCGCTGGAAGAAGCGAACGCGCAGGTCTCTAACGATATTGAGACGGATCTCTACTACGGCTTGTTCGTGGTGCCGCACGCGGTGGTTTTCGACATGTTTGAGCTGTCGTTTCCTGTGGGCTATGCGCGCACTGAATACAGCAAGGGCTTCCCTGCCGATACCACTGATGACGGAAATGCTGATTCCGTGAGAACAGTCGATTCTTCGTATGACAGCATTACCTTTGGCGGCAACATCATGCTTCCGCTCCGCTTGCTGATGCCCAATGCGCCCGATATCCGCCTGAGTCTCGGCGGGCAGGTCTATCACCAGAGCAGCGAGCTGCGGACCTACGGCTACAACGCCGGCCTGCGCTGGGACTTCTGATCCGGTTTTGATCTAGGCTCCGGTCGCCCGCGGGGCGGCCGGAGCTGCTTCGAGCCGCATGCGCAGGCTCTCGCAGAGCCAGCGCATGCGCGCTTCGTCCGCCGCTGCATCGGCGCGTACGAAGTTGTCCACGGCTTCGCCGTGCAGCATCGTGACCGCGGCATCCACCGAGACTTCGAAATCGGCGCCCATGCGCGTGGCGGCCGCCGGCATGAGCTGTGCAGCAATGCGCTGAACGCGCGACATGTGGCGGCTCCACGCCGGAGCCAGCGCGACGTGCAGATTCAGGTCGCTGCGCGCGGCCATGAGCAGCTCGAACCAGGCCTGATGCAGGCGCGAGCGGCAGTTGCTGCGCACCAGCTCCAGCGCCGCGCGCAGCCAGTCTTCGTGACCGGTCGTGCCGGCCTGCCGAAATGCTTCGCCATAGGCGCTGATCAGCCGGTCGCCGACGTCATCCGCGACCGCGCGCATGAGATCCAGCCGCGTGTCGAAATGCCCGAAAAGCGCCCCCTGCGAGAGTCCCGCCTGAGACACGATGGCCTGCACCGAAGCGCGTGCATAACCCTGGGCGACCAGTACCTCGGCGGCGGCATCGAGCAGGCGGCGGCGCGTGGCTGCACGCCGCTCGGCCTGCGTCCGAGAGGGGGCGGCTACCGCGGCGCTCATGCGCGGGCGGCGTCGGGAGCCTGTTCCGCCGGAGTCGCGGGGGTGGCGGCGCGCACGCCGCGGGCGCCGGCCGGCAGGAAGGTGCCGAAGCCGATTTGCTGACCGAGTTCGGGCGCGAAGCGGCCCTGGCGAAAGGCCGCGCGGCCGTTGATGATGGTGGCGGTGACGGCGTGGTCGCTGCGGTTCACCAAGCGCTTGAGATCGAGATTCTCGATGTCGGCCTCGCCGAACTCGCTGAGCTGCTCGCCGAGACCTTCGGGGTTGATCACGGCGATGTCGGCGCGCGCGCCGGCCTCCAGATGGCCGGCGTCGAGGTCGAACCAGTCGGCGAGTTCGCCGCTGAGCTTCCAGATGGCCTTCTCCAGCGGCATGACCGGGTCGCCGGCCGCTGCGCTGTCGCGCACCTGCTTGAGAAAGCGCAGCTGCGAGTTGTAGAAGGCCATGTTGCGGATGTGCGCGCCGGAATCGTTGAAGGCGAGCAGGGTGCAGGGCTGGTTGACGATGTAGCGCACCTGCTCGGGTCGGTAGTTGCCAATGACGGTGTGCCAGCGCAGCTTGCGGCCGTGCTCGACGACGAGATCGAGAAAGGCGTCGACTTCGTGCACGCCGCGTTCGGCGGCCACATCGGCGAAGCTCTTGCCGACCAGCGATGCGTCCGGCGCCTCGACGATGTTGGTATCGCCCAGATCGCGGTGCCAGACGCGGGCGCCGAAGCGCTTCTCGTAGTCCTTGCGGAAGCGCTTGCGGTATTCCGGATCGCGCATCAGCTCGTTGCGCTGCAGCTCATCGACCAGATGCAGCACGGCCTCGCCGGCGCCGAATTCCTCGAAGATGACGAGATCGATGCCGTCGGAGAAGACTTCGAACTGCGTGGGCAGAGACTCCCAGCGAAAATCGGCGCGGAAGAAGCGGTTGAAGAAGTTGGCGAGGAAACCCGCTAGCCGCGGCAACGATTCCTGCCCCTTGACGGCCATCAGCGTGATGAGCGTGGTCTTCAGCTTTTTCCGGAAGAACCAGCCCGCCGAGGTGATTCCGAAGAGCAGCGCGTTGTACTTGGTGACGAGATTGGGCGCGGATTGCAGCACCTTGTCGCGCCGGCGCAGGATGCGATTCAGACGGCGTAGCTCCCACCAGGGCGCGTAGCTGGAGGGCAGCGAGGCCGAGCGCTCGCGATCGCCGTCGAGCTTGTCCCAGGGGTTGGTCATGCCGGACAGCCCCATCATGCCGGCGTCCAGAGCTTCCTCCAGATGGCCTTCCATGGCCTTCATCTCGGCAGGCTCCGGCCGTAGTCCGGGCTGAACGGAGCGCGACAGGCCCATGGTGCGCACGCGCAGATCCGAATGCCCGAGGAAGGCGGCGACATTGGGGCCGAGGGGATGGCGCTTGAGGAAGTCGACGTAGCCCGCGGCGCTGTCCCAGGTCTTGGCCTGCTGCAGCAAGGGCAGGACCTTCTCGCGCGGCACGCTCTCGACGCGCGTGAACAGGTCCGAGCAATCCTCCGGCTCGGAGAGAATCATCGAGATCGAGCAGGAGCCGACGGCGACCGTGGTCACGCCGTGCTTGACGGACTCGCGCAGTGCCGGCGCAGCCACCAGCTCGGCGTCGTAGTGGGTGTGCATGTCCAGCATGCCGGGCATGACCCATTGATCCTGTGCGTCGATGACCTCGGCACCGGCCTCGCTCAGCGGCAGTTCGGTGAGCGTGACGACTTCGCCGTCGCGGATGCCGACATTCAGGCGCCGCCCCGGGTTGCCGCGGCCATCGAAGACTGTGCCGTTCTTGATGACGATGTCGTAGCGCGCATCGGCCATGAGTGTCTCCTGCAATTTATATAGCAATCACTATCTATCATGGCGCGCTACGACGCAACTCGCGAAAGGCGATATGTCAGGTAGCGTGGTTGGTGTCGTCGTTGCGCGCGTAGAGGCGCCGCCAGATGCGCTGGCCGAGGGCGTCGAAGCGCAGCGTTGCCTGCAGCAGTGCGCGCCGCGCGTCGGCGTCGACCATGGGCTCGGGGAGCAGGGGGTCGAAGACGAGTTGGCGGATGGCCTCGCCGCCGAGCAGGAAGGATTCGCGCGCCGCCGCCTCTAGGCTCAGCGCTTCATGCTGCGCCATCCAGGATTCCAGCCGCGCGGTGATATGGCGATAGTTGCGGTCCAGTTTCCCGGTTTCCCAGAGCGCCGGCAGTCGCTCGGCGACGGCTTCGCCGAAGTCACTGGCGACGAACACGGGAGCTTCCGCCTCCAGCCCCAAGGTGTGCAGGCGGCGGCGGATGGTAGCGACATCGGTCTCGATATTGTTGGGGCGCAGATGCAGGCCGCGGCGGTACTCGCGAAAGCCGAGCATGGCCATGGCGCGCTCTCGACGGCGCAGGGCTGGGCGATCGCTGCGGCCGAGGGCGGTTGTGTGAATGACGACGAAGTCCCCCGGCCAGGAACGCAGGCGTTGCTCGATGCGCCGCCAGGTGGCGACCTCCTCGGCCAGCTGATGCGCGGGAGGGCTGAGGCGATAGCTGCCGCGCTCGGCGTTGTCGATCAGGCCGGCGGCCGACAGCCGGGTCAGTGTGACGCGCGCGCTGGACTCACCGATGCCGAAGATGGAACAGGCTGCCACGGCGTCGCGCGCCGGCAGCGGCTCGGGATCCATCGCCAGCAGCAGATCCAGCAGCAGCCGCTTCGTGCTGGGCCGGCGGTCCGTGGGAGCCGCCGGCCCGCTGCCGTCGCTCACGGCTTCAGCGGGTTGCCGCGTGCGATGATGGTCTCGAGGTCCAGGCCGCGCGGTAGCACGCCGTAGTTGTGGGTGTGCTCCGGCCCCAGCCGGGAGGCGGTGAAGGCTTCCGCGACGCGTGCATTGCCGTGGCGCAGCAACAGGGAGGCCTGCATGCACAGCGCCATGCGCTCGGCAAGATCGCGGGCGCGGTGCTCCAGCGCCTCCTGGTCGGAAAGCGCTGCGTGCAGGTGGTCGAGGGCGGCGTCAAAGTGGTCGTGCATGCCACGTGCCGCCTCCAGTTCGCCGAGGAAGACCTCCAGTGCGGCGGGCGACTTGCTCATGGCGCGTAGCAGATCCAGGGCCTGGACATTGCCGGAGCCTTCCCAGATGGCGTTGATGGGGGCGTCGCGGTAGAGGCGCGCCATGATGAAGTCATCCATGACGCCGTTGCCGCCGATGCACTCCATGGCTTCGTAGGTGTGGTTCGGGTTGCGCTTGCAGATCCAGTACTTGCCGGTGGGCAGGCCGAGACGCAGCAGCAGCTTCTCGTGCTCGTCGTCCGGGTTGTCCAGCGCGCGCCCCATGCGCATGGTGAGCGCAAGTGCGCCCTCGACTTCCAGCTGCAGATCGGCCAGCACGTTGGCCATTGCGGGCTGCTCGATCAGGCGTTTGCCGAAGGCCTCGCGGTGTGCACAGTGGTGGATTGCCTGGGCGGTGGCCTGGCGCATGCTCGCCGTCGAGCCGACCATGCAGTCGTAGCGGGTCATCGCCACCATCTCGATGATGGTGGGCACGCCGCGGCCTTCTTCGCCAAGCATCCGGCCCTGTGCGCCGCGCAGCTCGATTTCCGAGGAGGCGTTGGAAACGTTGCCGGCCTTGTTCTTCAGACGCTGGACCTGGATCGGGTTCTTGCTGCCGTCCTCGCGCCAGCGCGGTACCAGGAAACAGGACAGTCCGCCCTCGGTCTGCGCCAGCATCAGGAAGGCATCGCACATGGGCGCCGAGGTGAACCACTTGTGGCCCAGCAGTTCATAGACTGCTCCCGGGCCGGTGCCGTTGCCGACGGGCCGAGCGCTGGTGGTGTTGATGCGTACATCGGAGCCGCCCTGCTTCTCGGTCATGCCCATGCCGACGGTGAGCGCCCGCTTCTGGGTGTGCGGGATGTCGCGCGGGTCGTAGTCGGCGGTGAGGATGCCGGGCAGCCACTGCTCGGCCACCGAGGGCGTGGTGCGGATGGCCGGCACACAGGCAAAGGTCATGGTGACCGGGCAGTGATGGCCGGCGTCGACCTGGTAGTGCATGTACTGCAGCGCCGAGCGCACGACGTGTGCCCCGGGCTTCGGGTCCGCCCACGGCGAGCTGTGGATACCCGCCTGCAGCGAGTGCGCCATCAGTCGGTGGTAATCCTCGTGGTAGGCGACCTGGTCGATGCGATGGCCCTGCCGGTCGAAGGCTTGCAGCTCGGGCTTGTAGGCGTTGGCGCGGTAGCCCCAGGAAATGACTTCCTCACTACCGGTGCGTGCGCCGTCGGCGCGTAGCGCTTCGATGCCCCATGCGCCGCCCTCGCGCTTGACCGCCTCGACCAGCGCAGTGTCGCCCTCGAAGGCGTTGTAGTCCTGCAGCGGTGGTGGCTGATTGGTGACCTCGTGCGTGGCGGCGAGGGCGTCGGGGTTTAGCGGAATCTGCGGCTTGTTCATGGCGCGGTCCATAGTGATGGCTCACCTGGAAATTACTCCTGTATGCGGAAAGCGTCAATATATGTAATATCTATTGCAGATACCCGGGAGCTCTCCGCATGCCTTCGCACGCCGTTGATACCGTCCGCATCCTCCGTGATCCGCCGCTCATGGAGGTCTATATCGATGCGCCCGAGCGCCGTAATGCCGTTGACGGGCCGACTGCCGCGGGGCTGGCGGATGCCTTCCGCGCATTCGAGGCCGACGAGGCGCTGTCGGTTGCTATCCTGAGCGGCGAGGGCGGTCACTTCTGCGCCGGAGCGGACCTCAAGGCCGTCGCGGGCGACGATCCGCAACGCGCCAATCGCATCGATGCCGAGGGCGATGGCCCGATGGGGCCGTCGCGCATGCAGCTATCGAAGCCGGTCATCGCCGCGATCAGCGGCTACTGTGTGGCGGGTGGCCTGGAGCTGGCCTGCTGGTGCGACCTGCGCGTCGCCGACACCACAGCCGTGTTCGGCGTCTTCTGCCGGCGCTTCGGTGTTCCGCTGATCGATGGCGGTACCGTGCGCCTGCCACGCCTGATCGGCGCGAGTCGCGCCATGGATCTGATTCTCACCGGCCGCGCCGTCGAGGCCACCGAAGCCGAGACCATGGGGCTGGTCAATCGGCTGGTGCCAGAAGGCGAGGCACTGAGCGCAGCGCGCGAGCTGGCACGGCAACTCGCTGGCTTTCCACAGCAATGCATGCGCGGCGACCGGGCCAGCGCGCGTGAGCAGTGGGGCATGGACGAGCAGGCTGCCATCAGCAACGAGTTCCGCCATGGGCTCGTCACGCTGCAGTCAGGGGAAACACGCACTGGAGCAGGCCGCTTCAGCAGCGGCACGGGGCGCCACGGTGCTTTCGACGACCCGCAGCAGGAGAGCTGAGCATGACTGAACCGACCACGATGACCTACGAGCGCGACGGCCGCGTTGCGCGTATCACGCTGAATCGCCCCGAGCGCGGCAACGGCATCACCATGGAGTTGCCGCGCGAGCTGGCGGCCTGTGTCGAGCGCGCCAATCTCGATACCGGTGTGCATGTCATTGCGCTCTCGGGACGGGGCAGCGGCTTCTGCGGCGGCTACGACCTCGTCGAGTCGGCCGAGGGCCAGGCCGGCGGCGACGACAGCGCGGCGCGTCCGGCAGGCACGGTGCTTGATCCCGAGCTGCAGCAGCACAACCACGACCCGGACCAGACCTGGGATCCGATAGCCGACTACGCCATGATGAGCCGCAACGTGAAAGGCTTCATGAGCCTGTTTCACAGCGAGAAGCCGGTGGTCTGTAAGGTCCATGGCTTCTGCGTGGCGGGTGGCACCGATATGGCGCTGTGCTCGGATTTGCTCGTCATCGCCGACGACGCCAAGATCGGCTACCCGCCGGCGCGCGTCTGGGGCTCTCCGACCACCTCCATGTGGTTCCACCGACTCGGCCTGGAGAAAGCCAAGCGCCTGCTCTTTACTGGGGACTGCCTCTCCGGCAAGGAAGCGGTCGAATGGGGGCTGGCGATTGAGTCGGCGCCGGCTGAGGCGCTCGACGAGCGCTTCGAGGCGCTGCTCGCGCGTATCGCGCGCATGCCGGTGAACCAGCTCGTCATGATGAAGCTTCTGCTCAACCAATCCGTCATGCAGCAGGGGCTGCACACGGCGCAGATGCTGGGCACCGTTTTTGACGGTATCACCCGCCACACGCCGGAGGGCTATGCCTTCCAGCAGCGCGCTGCAGAGGCGGGTTTCAAGCAGGCCGTGCGCGAGCGTGACGAGCCCTTTGGCGACTTCGGCATGTCCACCTTCAAGGGCTGAGGCCGGACACGACGAAGCCCGCGCGAGGCGGGCTTCGTCGTGAAACTGGTGGAGGCGGCGTCCACAGTAAAAGGTTATTAACGCCTTGAAAAGTGTACAAAAAAATATATCCGCGATTTGAATATGCCCCCAAATATGCCCCCATCTGCTGGGTGGTGGGCTTTGAAGACCATGCCCTAGTTCAGCGCTTAAATATGCCCAGTTTAGCCTTGACCTGCCGATACAGGCCCAACCGATAGGGCTTCTCCCGAACGTTCGTTGTGGTGCCGAAGGGCGCACTCAATGCGTGTGGTGTGGTGCTGCTAGTGCGCGCTCGATCAACCGGGGCCTCGGCGAGATTAGTTGAGTAGTCAAAGTCCAAAGAGGGCCGCGCGGTGAAGAGGAGGCAGCATTTCCAGGGAGCGCCAGGATAGATGGAGGTGCCAGGCTTTGACGCCTGTTCGCCAGGCGCGCAGGCTACGTACTCAAGGGAGTGATGGGCGACTAGCTAGCGGCACTGGCAGTCGTTCTAGTAGTGAAATGGAGGGGGAGATGCGTGAAGGTCAGGGGCGGCGTAGGCGGCCGGGGCCGAAGTCGGCTATCCGCACATGACAGAGTCGGTGAACGATAGATACTCAGCCAGCGAGCAGGGCCTGGGATACATCTACCAGGCGCGGCTCGCGCTGCTCCGTTTGCTGCAAATGCCGGAGGAGACCGCTCTCGTCCTCGAAAAGGATGACGACCTAGATTTTGTTGACGGCAGTGGTGGAAAGGCTCTGGCCTCGCTCAAGCACAAGGCGGAGGGCGATAGGCTGACCGACCTTTCGACAGACTTCTGGAAGTCAGTGAATATCTGGTTGTCACGCTACAAGCGCGACGGTGCGGTTTCCTCGAACCTGCGGTTCTTTATGTTCACTACGAGCGCGGTATCCAGCGATTCGTTTCTCGCCCGGTTTCTCCCGGACCATCCAGTTGACACCGGCGACACTCATACGCTGGCTGAGCTGGCTGATGCCGCACTCAGTAAGTCAAGGTCTCAGACCATCGGGTCGATTGCCACAGCGTTTAATGAGCTGCCCGATCCAGAAAAACAGGACTTTCTCGAACGCATCCTGATTATTGATAGCAGCCCCCGAATTGGTGACATCCCGTCGATCGTCCGCGACGTGCACATGCGCAGCATCCGGCGAGAACATCGTGAGCTTATCTTCGAGCGCCTAGAAGGCTGGTGGACTGAAACGGTGATTCAGCAATTGACGGGCTCTAGGCGTGAGGCGATTCCCGGCTACGAAGTCTCGGACAAGTTGTCGAACTTAGCTGAGGAATATACAGCGGGAAACCTCCCCATAACCTTCCGTGGGACGGAGCCCGCTGAGGAGATCGACACTGATGCTGATCCGCGTCTTTTTGTCAGGCAGCTCCACGAAATCGGCCTGTCATCTAAACGTATTAGGAGCGCGATTCTGGACTACTATCGGGCCTTTGAGCAGAGATCTGCTTGGGCGCGGCAAAATTTACTAGTGACTGGCGAGGTCGAGGAATACGAAGACCGTCTGGTAGACGAATGGAGTCGCTACAAAGATGTCGTCTTTGATGTGCTAGCTGATGATAGCGCCGAGGAGGCTCTGCGCGAAGCTGGTGCTGCTCTCTATAACTGGGCCCAGTTCGAGACGGGGAATATGGAATCCATGCGCATTCGCGCGAGGGTGACCGAGCCGTATGTTCTTCGCGGCAATTTCCATATCCTTGCCGATGGCGCACCAAAACCCAGAGTTTATTGGCATCCGAGGTTCCTCGACCGGATCGACAAGGTGTTGGGGGCTGCTTCATGAAGCGGTTGGATCAGCGCCCGTTCGAGATTCGCAACTTGTTCAATCCGGCTTTTTGCGGCCTGATTCTGTTCCGTGGAATACGCGGGTACGAGGAAGCAGACGCCCGCGGCATGCCTTTCTCCCTGACGTTGTTGTTGCTGCCACTGTGCCTCTACAAAGACTCGCGTGACGTGATCGCCAGAAACTCGCGAAGCCGATTACTCAGCACCACGGAATTGAATCAGCAACTTATGGTGGGCTTCGCCGATAGAGTCACACAAATGCTGCCCTATGCTTTCGAAGGGTTTGGCTTGCTGATGGAAAAGGGCTGTGTGGCCATATCGAATGACGCCCGTATCCAGTCAGTGCCGAAGACGGTGCGCAAGGCCGTGAAAGGTACGGACGAGACCGTCGCTTGCCAAAAGGTTGCGCGCATTCTTGGAAAGGAGTTCGCCCGAATCGCTGACCGGTCAACCATTTACACGACCTTCGGAGTTCGTCCGTGAAGATTAGCTCAATCCATATATATAGCCACGATGGTCAGCGTCGGGACCTTCGTTTCAATGTTGATGGGCTCAACATCATCACAGGTCGATCTTCGACTGGGAAGTCTGCCCTTTCCGAAATCATTGAATACTGCATGGGGCGCTCCACCTTTAATGTGCCCGAAGGTGTGATCCGCGAGAAAGTGGCTTGGTTTGCGGTCGTTTACCAATTTGAGGGGGAGCAAGTGCTAGTGGCGAAGCCAACCCCGTCTAGTGGCGCCGCGAGTTGCAGCACAGCAATGCTGCGACGGGGTGCCAAGTTGCAGCCGCCGAAATTTGAGGAGTTGGAGACCAACACACAGGACGAAAGCATTGTCGAGCTGTTGTCGCGCATGCTGGGTATCCCCGAGAACCGCACCGATGTCGAGGTCACAAATAGTCGCGATAGCTTCGCCGCCAACGTGAAGCACACGTTCTACTATCTCTTCCAAAAGCAGGGATTGGTCGCGAACAAGGATCAGTTGTTCTATCGGCAGAATGAGCAATTCCAACCACAAGCGATCCGCGACACACTGCCGATTCTTCTTGGCGTGTCCTCCCAGGATCGCTATGAACTAGAAGCAAAGCTACGTACCGTGCAGCGGGATTTAAGGATCAAGAGAAAACAACTCGCGCAGGCGCGAAACGAACGGGATACGTCTCATGCGAAGGCTGCCGGCCTCTACTCAGAGGCCAGGACCGTGGGCGTAATTGGGCCCTCTGATGTTGAGCCTGATGGCGAAGGGACTATCGACGCATTGAGGTCAGCGTTGTCATGGGCGCCCGAATCGGCGCCAGATGACGATGGAAGCCGAATTTCGCGTCTCGAAGAAGAGCTGAGGGAGCTACGTCAGGAGCGCCGTGATGTCCAAGCCCGGATAGATGCGGCACGGCAGTTCGCTAAGCGAGCGGGCGGCTATGAAAGTGAGGCTGCCGAACAGGTGGACCGGCTGGCTTCTATCAAAGCATTTCCGAGGAATCCGGAAACGGGCGAGTGGCAGTGGCCGTTTAGCGAGCGCAACCTTGCGCTGGATACGCCCGTCGCTACCGTATTACTCAGAGAGCTGGAATCCCTAGATAAGGAGTTGCGTACCGCTACCGGCCAACGGCCGAAGCTCGAAGCCTACCTTGCCGAGCTTCATGGCAGGGTGGATGAGGTAGTGAACACGATCAAAAAAAAGGAGGGAGAGCTATCGGCTGCGATATCGGCGAACGACGTCATCGCCAAGATGGGAGCGCGCAACAATGCTGCCGCGCGCGTGGTTGGTCGTATCAGCCTGTTCCTAGAAGGGCTACTCCCGGATGAAGAGCTTGGCAGATTGGAAGCAGAGCATCAGCACCTCGACAACAAGGTAAGGCAGCTCGAGGAGAAGATTGGCGCTGACGAGAGTAGCGATCGATTGGTTTCGATTCTCAACAACATCTCGGCTCATGTGACGCGGTATATCCAGGAATTCGGCGCTGAGTTCTCTTCGTATCCTGCACGGATCAATCTTCAGCAGTTGACGATCATTATTGATCGTCCCGAACGTCCCATGCTGATGAGCAGAACTGGCGGTGGCGAGAATCATCTTGCTTATCATCTATCCGCGCTGCTCGCTCTACATTTCTTTGCCGCAAAAGGAAACCGCCCTATCCCGCGTTTCCTGCTGATCGACCAGCCGACCCAGGTCTACTTTCCATCCGAGCAGGTCTACAAAGACGCCGATGGTTCAGTGCAGAAGACCGAAGCTGACGCTGACCTCAATGCTGTGCGCCGACTGTTCGAACTGTTACTCAAGTTTACCCAAGAGGATGTTCCTGGCTTCCAGTTGATCGTCACCGAACACGCGAATCTTGGTGAGACCTGGTTCCAAGAGGCGTTGGTGGAAGAGCCATGGACTAAACCGCCGGCACTGGTCCCGGAAGACTGGCAAGGGCAGTAACCCCCGATTCAGGGGAGCATTCTTCGCTATGCGGCTACGTATGACCGTTTCACGACGGCCCGGAATTGTTCTGCCTCCGGTACTAACAATGCGCAGCCCACTCCTCGTAAATATCCTTGAGCTGCTCCTCCCCGGTGGCCGAGATGTATTCGAGCACGGGCCGCATCAGGGTTTGGAAGTCCGGTATGGCCATCAGGGCTGGCTCCCGGGCTGACTGCCGGAGATGCGGTCAGCCAACAGTCGAAGGATCAGCCACTGGAATTCCTTCTCCGTGACGTTGTTCTCCAAGACCTCCATCGATAGTTTCTGGTGGTCCTGCATGGCATCGAGCACCGTGTCGGTCACCCGCTTCGGGAACAGGCCGTGCATGACCTGCTGCGGCGAATGGCTCTTCACCTGCGCCATTACCGCCTCGTCGCGCTCGATGCGGTCGGCGATGCCGTTCGCGTATTGCAGCTTGTCAGCGTCGCTGACCTCTGCCCCAAACAGCTCGTTGAGCTTCTCGATGATCTCGGATAGCCGCTTCTTTTCCGGATCGTAGGGCTTACCGGAGCCGACATCGCTGACCGGTTTCAGGCCGTACTCGCCCTGTTCCTCGGCAAGTTGGAGCTGGTGCTCCGCGCGCTTGGTCAGCCGGTAGTGGGTCAGTTGCAGCTCGGAGAGGTCGATCTCCTCGCCTTCGGGCGCTTGCGTGCGCAGCAGCGGATGCAGGTGCTTGGCGAAGACGCATAGCTGTTCCAGCTCGCGGTCCTCGTAACTGATGATCTGCGACAGGAACTCGTAGGTACGGACGAAGCTGGCGAGGTTCTTCTTGAAGAGGTCCAGCGTGTCGCGGGCCTTGCCTGCTTCCTCCAACTCCTGCGTGAAGCGCTTGGCGCCCGCCTGGTCGCCGGTACGCTCGGCTTCCCGCTTCTTTGCTTCCAGCGCCTGAATCTCGGCGACTGCTTCCTTGTAGCGCGTCGTATAGCGTTCGTGCGCCGGCTTGCAGTAGTAGCTCAGTTTGCTGGCCGCGCCCTTGGGGTCGAAGAAGGCGCGAGCGAACGCCTCAACCTCGTCCCAGTGGTAGATGCCCTGGGCATCGAGCGACTGTTGCAGGTCGTAGACCACGTTGGCGTCGGAGACGTCCGCCAACTCTGCCTTGTTGTAGTAGAGGCGGAAAGCTTCGAGGATTTCCTGCGGCTCGTTGTGGAGATCGAGGACGAAAGTCTGCTTGCCGGGGAAGGTCCGGTTGAGTCGGGAGAGCGTCTGTACGCAATCAACCCCTTGGAGCTTCTTGTCGACGTACATCGCGCAGAGCTTCGGCTGGTCGAACCCGGTCTGGAACTTGTTGGCCGCGATCATGACGTTGTATTCGTCGGTGTCGAATGCCTCGGCCAGGTCGCGGCCCTTGAGCCCCGGGTTCAGTCGGCTGCTGTTCTCCGCGACCTCCTCCGGAATTTCCTCATCCGGCGGTACGGTGCCGGAGAAGGCGACCAGCGGGTGCACATCGGCATAGCCCTTCTCTTCGATGTACTTGCGCATGGCCAGCGTATAGCGCACGGCCTCCTGCCGACTGCCGGTGACGACCATGGCTTTTGCCTGGCCGTTGAGCAGGTGACGGACGTTCTCGCGGAAGTGCTCGACGATGACCTGCACACGCTGGCTGATGTTGTGGGGGTGCAGGCGCACCCAGCGCGCCAGCTTGGTCGAGCCCTTGCGCGTGTCGACTTCCTTCTCGTCCCCGTCGGGGTGCGACAGCTTCCACGCGGTCGCGTAGGTCACATAGTTTTCGAGCACGTCGAGGATGAAGCCCTCCTCGATGGCCTGACGCATGGAGTAAAGGTGGAAGGGCTCGGGCGTGTTGTCGTTGCCGGGTGGTTGCGTCGAATCCGGTGGCCGGCCGAATAGTTCCAGGGTCTTGGCCTTGGGTGTGGCAGTGAAGGCGAAGTAGCTGATGCGATCGGTCGGCGTTCGGGCCGCCACGGCGGCATCCATCATGTCTTCCGCGTTGATCTCTTCGTTGTCGTCGTCCGCCTCCGTGCCAAGGATGGCCTTGAGCTTGGCGGCCGAGCTGCCGGTCTGCGACGAATGTGCCTCGTCGGCGATGACGGCGTAGCGCCCCTCGGCCAGCTGCGGCCGCCTGTCCAACGCCTCGAAGAGGGCGGGGAAGGTCTGGATGGTGACGATGATGATGCGCGTGCCAGCGACCAGCGCCTCGGCCAGCTGCTCGGACTTGCTCTGCGAGCCCACGTCGCGCGTGATCGGCCGCACAACCCCATGTGCATGCTCGAACTGGTAGATCGTCCTTTGAAGCTGGTCGTCGAGCACGGTGCGGTCGGTGACAACGATGACGGAGTTGAACAGCTGCTTGCCGTCGTCGCCGTAGAGCCCGCTGAGCTGGTGCGCCATCCAGGCGATGGAGTTGGATTTGCCGGAGCCGGCGCTGTGCTGCACCAGATACCGTTTCCCCACGCCTTCGGTGCGCGTGGCGTCCATCAGCCGGTTGACCACTTCCCACTGGTGATAGCGCGGGAAGATCAGCGTCTCCTTCGTGGTGCGCGTGCCGTCGAAGTGTTCCTTGGTCTCCTGCTGCAAGTGCAGGAAACGGGCAAGGATGCGCATCCAGGCATCGCGCTGGAAGACGCGCTCCCACAGGTAGGCCGTGGCGTAGTGCATATCGTCCGGCGCCTGCGGGTTGCCTGCGCCGCCCTCGGCCGTGCCCTGGTTGAAGGGCAGGAAGACCGTGTCTGTGCCCGCCAGCTTGGTGGTCATTGCCACCTCGTCCTGGCTGACGGCAAAGTGCACCAGCGCGCCGCGCTTGAATGTCAGGAGTGGCTCAGGCTTGCGGGTGGTCGGATCCTTCGGCGGTCGGTCGTTGCGATACTGCCGCTTGGCCTGGTCAACGCTCTGCTTGAACTGACTTTTCAGCTCTAGCGTGGCCACGGGGATGCCGTTGACGAAAAGCACGAGATCCAGCCGCGGGTTGTACTCGCCCTCGCGCGCATGCGGCGAATAGGAGACTTCCGGCACCACGCGCAGGCGGTTGGCGGCATAGCGTGCGGCGGCATCCGGGTTCATGCCGTGGTCTGGCTTGAAGGCGCAGGTAGCGATCGCTACACCCGGCACCTTCACGCCGTGGCGCAGAACTTCCAGGGTGCCCTGCTTCTCTAGCCCACGCACAACCGCCCGAACCAGCGCGCTGTCCGGATCCTGCGGATTGTTCTTGCAGAGCTTGTCCCAGCGCTCTGGATAGGCCTCGCGGAAGAAGGCGAGCAGATCCTCGGTATACAAGGCATTGGTGCGGTCATAGCCCGATGCCGGGCCTCTCATCCATTCCCCGCCGGCCGTCATGGCGGCGATGATGTCCTGCTGGAATTGCGTCTCTCGGCTGTCCGCCATGCTCCCCGTCTCCCCCTGTCGGCGCTCAGCGTCTGCGTTGTCGCCAGTAGCCCGAACGTCGCTTCTGATGTGTGGCGGCGGCTGTTCGGATGTCGTCTCTATCCAAGAGCGAGTGGCGCGCAACCCGCACCACCCAGCCGCGCGCGGGCCTTCGCGAAGACCTTCTCGGCTGGCACAGGCGTCACGGAACCGCTGCGCAGCTCACTCAGGCGCCGCTGGGCTTCCGCACGCCAGGCGCGCTCGATGGAGTCGGCATCCTCGCCCTCATCCATGTCCGCGATGAGGTCCCGGAGCAGTTGCTGCTGGTCAGTTGGCTCTAGCGCCTGGATGTCGCGCTCGATGTCTTGCAGCGAACGGGCCATGCTTGGCTGCCTGAAATTTGCTTTATTGGGAGTCTACTACCGGGTCGGCTGCTGGCGCGATTGCTGGGAATGCCTCGGCCTGTGACCGCCGCTCAGCCTACCCGTAGCTGGCGGGTTCTTCCGCGGCCATGGGGAGCGCCTGTTCGATGTCAGCTGAACTGTCGCTTGGCTGCCAGTTGCGGACGTCGATCTTGCCCGTGACGGCGGCGGAGATGAGGGCGGCGCGACGCTCGTTAAGCAAGTTCGTAGTTGCTTGAACCTCATCCATCAAAGCGTCCAACTGGTTAACGGATTCCTCGATGTAACGAATTATTTCTGCCTGTTCGGGCGGTGGCGGAAGCGGTAGAGGGCAACTCATGATGTTGCTCGAGGAGATGGACGCTAGGTTCGTGCTCTGCTTCGAGTACAAGTAGAAGTAGCTACGAGCTTGGTCGGAGGACGTAAACCACGAGAGCCAGTCCGCCGAAAGGTGGTAATTGGGTCTAATTGCAAATACATGATTCTGATGGAGGCAAGGCTCAATTTGGGCTCGCCAGACGGCTCCCCGCCCGAGCTTGTCGTTATCTCCACCCTCATTCATCAAGACATCGCCATCTCTAAGCGCGTACCGCTGCGCTTCCTCAGGTAGTACCGAGATTTCTGCTACTTCTGCAAGGTCGACGTATCCATTCTGGACGTTAGCAACACGCAGGTAAGGAAGGCTGACAAGGTTGTCTCTGCTGCTGTATTCCTTCCCCTTTGCTATGCCGCCCTGTATCGCGGCGTACCATCGAAGCGGGCCTATGAGCCAGTGTGCCGGCACTTGGCCTATCCACTCCACCTCCGAATCCTTCATCGGCACCTTCGGGTCCAGGCCCTTGGTGACGGCGTGGGAGATGACGGCCTGGCGCTTTTCCTTGAGCAGCGCGATCAGGCGCTTCTGTTCCTCCACCAGCGCGTCGATCTTGGCGGTTTCGTGGTCGAGGAAGCGACTTATGTATTTTTGCTCTTCGCGTGGTGGCAATAAGATCGGCAAAGCGCGAAGGTCGTCTGTCCCCATCTGTAAGGAGTTGGGTCGTATTCCGGTTAGAAATTTCTTATACCCCTCGACATAAATCGAACTCCTCATCAAGTGGTGCGCGTAGTTCTCCTCAATCTCGTTTGATATCCAGTAACACCTATACGCGGGGCTGACATGCCCTTCAAGGGCAGAGACACCAAGCCCAGCGTAATTCATCCACATAGTGTTCACGACTAGCTGGCCAGGCCTCACGATGCGGTAGTTCTCTAGTTCCTCATCGGTCCGGCGGCGGTTCTCATCATCGTATTCCTTGATCTCAATGCCGCGATACCCTGATACGGAAAGCATTGGCCCTACAGCCCGATCAGTTATCTTTTCCTTGCTTTCTGCGAATATGTGGCGAAACCTCTTTATCGTCCAATGACTCGGAATAAGGCCGAGCCATTCGGACTCTGAATCGCGGTACGTCTGATACTGAGGGAAACTCACGCCGATAATTCCTCAATCATCCCCTCGATCCGATCCGTGCAGGCCTTGAGGTCGGCGTCGATCTCTTCCAGTGGCCGCGGCGGCTTGAAGACGTAGAAGTGGCGGTTGAAGGGGATCTCGAAGCCGACGATGCCGATCTCGCCGTCCTGTTCGTCGCGCTTGGACTCGTCGATCCAGGCGTCCGGCACATGGGGGCGGACCTCGCGTTCGAAGTAGTCAAAAATGGACTCGCCGAGCGGCACATTCTCGTTGTCGCGCAGGCTACTGTCGGGCTCGGGGTTGCCCTTGGCGTCCTTGCAGATGTCGGCCTCCGGATCGCGCTCGCTGAGGGCGCTGACCACGGCCTTGAGCTGCGGTGCGGCCAGTCTCAGCTTCTCGGCGTTCAGGGTAGCCTTGAGATCGCCAAGGAAGGTCTCGCGGTTGGTGTAGCGGTAATCCGCGTTCAGGCGGCCACAGGCGCGCCTTATGGCGTCTAGGCGCTCGTCGTCCAGCTTCTGTAGCGCCTTTTCCTCAGCAAGGCGCGCTAACCGTTCCTCGCTGGCCTGGAAGTTCAGGCGTAGCGGGCGCTCGACCGTGATGCGGCGGTAGCCGAAGGCCTCCACCGGGAAGATCTTGCTCTCATCGCTCTCCTCGAAGCGCCCGTAGGCCCGCACGATGGCTTCCTGGCTGGCGTCGTCGATGTACTGGCGCTTGGAGCCGAGCGACTTGCGCATCTTGCTGTAGCGCTCGGTGGCGTTGATGAGCTGCACTTTGCCGCGGCGCTCGGCCGGCTTCTCGTTGGACAGGATCCAGACGTAGGTCGCGATGCCGGTGTTGTAGAACATGTCCGTCGGCAGCGCGACGATGGCCTCGACCATGTCGCGTTGCAGCAGGAAGCGCCGGATCTCCGACTCGCCGCTGCCGGCGCCGCCTGTGAACAGCGGCGAGCCGTTCAGGATAATGCCGATGCGCGAGCCGCCATCGCGCGGGTCCCGCATCTTGCTGACCAGGTGCAGCAGGAAGAGCAGGGAGCCGTCCGACACGCGCGGCAGGCCGGGCCCGAAGCGGCCGTCGAAGCCGCGGAGCTTGTGCTCGTCAGTGACCTGCTTCTGGACCTTCTTCCACTCGACGCCGAAGGGCGGATTGGCCAGCATGAAGTCGAAGCGGTCGGCGGCCAGCTGGTCGTCGCTCAGCGTGTTGCCGAGCTTGATGTTGGCGACTTCCTTGCCCTTGATGAGCATGTCCGCCTTGCAGATGGCGTAGGACTCCGGGTTCAGCTCCTGGCCGAAGAGTGAGGTCGTGACCTGCTCGCTGACCTGGGCGATGTACTCGTCGGCCTCGCTGAGAAAGCCGCCGGTGCCTGCCGCTGCATCATAGATGGTGAAGATGCTGTTGGGTCGCAGCCGCTCTTCCTCGCCGGTCAGCACCAGCGAGGTTGTCAGGTGCACGACATCGCGCGGGGTGAAGTGCTCGCCGGCAGTTTCATTCGAGCTTTCGGCGAACTTGCGGATCAGCTCCTCGAAGATGCTGCCCATGCCGAAGTTGCTGATGCGTTGCGGGCTCAGGTCGAAGCCGGCGAAGCGCTGCACGACTTGGTAGAGCAGGTTGTTGGCCGACAGCTGCTGGACGAAGTCCTCGAAGTGGAAGTGCTCAAAGATCTCGCGCGCATCAGCGCTGAACGCCTGCACGTAGCTCATGAGGTCGTCGGCCGTCTGCGCGTCGGACAGCGTGCCCAGCGTCAGCTCCGAAGCGTTGAAGAACTGCTGTCCGGAGGCGCGCAGCAGCAGCTGTTCACGCACCGCGTCCGGCTTGTCGGTGTGCTCCTTCGCCGCAGCCAGCACCTTGTCCTTGGTGGGCGCCAACACGCACTCAAGCCGCCGTAGCAGTGTGAAGGGCAGGATGATCCGCCCGTACTGGCTCTGCTTGAAGTCTCCGCGCAGCAGATCCGCGACGGACCAGATGAAGGCCGCCATCTGCGAGTGGTTTTCGGTGTTCACGCGTGCTCCGCGAGTTGTCCCCTATGTGGCTGCATCCTAATGCAGTGGCCGGCAATCGAGCATCTGCTCACACGTTCCTCATGGAGTCCTGCATGAGCCATCCCGGAGTCCTCCATGCAGGACCGATGAATCAGTGAGGGCTCCGTGAGTAGTGCAGGAGCCGTCACGGATGGGGACGTGAGCGTGGCGCTTTATTGATGCCGGAGTTGAATTGGCGCAGGTTCGCACGGCTCCGGGCCTTGCCTGCTGGCGTCCTTGGCCCTGTGGACAGGCCGCCATGCAGCTTGCATCGGCCGTTGGCCAACGCTGTCATGCGGCACGGTTGCCCGGTGTTACGGGCAAAGGCGCGGCATGGCTGCTTTCCTGAGGGTCCGACGTACAGGCCTGCGGCCGTAAAGACCAGCTCACTTATCATATCGAGCCCCCCTGGCTGCATGAACGGATGGTGAGGCGTTGTGCGAGACACTCCGAACCCCATGACGTGCACGCGCGCGATGGCCGTTCGCACTGCTCACCTCGACTGCGCACAGATTCTTGCTCGCCGTCGAGATGTCTTGGCGCACCGCAGCCGCAGGCTGATCGTGATGCGCGTGCTCCTGTTGTTCTGGCGTTACTTGGAAGCGTTTGGCAAAGCCTTGAAGAACATAGAAAGTGGAACTGCATGGGAGAAGATGGAAGCGCCTAGAAGTGCACGGAGCACCCGTAAGGTGCTGATCTATTGGATCATTCCTCATGAAGCGAGCCTCTTTTCCCACCATTCGCCGTCTCTATCAGACTTGGGGCCGCGGAAGGCTTCTTGGAGGCGCCTTGCCCACCGCTTGTTTTGTTCACTCATCCAAGCAAAACCGGCCTGATTGTCCAGTGTCAGCGGCTCGGGGTCGCACATGAAGATAGATCGGACTACCGGTGGGCGCCCATGATTGACCGCCGCGAAAGGCATCTTTCCCGTGGGTAGGTCGAAGGAGTCTTCTACGTACTGGATGTTCGGATTGCCTTCAACCATAGCGTCCGCCTCATGGTCTGCGCGACGCCAGGCATTCAGCGCGAGCTTGCATATTGCGCCCTGTTCAAGTTGCTCCATGCGGCGGCGTTCCTTGTTGCTTAGGTACAACGCGACGTAGGCCATCTCCGTCGCCGGGTGATGTTCCGGGGGTAAGTCGAATATCACGACGCGTTCGTGCAGCAAACCCAAAGCCATTAGAAGGTCAACTGCTTCCCGGACGCGCTCGATGCCGTCTGGCCCACCGCTGCCAACGGTGCGCAGCACGAGGTCCGCGTTGGCATGAATGGCTTGAGTCCCGTTGTCGTCTCGCTCCGGCTGGACCCAGCTGAAATGGAAGTCGCCTATCTGCCGCTCAATCGATTCGTGAATGGCCCAGGAGAGGCCTGGCTGCCAGCGCCGGTTTAGAACGGATCCATCAACACCACCGTGCATGTCGAGTGCCAGATTTTGATTCAGTTCAAGGAAGAGGAGGAGTGCCTCTAGGCAGCGATCATCCGGTGCATCTGCCGCCAGAATCTTCCTCAGCGGTCGTTTCTCGGGCGGGTGTGCCGGGTCAAATCCTTGGAGAAACTTCGGCGAATAGCTGACAGGGTCCCCGTGCCAGGGGAGAACAAGCGTCTGCATGACACCTATACGCTCCGGTAGGCTCATGTCGCTCGAACACGTTGCGTTCCAATCGGCTGTGGCAACGACGGCTGCTGACTTCCCATCGGGGCCATCGACTCTGACTTGCCGGAGGTCATCGAGAACCTTCCCAGCCAATCGGCGAGATCTACCAAGGGTTTTCGCGATAGCCTGCCCGCCGCCAGTAGTCAGCTCGTTCCGTGTCTTCTGCTTGCTGGCGCACAGAGCGAGATATCCGCCGACTGCGGAGAGCGCACGCTTGGGATCTTGCCGGTAATGCGCCGCGATAGCGTGGACAGTGGTCAGCGAAGCCGTGTAGTACTGATGGCCAGCGTTCTTCTGCTGGTTGCTCATTACTCGGCCTCCGTCGTCGCCGGGACTCGGGATGCGATCCAGGCAGAGATGTCGGATTGCCGCCACCCGACTGCGCGCTGGGCGAGGCGGACTGCCCGAGGGAAACGCTCCTCGGCCATGAGCTGGTAGAGCATCGAGCGGCTCAGGCCGGTCTGCTCAAGTACGTCGGGGAGGCGGAGAATGCTGTCGTGATCGCCGTTCATGGGCTGTTCCTTTGGTTGGTTGAACTACCGTCGTTCTCGGACGGCGATACCTATGGTGGGACCGATTTGGAACATGGCCCACAGCGCGTGACAGCCCCATCGGAGCGTCCATCGTGGCGGGCTTTTCAGGGGGTTTCGGTGAGTTGCGCCGCCGCCGCCGAATCCGGCCTCGACCGCCTTTCCGCTACCGGCTGGCAAGGGAAGCTGGCAGAGTTCGAGTAGCGGCTGAGTAGTAAGGGGGAGGGGGGGGTGTCGCTACAGAACTGGCAGCTCGACAAGCGCGATATCTTTCGTTCGGCCCCTTCGCCGAGTGTGCTCGGCGAGGTCAAGGCGGCACGTGCCGACACCATCGAGCAGACTCGCGAATCCGTGAACGAGCTGTTTCGCAACGCGGCGCGGACGCGTGGCGTATCAGCCGTGCAGCAGAGTTTTCAGTCTCTGGTCGGCTGTTTGCGCCCACTGGCGCTCTTCAACGCCGTCATGGTCGAGATGCAGCGACCAGGGCATTCGCTTGTCGCGAAGCGCAAGCGCTGGAAGGAGCTGGGGCGCGAGATAAGGCCCGACGGCGTGCCGATCCTGATCTTGTATCCGCATGGCCCTTTCGAAGTGCTGTACGAACTCACGGATACAGTCGGTCCGCCGGTGAAAGAGGCTCAGTTGGAGAGCCTGCTGGCGAAAGGTGCGCCGAGCCGCACGGATTGGCAGCGGCTCCTCATGCGCGCGAAAGTGCTCGGCATACAGATCGAGTTCACCGAAAGTTATGGGCATCGGCTGGCGGGCACGGGGTCGTGTCCCTAGCCGTGGTGTAGCTCCTTGGGTATGACGGTGGCTACCGGTTCGGCTGGCTGCGTTGCTTAGGCTGCCACAGCCGGCAGTTGCATGGCGGGTGGATGGATGACCTCGGTGATGGTTTCCCGGGTCATGTAGCGGGCACGTTGCACGGCCCACTCGTCGTTCTGTTCCAGGAGGATGGCGCCGACGAGGCGCCGGATTGCCGCTTCGTTGGGGAAGATGCCGACAACCTCGGTGCGTCGCTTGATCTCGCCGTTGAGACGTTCCAGCGGGTTGGTGCTGTGCAGCTTCACGCGGTGGGCGGCGGGGAAGTCCATGTAGGCCAGTACGTCGGTTTCGGCGTCGTCCATGAGCGTGGCGAGCTTGGGCACGCTGCTGCGGAGTTGGTCGGCGACGTGGCGCCACTGCTGGCGCGCTGCCTCGGCGTCATTCTGGGCGAAGGCGGTGGCGATGAAGGCGGAGACCACGCGCCGGCCACTCTTGCCGGCATGTGCCAGAGCGTTGCGCATGAAATGGACACGGCAGCGCTGCCAGGTGGCGGTGAAGACCTTGGAGACAGCCGCCTTGATGCCTTCGTGGCTATCGGAGATCACCAGCTTGACGCCCCGCAGTCCTCGCCGCGCGAGCTTGCGCAGAAAGTCCTTCCAGAAGGTCTCGGCCTCCGACGGGCCGATATCCATGCCAAGCACCTCGCGGCGGCCATCGTCGTTGACGCCGACCGCGACAATCACCGCCACCGAGATGATCCGGCCGGCTTGTCGGACTTTGACGTAGGTGGCATCGATCCACAGGTAGGGCCAGTCCCCCTCGATCGGTCGCTCCAGAAACGCGTGGACGCGCTCGTCGATCTCCTCGCACAGCCGCGAGACCTGGCTCTTCGAGACGCCGGTGCCGCCCATGGCCTGCACCAGATCATCGACCGAGCGGGTCGAGATCCCCTGGATGTAGGCCTCCTGAATCACCGCCGTCAGTGCCTTCTCCGACATCCGTCGGGGCTCCAGAAAGCCCGGGAAGTAGCTGCCCTTGCGCAGCTTGGGAATGCGCAGCTCCACGGTCCCGGCCCGCGTCTGCCAGTCACGCTCGCGGTAGCCATTGCGCTGCACCAGACGCTCGGCGCTCTTCTCGCCGTAACCCGCACCCGTGCGGGCGCCAATCTCCAGCTCCATCAGGCGCTGACTGGCAAAACCAATCATCTCACGCAGCAAATCAGCGTCCGGGCTCTTCTCCAGCAGCGCTCGCAGGTTCATCATCTCATCGGTCATCGGTGGTTCCTCGGTGAAGGTTGGTCGTCGCAATCCAAACCTAAACCAGTTGCCACCGGTGACACCCAATCACTTACACCACGTCGTGGGACACGACCGGGCACGGCGAGCGGCATGACCGTTTTGCCAAGCTCCCAGGCTGATGCATTCGGTATGCGCTGGCGCGTTCGCCTGAATGCGAGCCATGACGAAGCGACAGCCTTCGCAACCCTGTGTCACGAACTAGGTCACGTGCTCTGTGGGCACGTGGGTGCGGATCCGAAGGGCTATTGGCCAGATCGACGCCGCGTCAGAACAGAAATCGCTGAGATGGAGGCCGAGGCGGTGGCGTTCCTGCTCTGCAACCGAAGCGAAGTGATAACGCGCTCAGCGGAGTACCTTCACTCTCTGATCCACCGTTGTGACTGCTCCCACGTGGATTTTTACGCTATCCACAACGCGGTACAGCTTTTAGAAGGAACCACGCTCGATGAAGCGATTCGCAAGGCAGCGCAAGCCGCTAAGAAGGGCGGTGCGCGAGTGTCAGCCTGACGCCGGAATGCGCCTAGGCTGGGGTGGCGGCGCGCTTAGGCGGAGGCAGTGATGCCGTCGAGATAGTCGGACCAGCGCTGCATCATCTCGCGCCGCTCGTCGATGAAGGTGGTGCGGTTATAGGCACGACCATTGCTGTCTTTCACTGCATGTGCCAGTTGGAGTTCAAGCAGCTCGCGTCGATAGCCCAGCTTCTCGTTGAGCAGGGTTCGCGCAGTTGCCCGAGCGCCATGCGCGCTCATTCGCTCGGCATAGCCCAGCGTTTTGAGAGCGGCAGTGAGGGTCGCGTCGGACATTGGTCGCTTGCGTGAGCGCGTGCTCGGGAAGACGTACTCCGAGCGGCCGTTCAGCTGGTGCATCTCCTTGAGGATGGCCAGCACCTGCTTTGAGAGGGGCACGATGTGTGGGGTGGCGGTCTTGCTGGCCACGAAGCTCCAAGTCCCGCAATCCAGGTCGATGTCCTGCCAGCGCGCCTTGCGCAGTTCCCCGGGCCGCACAAAAACGTGCAGATTCATCAGCAGGGCCGCCCGAGTGGTTGGCTGTCCGCGATAGCTTTCGATGGCGCCGACTAGCTCCGCGAGTTCATCGGGCTCGATGATGGCCGCGTGGTGCTTGGCGCGGTGCGTGCGCAGTGCGCCGCGGAGGTCGGCGGTGATATCGCGCTCTGTACGTCCGGTGGCCACGGCATATCGAAACACTTGGCCGCATAGCGTCTTGACCCTATCAGCGGTCGGTACGTGGCCGCGGGCTTCGATCTTGCGCAGGCAGTCCAGGATTTCGGGTGGTGAGATCTGCGACACCGGTTGCTTCCCGATGTACGGAAAGGTGTACAGCTCAAGCCGTCTGCGATTGCGAACGAAATGGCTATCGGAGACCTGCGAGCTGTAGACGCGCTCGAGCCATTCGCGGGCGACCATCTCGAAGGTGTTCTCCCCGGCAGTGCGCTCTCGTATGGCGTTAAGACGTTTCTCGCCGCTGGGATCGAGGCCGTCGGCGAGCATCCTTTTTGCCTCATCCCGCCGCTTGCGTGCCTCGGCCAGCGAGATGGTCGGGTAGGCGCCGATCGTATAGCGCTTCTCCTTGCCAAGGCGCCGGTACTTCAAGCGCCAGATCTTGCTGCCGCTTGGGGCCACTTCGAGATACATCCCGCCGCCGTCGTAAAGGCGGCTTATCTGCCCAGAGGACTGGGCATTGCGGACGGCGACTGCTGAAAGCGTGTTGGTCTGGCGGGTCATTTGGGGGCATAGCCTCCGGAGGGGTGCTCTATGCCCCCAATTATGCCCCCACTTTTGGGGGCATGCCCCCGGACTTCCTCGGACCTAACAGGCCCTCGCGCGCACAAAAAAGCCCGCATTTACGCGGGCTTATGTGCTTCTCTGGACTTCTTCAAACCAGAAACTGGTGGAGGCGGCGGGAATTGAACCCGCGTCCGATGATGCTCCACCCTCGGCTCTACATGCTTAGTCCGGATTTAGGTTTTCGACGCCTACGAATCCTCCGGGCTGGGGACTAGGCAGACGCTTATCTCCGTTTGGATTTAACGATGGATTGGCCGGAGCGGGCCGTCATCGCGAGCCGGTTGTAGTCGACACCCCGTTTCCACCAGAACCGGCGCCAGTGGATGGAGTGCTCACCGGGTTTTAGGCGGCGAGGGCGTAGTTGTCGTCGTTCGCAACTAAGCTTGGTTGCCACAGGTTTTACGAGGGAGGTGACACCTCGGCATGCACCTTGGGCTTCACGATCACCGTCGAACCCAGATCGCCCCCAGGTAATGTTAAGACTAGCACGCGCGCTCTTGGTTCCATAGAGCCCGATGAGGCGGCGCCGGTGGTGGTAGGCGAAAAGCGTTGCTGAGCCGCTTAGGTTGAAGACTTGAGAATGCGGGATTTCTGGCGTTGCCAGTCCCGCTCCTTCACATCCGCGCGCTTGTCGTGCTGCTTCTTGCCTTTCGCCAGGCCGATATCGAGCTTGGCGCGGCCGCGCGTCCAGTGCAGGTCGAGCGGCACCAGCGTGTAGCCGGCGCGCTCGACCTTGCCGATCAGGCGCGCCAGTTCCTTGCCGTGCAACAGCAGCTTGCGTGTGCGACGCGGGTCGGGCTTGATGTGCGTGGAGGCGGACTGCAGCGGGGTGATATGGCCACCGAGCAGGAAGGCCTCGCCGTTGCGGATGGTGACGTAGGCTTCCGTAATCTGCGCGCGCCCGGCGCGCAGCGCTTTGACCTCCCAGCCTTCGAGCGCGAGGCCAGCCTCGAAGCGATCTTCGATAAAGTATTCGAAGCGGGCGCGACGGTTTACCGCGATGACGCGCGGGGCGGATTGCTTGGGCGATGCGTCGGCCATAAGCCCCATTATAAGGAGACCTATGTCACAGCCCCGACGCTGCAAGAATTCACGGACAGTGGGCTTGTCCAGCCGGGAAGCGCGCTGATGGTGCCATCGAGCCCGGGAGGTTATTGGCACCGCGGAAGCGGCTTCATGGTGGCATCGGTACTCGCGCTCGTCGGGGCGGGGGTGCTGCTGCGACTTCCACAGCTCGCGATGGAGTACGGCGGTGGCGCCTTCCTGTGCGTCTATATCGGCTTCCTGCTTCTGGTCGCTTGGCCGCTGTTGACGACCGAATGGCTGTTTGGTCGCGTTATGCGCCAGGATCTGGCCGGTGCCTTGCACGCTGATATCAGCGCGCGCGGTGCTTCCCGCATATGGATGCTGATCGCGGCGCTCATGCTATTGGCGCCCTTGGTGGTGGCAAGCTACTACGCGGTTATCGCGGGCTGGAATGTCGCCTTTCTGCTGCGTGCGTCCAGCGGTGCGCTGGCTGGTGCCGACCCCGAGAATCCTTCGGTGCTCTTCCTCGCCGTGGCGCAGGATGCCGAGCGCACGCTTGCCTGGTTCACCATCATGGTGGTCGCCTGCGGCGTGATCGCGGCACGCGGTATCCGTGGTGGCATCGAGACGACCGCAAGAGGTCTGCTGTGGGGTGTGTTGCTGCTGCTGGCCCTATTGGCGCTGGCTGTGGCGCGTCGTGGCGATTGGGCGGCTGCCCTGCAACCCTGGGCCGGCTGGAATTGGTCCGCTCTTGGCTGGCGCGGCATTCTCGAAGCGTTGCGTCAAGCGCTGTTCTCGGCCGGACTCGGTTTGGGCATGATGGCCGCATATGCCGGCTATCTTCCGGAGCGCGCGCGGTTGTTGCGCAGCGCGGCGGCGGTGCTGGCGCTCAGCACGCTGCTCGCCGTGGTGGGGGGAAGTCTGGTCATGGGCTTGCTCGCCGATGCGCCTCAGCGTCTGCAGGGGCAGATGCCGGCGCTTTTCGTGGCGCCTGTGGTCGTGGCCGCAGAGCAGGGATGGCGCGTGGTGCCGGCCGCCATCTATCTGGTCGTCGTGGCGCTGGCGGTGGCATCCATCATCGCGCTGATGGAGCCGCTTGTGCAGTTCCTGATGGCGCGCAAGCGTTGCACGCGGGTCTACGCCGTTACCGCGGTAGGTTTTGCCATCTGGTTCATGGGATTGCTCACGGTTCTGACCTTCGGCAGCACGGCCTTGGGAGAGCTGGGTGGGCGCAGCGTCTTCGGCTGGTTGCAGATCTTTGCGTTGCGGCTGGGCGCGCCTTTGGCGATATTGCTGCTATTGATCTACGTGGGCCGTGTCTGGACTCGCGCGGAACTTGATGCTGCGCTGCGTGGACGCGAGGGTCCAGGCGACCCGCAGCGCGTTGGACGGCGCGCCAACTTCGTGCGTTTCATGCTGGTCTATCCCACGCGCGTGGCGGTCATCGCGGCGATGCTCTACGGTCTCGGCCTCGTCGACCTGCTTATTCGTTTCTGGAGTCCGAATTGACCGGAAAGTTGCTGCACATCCAAGTGGCCTTTGCCTATCCGCAGGAGCAGTACCTGCTCGCCGCCGACGTCGAATCCGGCGCGACGGTGGAAGCGGCCATCCGCGCATCCGGGATGCTTGACAAGCATCCCGATATCGACTTGCAGCAGATGCGCGTGGGGGTATTCGGCAAGCTCTGCGCATTGGAAGACCCGGTGCGCGACGGTGACCGCATTGAGATCTATCGGCCGCTCAAGGCCGATCCCAAGCAGGCGCGGCGCGAGCGTGCGGCCAAGGGGCGTGCCGGCGCCTGACCGCCGGACGCCTGTCAGGGCCCCGGAGAGGGGTCGTCCGGAGGACTGATGATGTCGTCAGGGGCGCCGGTGTCGCGCTCGGGCAGCGGGCCGCTGCCAAAGGCTTCAGTGTCTTCGCGCACCGCTTCGGGGTTCGCGGCCTCTGCGGCGCGCTCGCTCGCGGGCTTCAAGCCCTCGGCGCGCGCGAGTTGGTCGCCGTCGAAGTAGAGGCTCACGACGCGCTTCGCGGTCTGGCCGCGCGGGCTGCGGTAGAAGCCGAGATAGTCCCAGCGATCTTCGGTGAAGGGGCTGGCGGCGAGCGGCGTTCCAAGTAGGAAACGGATCTGGCTACGGCTCATGCCGACCTCGACGCGGTCCAGCTTTTCCTGCTCCAGGACATTGCCCTGTCGCGTGGGAAGCTTGTAGACAATGCCGCAGGCCGAGATGCCGGCGACGAGGATGGCGCAGACGGTGGAGCGCAGGAGGGTGCGGATCAGCTTCATCCCTGCATCTTAAGATAAAACACTGGTATCTTGCGCCAATGGAATCGCAAGACCTTCGGAACGCGGGCCTTAAGGTCACGCTGCCGCGGCTAAAAATCCTTCAGATCCTGGAAGGCAGTGACACGCGACATCTCTCCGCGGAGGATGTCTACAAGTTGCTGCTCGATACCGGAGAAGATATCGGCTTGGCCACCGTCTACCGCGTGCTGACCCAGTTCGAGTCGGCGGGCTTGGTGGAGCGGCATCATTTCTCCGACGGTCGCGCGGTCTTCGAACTGGCGCCGGACAAGCACCACGACCACATGGTCTGCGTGAAGTCCGGGCAGGTCATCGAGTTCTACAGCGCCGAGATCGAACGTCTGCAGAAGGAGATCGCAGCCGAGCACGGCTACGAGATCGAGGACCACAGCCTCGTTCTTTACGTCCGGCCGAAGTCCGAGAAGTAGCCCGTTCGCTTAGGCCGCGCTCTGCGCGAGCATCTGCTCGGCCAGCTCCCGTGTCTTGTCCGTGATGTCCACGCCGCCGAGCATGCGTGCCAGTTCGTCGCGGCGTTGGTCATGGGTCAGGGATTGCGCTGAGACGCGGGTGGTGCTGTCCGAGGTGGTCTTGGCGATGGTGATCTGATGATGCCCCTGGGCGGCTACCTGCGGTAGATGCGTTACGCAAAGCACCTGCGCGCGCTCGGCCAGCCCGCGCAGCATGCGGCCGACGACCTCGGCGGTGGCGCCGCCGACACCGACATCGACTTCGTCGAAGATCATGACGCCGACCTTGGCGCGCGCCGACAGCGCGGTCTGCAGGGCTAGGCTGATGCGCGACAGCTCACCACCGGAGGCGACGCGTGTCAGCGCTCGCGGGCTCTGCCCGGGGTTGGCGCTGAATTGCAGCTCGACTTCGTCGCTGCCCTGCGGTGATACGCGTTCTTCCGGGGCGCTGCGCACCGCTACCTGCAGCCGCGCATCCGGCATGGACAGCTGCGCGAGGCGTTCCTGCACCGTCGCAGACAGCGCCTCGGCGGCCTCGGCGCGCGCCTGGCTCAATGGTGCGGTGGCGTCGCGGTAGCGTTGGCGGGCTTCCTCGATGGCGGCTTCCAGTCGCGCGATGTCACCGCCCGCGGCCTCGGCTGCCTCCAGCTCGCCGCGCAAGCGCTCGCCGAGGCCGGGCAGCTCGGCGGCACGGACGTGATGCTTGCGCGCTATGTCGTGAATGCTTGAGATTCGCTCTTCGACCTGGCGCAGGCGCTCGGGGTCGACCTCGATGCGGTCGAGGGCGTGGCGCAGGCTGGTGGTGGCCTCGTCCACTGCGATGAAGGCCTGATCAACCAGATCGGCAGCTTCACGGAAGTCCTCGCTGCGCTCGCAGAGCTCGCTCAGCAGGCCGTGGATGGTGGAGAGCTGTGACCGGGCGGAGGTTTCGTCGTCGCTCAAGCCGGCGAGCGCCTGGCCGCCGGTGGAGAGCAGGGACTCGGCATGCGCCAGCCGCTGGTGGTCTGCCTCCAGCTCGCTCAAGCCCTCCTCGCTGAGCTCTAGTGCCTCGATTTCCTCGACCTGGTGGCGCAGGTATTCGAGCTGTCGGGGGTCGGTGGCATGGGTGCCGATCGCGGCCTCGTGCTGGCGTTTGGATTCACTGAGGGCTCGGGCAGCCTCGGCCACCTCCGCGAGCAGCGCATCGTGGTCACCGAAGTCGTCGAGCAGGCGGCGCTGGTGTTCGGGCTTGCGCAGCAGCTGATGGGCGTGCTGGCCGTGGATCTCGACGAGCATCTCGCCGAGTTCGCGCAGTGCGCCCACCGATACTGGCCGGCCGTTGATGAAGGCGCGCGAGCGACCGTCCGCGGAGATCACCCGTCGCAGCACGATGCTCTCCGGTTCGGCCTCGTCGGTCAGGGCCTGCTCGTCGAGCCAGCGCACGGCGTCGTCATCGGCAGCCAGTGTCCACTGGCCGGAGACTTCCGCCTGCGCGGCACCGTCGCGGACATTGGCGCTATCGGCGCGGTCGCCGAGCAGCAGGCCGATGGCGTCGACCAGGATGGACTTGCCCGCGCCCGTCTCGCCGCTGAGAACGGTCATGCCGGCGGCGAGGTCGAGCGAGACGGCGTCGACGATGGCGAAGTCGCGGATATCCAGATGCACGAGCATGCAGGCAGCCTCAGACGCGGTCGCGGCCCCAGTGCAGCTTGCTGCGCAGCACTTCGAAATAATTATAGGACGGCGGATGGATGAGCCGGAGCGGTCGAGGCGCGCGCTGCACGCAGAGGGTGTCGCCGCTACGGATGGTTTCGTTGTGCTGGCCGTCGGCCGTGCAGACGGCACGCGTGCGCGCGTCGCCGATGAGCCTGATGCGGATGCTGTGCTGTGCCGACACCACAACCGGCCGGTCCGACAGCGCGTGCGGGCAGATCGGCACCAGTGTCACGGCGTCCACGCCAGGATGGATGATGGGCCCACCTCCGGATAGGGCGTAGGCCGTCGAACCGGTAGGTGTGGCCACGATGATGCCGTCGGCTCGGTGTGTGCTGATGAAGGCATCGTCGAGAAAGGTTTCGAACTCGATCATCCGGATCGCCGCCTGGTTGCGGATGACGAGGTCGTTGACGGCGAGTAACTGGTGCCGTCCATCGGTGTCGCGCTCGATGTGCGCATCGAGCATCGGGCGCTGCTCTTCGTGATAGTCGCCCGCCAGCACGGCGGTCAGTGACGCGGCGAGGTCGTTCGGAGCGACATCAACCATGAAGCCGAGTCGTCCCTGGTTGATGCCCAGGATGGGGACGTCGCGGGCGGCCAGCGCGCGGCCGGCGTGCAGCAGGGTGCCGTCGCCGCCGACGACAATCACCAGATCGCAGGCGTGCAGCGCCTCGGGCGCGCAGGCATCGAGCTGCTCCGGCAGTAGAGCGGCGCAGCCAGCGTCGGTGATGATCTCGCAGTCGTGGTCGCGGAGGAACTCGATCAGCGTCGCCAGCGTGCTGGCGATGGCTGCATCGCGCTTTGCGACGATACCGATGGTTGAGAAGCGCTGCATGCTGAATCCGGGATCCCTGTTGCGCCAAGCGTAGCGGTTTTGACTAGGTGACAGCCGGCTTGACGCGTCCCCGAGGTCGGCATAGCGTTCCCGCCATGGCTGAACTCGATGACCGCGCCGCCTGGCTGTTGAAGCTGCTCATCGAGCGCTATATCCGTGACGGCCACCCGGTGGCCTCTCGGCAGCTCTCGCGCGAGGTCGGCAACAGTCTGTCGCCGGCGACGATCCGCAACGTCATGGCCGATCTCGACGAGATGGGCTTCGTCTGTTCTCCGCATACTTCGGCCGGTCGCATCCCGACGCAGCAGGGCTATCGGCTCTTCGTCGATCAACTGCTGGAGCCGGAGCACATGCCGGCGCGCGTGCAGCGGCGGCTGATGCAGGAAATCCTGGGCAGCCGCGCGGCGGGTTCCGACGAGATGCTGCAGGCGACCTCGCACGTGCTGTCGAGCCTGTCGACCATGGCGGGCGTCGTCACCGTGCCGCGGCGCAACCGTGCCGTGCTGCGTCGCATCGAGTTCCTGCCGCTATCGGGGCAGCGCGTGCTCGCCATCCTCGTCGTCAATCAGCACGAGGTGCAAAACCGCGTGCTGCAGACCGAGCGCACCTATGCCGCCGAGGAACTGGAACGCTTTGCCAACGCCATCAATACCCACTTCGCCGGCCGTGACCTGCTGGCGCTGCGCGAGGCACTGCGCCAGGACCTCGGCGAGACCAAGCAGAGCGTCGACGCGCAGCTGCAGTCGGCACTGGAGCTGCTGGAATCCGCTGCGCCCGAGAAGCGCGATGACGGCGATATGGTCGTCGCGGGCGGCGCCAATCTCTTCGCCTTCGAGGAACTGGCGCAGATCGATCGCCTGCGCGATCTCTTCGACGCCCTCGATCGCAAACGCGATCTGCTCGCGGTCTTCGATCAGTGTCTGGAGGCGCAGGGCGTCCAGCTCTTCATCGGTGACGAATCGGGTTATCGCGTACTCGACGACTGCAGTGTGGTCACCGCCCCCTATTCGCTGGATGGCCGCGTGGCGGGCATCATCGGCGTCATCGGCCCCACGCGCATGGCCTATGGGCGGATCATTCCACTGGTGCGCGACACGGCGCGAATTCTCAGCGAAGGCTTGAAAGCTTCCTGAGCGCCCCCAAGATGCTCGGCGTTGGCCGCGTTTTCGCGGCCGCAGTCCATTCCACGCACGAGCCAGAGATCTATGTCGGATAACGACGACGCGCGCAAATCAGGGGATCCGCAGGAAGCCACGGATCAACAGCCGGAAGCCGAGATGCCGCAGGGCGCTGAAGGCGAGGTTGCTCAGGAGGATCCGGTGGCCCGCGCCGAGGCGCTGGCCCAGGCCTACAAGGACCAGCTGCTGCGCACGCGCGCCGAGGCCGAGAATCAGCGCAAGCGCATGGAGCGCGAGAATTCCAATGCCGTCAAGTACGCGGCGGAGAAGGTCTTCCGGGATCTGCTGGCGGTGGTCGACAGTCTGGAACTCGGCCTCAGGGCCGCGCGCGAGGCGGGCGCCACGCAGCCGGTCATCGAGGGCATTGAACTGACTCGCAAGCAGCTGGGCGACACCCTGGCGCGGCATGGCGTCGTCGAGCTCGACCCGGCCGGCGCCGTCTTCGACCCGGAGTTTCACGAAGCCGTCTCCATGACCCCCAGCGCCGATGTGGCGCCGAATCACGTGCTGGAAGTCGTGCAGAAGGGTTTTCAGCTCCACGAGCGCGTGCTCAGGCCAGCGCGCGTGGTCGTCGCTGCTGCTGCGGCCTCGCAGGCGCAGAGCGGTGGCGATGATGGCAGCCAAGCGCAGGATGACGGCGAGGCGCCGTCGGGCAGCGATAAGCGCTGATTCGTCGCGCCGGGGTTGAATGCCCGGCGTGCGCCCCAATTTGCTCAGGCATCGGCCGGAGATTACTGCCGGCAACCGAATTTCAATCTTTTAGGAGTCCACAACTATGTCGCGCACTATCGGAATCGATCTGGGAACCACCAATTCCTGCGTCGCCGTCTTCGAAGGCAATAATGCCAAGGTCATCGAGAACGCCGAGGGTGAGCGCACCACGCCCTCAGTCGTCGCCTACACCGACGACGGTCAGACGCTGGTGGGCCGCCCGGCCAAGCGCCAGGCGATCACCAATCCGGCCAATACGCTTTATGCCATCAAGCGACTGATCGGCCGGCGCTTCGACGATCCGATCACCAAGAAGGACATCGACATGGTGCCCTACGAGATCGTCAAGGCCGACAACGGCGATGCCTGGGTGAAAGTGCGCGACAAGCAGCTCGCGCCGCAGCAGGTCTCTGCAGAGGTGCTCGCGAAGATGAAGAAGACCGCCGAGGATTATCTCGGCGAGAAGGTCACCAAGGCCGTGGTCACCGTGCCGGCCTACTTCAACGACTCGCAGCGCCAGGCCACCAAGGACGCCGGCAAGATTGCCGGGCTCGAGGTTGAGCGCATCATCAACGAGCCGACCGCGGCTGCGCTGGCCTACGGGCTGGACAAGGAAGGCGGCGACAAGAAGGTCGCGGTCTTCGACCTGGGCGGCGGCACCTTCGACATCTCGATCATCGAGATCGCGGACGTCGACGGCGACAAGCAGTTCGAGGTACACGCCACCAACGGCGACACCTTCCTGGGTGGCGAGGACTTCGACAACCGCGTCATCGACTGGATCGCCGAGGAGTTCAAGAAGGAGCAGGGCATCGACCTGCGCCAGGACCCGCTGGCCAAGCAGCGCCTCAAGGAGGCCGCCGAGAAGGCCAAGATCGAGCTGTCGTCGACGACGCAGACCGAGATCAACCTGCCCTACGTCACGGCCGACCAGAGCGGTCCGAAGCATCTCAACCTGAAGCTGACGCGCGCCAAGCTCGAGGGCCTGGTCGAGGATCTGATCGCGCGTGCCATCGAGCCGTGCAAGACCGCGCTGAAGGACGCGGGTATGAAGGCCGGCGACATTAACGAGGTCATCCTCGTTGGCGGCCAGACGCGCATGCCCAAGGTGCAGGAAGCGGTCAAGGAGTTCTTCGGTCGCGAGCCGCGCAAGGACGTCAATCCGGACGAAGCCGTGGCCGTCGGCGCCGCGCTGCAGGGTTCGGTGCTCTCCGGCGACCGCAGCGATGTGCTGCTGCTCGACGTCACCCCGCTGTCGCTGGGCATCGAGACGCTGGGCGGTCGCATGACCAAGCTGATCGAGAAGAACACCACCATTCCGACGCGCAAGCAGGAAGTCTTCTCGACGGCCGACGACAACCAGACCGCGGTGACGATCCAGGTCTACCAGGGCGAGCGCGAGCAGGCTTCGGCCAACAAGCAGCTCGGCCGCTTCGATCTGACCGACATCCCGCCCGCCCCGCGCGGCATGCCACAGATTGAGGTCACTTTCGACATCGACGCCAACGGCATTCTCAACGTCTCGGCCAAGGACAAGGCGACCAACAAGGAGCAGTCCATCGAGATCAAGGCCAGCTCCGGTCTCTCCGAGGACGAGGTCGAGCAGATGGTCAAGGACGCCGAGGCGCACGCCGAGGAGGACAAGAAGTTCGCCGAGCTGGTCAACAGCCGCAACCAGGCGGACGCGATGATCCACGGCGTCGAGAAGTCCATGAAGGACCTCGGCGAGGACAAGATCGAAGCCTCCGAGAAGGAAGAGATCGAGACCAAGATCAACGAGCTGCGTGAGGCCCTCAAGGGTGACGACAAGGAGGCCATCGACACCGCCACGCAGGCGCTGGCCGAGGCGTCCGCCAAGCTCGCCGAGCGCGCCTATGCCGAGAGCGGCGCCGAGGGTGGCGAAGCTGGCGGCGACGGTGAGGCCCAGGCCAAGTCCGACGAGGACGTCGTCGATGCCGAGTTCACCGAAGTCAAGGACGACGACAAGAAATAACGGCTGTCCAGACCGGGGCCGCGCCGCCAGCGCGGCCCCGGTTTTTGCCGTTCATCCGCACGCAGCGCCCGTCTTCGGGCGTTTTGCGTTTCGGGCAGCCCTACTGCACCAGGGAGCAGCATGAGCCAGCGCGATTACTACGAAGTCCTGGGCGTCTCTCGCGACGCCTCCGACGAAGACATCAAGAAGGCCTATCGCCGCATGGCGATGAAGTACCACCCGGATCGCAACCCGGGCGACGAAGAGGCGGCCGACAAGTTCAAGGAAGCCGGCGAGGCCTACGAGGTGCTCTCCGATCCGCAGAAGCGGCAGGTCTACGACCGCTACGGCCACGATGGTCTGCGCGGCGCGGCGGGCGGCGGTGCCGGTGCTGGTGATTTCGGTGGCGGCTTCTCCGACATCTTCGGTGACATGTTCTCCGACATCTTCGGCGGCGGTGGCCGCGGTGGACCGCGGCGCGGCGCGGACCTGCGCTACGAGCTCGACATCACGCTGGAAGAGGCCTACGCCGGCAGCGAACACACCATCACCATTCCGCGCTTCGACAACTGTGGCAGTTGCAAGGGCACCGGCAACGCCAAGGGCGGCAAGCCGCCGACCTGCCCGACCTGTCACGGTCGCGGCCAGGTGCGTATCCAGCAAGGCTTCTTCACGCTGGCGCAGACCTGCCCGCAGTGTCGCGGCCGCGGCACGGTCGTTACCGACCCCTGTTCCGACTGCAAGGGTCAGGGCCAGATCCGCAGCGAGCAGACGCTGACGGTGAAGGTCCCCGCGGGTGTCGACGTCGGCGACCGTATCCGGCGCAGCGGCGACGGCGAACCCGGCGATGCCGGCGCCCCGCCCGGCGATCTCTACATCCAGATCAACGTCAAGCCGCACGATTTCTTCGAGCGCGAGGGCGCGGATCTCTTCTGCACGGTACCGATCGGCTTCGTGACGGCCGCACTAGGCGGCGAGCTGGACGTGCCTACGCTCGACGGCAAGGCCAAGCTCAAGATCCCCGAGGGCACCCAGACCAACAAGACCTTCCGTCTGCGTGGCAAGGGCATGCCCAGCCTGCGCGGCGGCGGGCATGGCGACCTGCTGGTTACGGCGATGGTCGAGACACCTGTCAAGCTCACGCGCAAGCAGAGGGATCTGCTGCGCGAGTTCGGGGAATCACTGGAGGATTCCTCGGAGCGGCACAATCCGAAATCCAGTTCCTGGCTGGATAAGGCGCGCCGATTCATCGAAGATGCCATTGGTGGCTAGGCCGCCATGGGAGGCAAGGACGCGATGGGCGACACAATGAAGATCTGCATTGCCGGTGCCGGTGGCCGCATGGGTCAGGCGCTGGCCGAGGCCGTGGAAGGGCACGACGGGCTGCAGCTGGTCGCGGCGCTGGACCATCCGGAAGCCTCCGGTGTCGGCAAGCCGGTGAGGCCGGAAGCGGCCGTGACGGTGAGCGCCGACGTCGAAGCCGCCGTCGCCAGAGCCGATGTTGTGGTGGACTTCACCCGTCCGGAGGCGAGCCTCGCTTTGCTGGCGGCCTGCCGCAAGCAGGGCTGCGGCATGGTGATTGGCACCACCGGCTTCGACAATGGCCAGCTCGCCAAGATCGAGACCGCCAGCGCCGATATCCCCATCGTCATGGCGGCCAACTACAGCCTGGGCGTGACGCTGCTCCGCGCGCTGGTGGCGCAGGCGGCAAAGGCGCTGGGGGATGACTTCGATATCGAGGTCGTCGAAGCGCATCATCGCCACAAGGTCGACGCCCCCAGTGGCACTGCGCTGGCGCTGGGCGAGGCGGCGGCCGAGGCGCGCGGGGTTCGGCTCGAGGATGTCGCGGTCAAGTCGCGCGAGGGGCATACCGGCGAGCGCGAAAGCGGGGCCATCGGCTTCGCCACCGTGCGTGGCGGCGACGTTGTGGGTGATCATCAGGTGCTCTTCCTCGGCGACGGTGAGCGCATCGAACTCGGTCACCGGGCATCCAGCCGTGCCACCTTTGCCAACGGCGCGCTGCGCGCGGCGGCCTGGCTTCGCGGGCGCAGCCCAGGGCGCTACGATCTCTTCGATGTCCTCGGCCTCTGAGTCCTCGGCTGCGCGCATTCGCCGCGCGCAGCCGGCGGATGTGCCGGTGCTCCTGAAGCTGATCCAGGCGCTGGCGGCCTATGAGGCCCTTGAGCACGAGCTGGCGCTGGACGCCGGGGAGTTGCACGAGGCGCTTTTCGGGCGCCGGCCCTTCGTCGAGGCGCTCCTCGCCGAGCAAATTGATAGCAGTGAAATCAACCTAGAAGCAGTTGGTTGCGCGATTTACTTCAAGTCGTTTTCAACATTCCGTTGCCGGCCGGGTTTCTATCTTGAGGACCTCTTCGTGCTGCCCGAGGCGCGCGGGCAGGGCATCGGTCTGGCGCTGCTGCGCGCCGTCTGCGCCGAGGCGGAGCGGCGTCACTACGCGCGCGTCGAATGGTCCGTGCTCGACTGGAATGCGCCCGCCATTGCCTTCTATGAGCGGCTCGGCGCCGTGCACCAACCGGAATGGCAACGCTTCCGGCTGGATGGCGAGGCGCTCACCCGCGCGGCGTTACAAATGGACGCGTCGGGCGACTAGGCGCTAGAATCCGCGCCCGGTTCGACCTCCGGCGCGTACGCCTGCCCGCGGTCGAGACGCCCACTTTCCGAACCGGACTATCCGCATGCGCGCTCTCCCGCCTGCCACGCTGGCCCTCGCCGATGGCACCCTGTTCCACGGCTACGCAATTGGCGCCGAAGGCACCACCACTGGTGAGGTGGTCTTCAACACCGCGATGAGCGGCTATCAGGAAATCCTGACCGATCCAAGCTATCAGCGCCAGATCGTCACTCTGACCTATCCGCACATCGGCAATGTCGGCGCCAATAGCGAGGACACCGAGTCCGACCGCGTTCAGCTCGCCGGCCTCGTGCTGCGCGAAGTGCCGCGTCCGCCCAGCAGCTATCGCGCCGAGCGCGCTTTCGACGCCTATCTGCGCGACGAGGGCGTCGTCGCCATCGGCGGCATCGACACGCGCCGGCTGACCAACCATCTGCGCAATGCGGGTGCGCAGGCAGGCTGCATCGCCGCCGGCGAGGGCCTGTCGGTGGAGACCGCCCTGGAAGCCGCGCGCGGCTTCAGTGGGCTCAAGGGCGCCGATCTCGCGCGCGGCGCCAGCACGGCCGAGCGTTACGAGTGGAAGCACGGCAGCTGGCGCTTCGCGGACAACGCCAGCCCCGTGATCGAGGGCGGCAAGCGGCACGTTGTCGTCTGCGACTTCGGCGTCAAGCGCAACATCCTGCGCCTGCTCGTTGACCGCGATTGCCGGGTGACGGTGGTGCCCGCGACCACCTCCGCGGAGGAGATCCTGGCGCTGGCGCCGGATGGGGTGCTGCTTTCCAATGGCCCCGGCGATCCCGAGCCCTGTGACTACGCGATCGCGACGGCTCGCGCCCTGATCGAGGCAAAAATGCCGACATTCGGTATCTGTCTCGGTCACCAGATCCTGGGGCTGGCGGCCGGAGCGCGCACACTGAAGATGAAGTTCGGTCACCACGGCGCCAACCATCCGGTACAGGATCTGCGCGACGGGCGCGTGCTGATCACCAGCCAGAACCACGGCTTCGCCATCGACGAGGCCTCACTGCCGGCCGGCGTGACGGTCACGCACCGTTCCCTCTTCGACGGCACCAACCAGGGCCTCGCCCTCGACGACGCGCCTGCCTTCAGCTTCCAGGGGCACCCGGAGGCCAGCCCCGGCCCGCGCGACGTGGCGGGCCTCTTCGACGACTTCGTGACCATGATCGACCGCCACGCCGGCGCCGCCAGGACCTGACATGCCCAAGCGCAGCGACATCCACAGCATTCTCATCATCGGCGCCGGCCCGATCATCATCGGTCAGGCCTGCGAGTTCGACTATTCCGGCGCGCAGGCCTGCAAGGCGCTGAAGGCCGAAGGCTTCCGCGTGATCCTGGTCAACTCGAATCCGGCCACGATCATGACCGACCCGGAGATGGCCGACGCGACCTATATTGAGCCGGTGACCTGGCAGACGGTGGCGAAGATCATCGAGGCCGAAAAGCCTGACGCGCTGCTGCCGACCATGGGCGGGCAGGTGGCGCTGAACTGCGCGCTGGACCTCTACAAGCACGGCGTGCTGGCCGAGCATGGGGTTGAGCTGATCGGTGCCTCGCGTGATGCCATCGACCTGGCCGAGGATCGCGAGAAGTTCCGCAACGCCATGACCGAGATCGGTCTGGAGTCGCCAGCCTCCGGGCTCGCGCATGGCTGGGAGGAGGCCCGCGAGCTGCAGCGCGCCATCGGCTTCCCCGTAATCATCCGCCCCAGCTTCACGATGGGTGGTTCGGGGGGTGGCGTCGCCTACAACCCGGAGGAGTTCGAGGAGATCGTGACGCGCGGCCTTGATCTGTCGCCCACCAACGAGGTGCTTATCGAGGAGTCGCTGCTCGGCTGGAAGGAGTACGAGATGGAGGTGGTCCGTGACAAGGCGGACAACTGCATCATCATCTGCTCCATCGAGAACCTTGACCCGATGGGCGTGCACACCGGCGATTCCATCACCGTGGCGCCGGCGCAGACGCTGACCGACAAGGAATACCAGATCATGCGCGACGCCTCGCTGGCGGTGCTCCGCAGGGTCGGGGTCGAGACCGGCGGCTCCAATGTCCAGTTCGCGGTCGACCCCGAGACGGGTCGGCTGGTCGTCATCGAGATGAACCCGCGCGTGTCGCGTTCCTCGGCGCTGGCCTCCAAGGCCACTGGTTTTCCGATTGCCAAGGTGGCCGCCAAGCTGGCCGTGGGCTACACCCTCGACGAGCTCTCCAACGAGATCACCGGCGGCGTCACGCCAGCCTCCTTCGAGCCGGCCATTGACTACGTCGTCACCAAGATCCCGCGCTTCGCCTTCGAGAAGTTCCCGCAGGCCGACTCCCGGCTGACCACGCAGATGAAGTCCGTGGGCGAGGCCATGGCCATCGGCCGCAACTTCCAGGAGTCCTTCCAGAAGGCACTGCGCAGCCTGGAAGTCGGCTCCGACGGTCTCGACGATCTCTTCGAGCAGCACGACGAGGAGACGTTGACGCGCATCCGCGAGGAGCTGGTCACCGCGCGCGAAAAGCGCATCTGGTACGTCGGAGAGGCGCTGCGCGCTGGCCTCGACGTGCCCGAGGTGTGCCGCCTGACCGGCATCGACGTCTGGTTCGTCGAGCAGATCAATGAGTTGGTGGAGACCGAGCAGGCACTGCGCGGTCGTGACGTTACCGGCATCGACGCCGAGCAGATGCGCGCGCTCAAGCGCATGGGCTTTTCCGACGCCCGGCTGGCCCGGCTCTGCGGCTGCGAAGAGACCGTGCTGCGCGCGCACCGGCAGGCCCTCGGCGTGCGGCCGGTCTATAAGCGTGTGGATACCTGCTCGGCTGAGTTCCCCTCGGCCACGGCCTATCTCTACTCCAGCTACGACGAGGAGTGCGAGGCGCGCCCCTCGGATCGCCGCAAGATCATGGTGCTGGGCGGTGGACCGAACCGGATCGGGCAGGGCATCGAGTTCGACTACTGCTGCGTGCACGCCGCGCACGCGCTGTCGGAGGATGGCTACGAGACCATCATGGTCAACTGCAATCCGGAGACCGTCTCCACCGACTACGACACCTCGGATCGCCTCTACTTCGAGCCGCTGACGGCCGAGGACGTGCTGGCAATCGTCGATCTGGAGAAGCCGGAAGGCGTCATCGTGCAATTCGGCGGACAGACGCCGTTGAAGCTGGCGCGCGAGCTGGAGGCTGCCGGTGCACCGATTATTGGCACCGCGCCGGATTCCATCGACCTGGCCGAGGATCGCGACCGCTTCCAGCAGCTGGTCGGCAAGCTGGGCTTGATGCAGCCGCCCAACGCCACCGCGACCAGCGAGGCGCAGGCGCTGGAGCTGGCCAAGGTGGTGGGCTATCCGCTGGTGGTGCGGCCTTCCTATGTGCTCGGCGGCCGCGCCATGGAGATCGTCTACGACGACGCCGACCTCATCCAGTACATGAACACCGCCGTGCTGGTGTCGAACAAGTCGCCGGTGCTGCTCGATCACTTCCTCGTCAACGCCATCGAGATCGATGTCGATGCGCTGTCGGACGGCCAGGACGTCGTCATCGGTGGCGTCATGGAGCACATCGAGCAGGCCGGTGTGCATTCGGGCGATTCCGCCTGCTCCTTGCCCCCGTACTCGCTGAGCGAGTCGGTCTTCGACCGCATTCGCACCCAGATCGGCGAGTTGGCGCGCGCGCTCAATGTCGTCGGTCTGATGAATGTGCAGTTCGCGTTGCAGGAGGATCGCCTCTACATCCTGGAAGTCAATCCGCGCGCTTCACGCACCAGCCCCTTCGTCTCGAAGGCGACCGGGCGGCCGCTGGCCAAGGCTGCAGCGCGCTGCATGGTGGGGCGGTCGCTCACCGATCAGGGCATCAAGGGCGAGATCCGGCCGAACTTCTACTCGGTCAAGGAATCGGTCTTCCCCTTCAATAAGTTTCCAGCGGTGGACCCCTTGCTGGGGCCGGAGATGCGTTCCACCGGCGAGGTGATGGGCGTCGGCGGCAGCTTCGGCGAGGCCTTCGCCAAGGCGCTGGCCGGGCAGGGGGCCAATCTGCCGGCGGAGGGCACGGCTTTCATCTCGGTACGCGAAGTCGATAAGCCGCAGGCCGTGGAGCTGGCGCGCACGCTGGCTGCACGCGGCTTCCGCGTCGTGGCCACGCGCGGTACTGCGGCCGCGCTGACCGAAGCGGGCATTCCGGTAGACATCGTGAACAAGGTCAAGGAAGGCCGCCCGCACTGTGTGGACATGATCAAGAACGGCGAGATACAGTTCATCACAAACACCACCGAGGGCAAGAAGTCCATCGAGGAGTCGCGCTCGATTCGGGCTGCAGCCATCCATCACAAGGTGTGCTACTTCACGACCATTGCCGGCGCCCGTGCGGCCGCCGTGGCAATGGAATATCTCAACGAACCCCAGGTGCGCCGGCTGCAGGATCTGCACGAGCAGTTGGCGCAGAGTCAGATCAAAGCATGAGACAACCCATTACCCAGCGCGGCGCTGACCGCCTGCGCGAAGAGCTGCGTGTTCTCAAGAGCGAGAAGCGTCCCGAGGTGATCGCGGCGATTGCCGATGCCCGCGAGCACGGTGATCTCAAGGAGAACGCCGAGTACCACGCTGCGCGCGAGCAACAGGGCTTCATCGAAGGGCGCATCCAGGAGTTGGAGTCCAAGCTTGGCTCGGCCCAGATCATCGACGTCACGAATCTGCCGGCCAGCGACAAGGTCGTCTTCGGCGCCACGGTGACGCTGGCCGACACCGATACCGAGGAAGAGCTGCGCTACCAGATCGTCGGTGAGGACGAGGCCGACATCAAGGCGGGCCTGATCTCCGTGGCCTCGCCTATGTCGCGTGCGCTGATCGGCAAGCACCAGGGCGACGTCGTTGATGTGCAGGCGCCGGGCGGCACCCGCGAACTCGAGATCGTCTCGGTCGAGTACCTCTGACGAGGTTGAAACCACAGATTCACGCAGATTTCGTGCGTGTCTTCTGCCGTCGCCCCTTCCTCAGAAGGTGCTGAGGCACCAGAGGTATGCGGCGCTTTCCTGATGGCTGATCCCATTATTCTGCGAAATCTGCGGCTTTCCTGACCACCTGATGGCCAAGCGCTCCTCCAGTTCCAGCCGCTGGCTCGGCGAGCACGAGTCGGACCCCTATGTTGCGCGGGCACGCGCTGAGGGGTACCGCTCGCGGGCGGTCTACAAGCTGGCCGAGCTGGACGAGAAGGACCGCCTGCTGAAGCCGGGTCAGCGCATTGTCGATCTCGGCGCTGCGCCGGGCGGCTGGGTGCAGTACTGCCTGAAGCGCCTTGAGGGGCGGGCCACGGTGATCGGCATCGACATTCTTCCTATCGAGCCGATAGCGGGCGCCGAATTGCTGGAAGCGGATTTTCGCGAGGAAGAAGCGGTCGTAGTGCTGGACCGGATTCTCGCTGGAGGTGCCGTGGACCTTGTTTTGTCGGATATGGCCCCCAATATAAGTGGGGTAAGAAGCGCCGATCAGGCCGCAGCCATGGGTTTGGCGGAGCTTGCCGAGGATTTCGCGCTGTCTCATTTGCGCGAAGGTGGTGGTTTCGTGTCCAAGCTCTTCCAGGGCGAGGGCTTCGATGCCCTGATCAAGCGGCTGCGCAGTCGCTTCCGGACGGTGGCGCTGCGCAAGCCGAAAGCCTCGCGTGCACGTTCACGCGAGATCTACGTTGTGGCACGCGGCTTCCGAGGCGAGTAGTCTGGAAGGCTGTCAGAACTTCGCAATTTCGAGGATGAAGGTTTGAACGACCTCGCGAGAAACCTGCTGTTGTGGGTCGTGATACTCGTCGTCATGATGAGTGTCTTCAACAGCTTTTCGGACCGCTCACAGGCGGCGCCGGAGCTGAACTATTCCGAGTTCCTGACCCGCGTCAAGCAAAATGACGTCGCCTCGGTAACGATCGAGGGGAAGAAGCTCAAGGGCGAGCTGCGCAACGGGCAGAGTTTCGAAACCACCTCGCCCGAGACCGACAACTCGGCGATGATCGGCACGCTGCTTGATCACGATGTGCGCATCGTCGGGCAGGAGCCCGAAGGCACGCCGCTGCTGATGACGCTGCTCATCAACTCCTTCCCGATCCTGCTCTTGATTGCGGTCTGGATCTACTTCATGCGGCAGATGCAGGGCGGTGGCGGTGGTCGTGGCGCCATGAGCTTCGGCAAGTCCAAGGCGCGCATGCTGCAGGCGGACCAGGTCAAGATCACCTTCGGTGACGTCGCCGGCGTCGAGGAGGCCAAGCAGGAGGTCTCCGAACTGGTCGACTTTCTCAAGGATCCGTCCAAGTTCCAGCGCCTGGGTGGGCAGATCCCGCGTGGCGTGCTGATGGTGGGCTCGCCCGGTACCGGTAAGACGCTGTTGGCGCGCGCCATCGCGGGCGAAGCCGGCGTGCCCTTCTTCACGATCTCCGGCTCGGATTTCGTCGAGATGTTCGTCGGCGTCGGCGCTTCGCGTGTACGCGACATGTTCGAGAATGCCAAGAAGCACGCGCCCTGCATCATCTTCATTGACGAGATCGATGCGGTCGGCCGCCAGCGCGGCGCGGGTCTCGGCGGCGGTCACGACGAGCGCGAGCAGACGCTGAACCAGCTGCTGGTCGAGATGGATGGCTTCGAGGGCAACGAGGGCGTCATCGTTATCGCTGCCACCAACCGGCCCGACGTGCTGGACCCGGCGCTGCTGCGCCCGGGCCGCTTCGACCGGCAGGTCGTCGTGCCGCTGCCTGACGTCCGCGGCCGTACGCAGATCCTGAAGGTGCACATGCGCAAGGTGCCGCTGGCCGAGAATGTCCGGCCGGAAGTGCTTGCGCGCGCTACGCCGGGCTTCTCGGGCGCCGATCTGCACAATCTGGTGAACGAGGCTTCGCTCTTCGCGGCGCGTTCCAACAAGCGATTGGTCGACCAAGAAGACTTCGAATCGGCCAAGGACAAGATCATGATGGGCGCCGAGCGCCGCTCGATGGTGATGTCCGAGGCAGAGAAGCGGCTGACTGCCTATCACGAGGCTGGCCACGCCATCGTTGGCCTGTCCGTGCCCGAGCATGATCCGGTCTACAAGGTGACGATCATCCCGCGTGGTCGCGCGCTGGGCGTGACGCAGTTCCTGCCCGAAGAGGATCGCTACAGCTATACCAAGCAGCGCCTCAACAGCCAGATCTGCTCGCTCTTCGGCGGCCGCATTGCCGAGGAGCTGATCTTTGGGGACGAGCAGGTCACTACCGGCGCTTCGAACGACATCGAGCGCACGACCGAGATCGCGCGCAACATGGTCACCAAGTGGGGGCTGTCCGACAAGCTCGGGCCACTGACCTACTCGGAGAATGACGGCGAGGTATTCCTCGGCAAGTCCGTGCAGCAGCAGAAGCACGTCTCGGACGAAACGGCGCACGCCATCGACCGCGAGATCCGCGAAATCATCGACCGCAACTACTCGCGGGCGAAGAAGATTCTTGAGGACAACACCGACAAGCTGCACACCATGGCCGAGGCGCTGCTCAAGTACGAGACCATTGATGCGAAGCAGATCGCCCGCATCATGCGCGGCGAAGACCCAGGCGAGCCGGAGCACTGGCAGGATAACCAGGACCGCACACCCCCGGGTGGCCCCAACGCCCCCGCTACGCCGAAGCCCGAAGGGGCGCCGGATGGTGGCGTGGCGCATCCGGCCAGCTGAGGCGACATGATGACGACGCCGGGGCATTCGCCCCGGCGTCCTTTTGTCCGGAGTACGGAATGGGCAAGAAGCTCGCTGATCTGCTGGCCGGCGGGCCCGCCGTCATGGGGGTGCTGAACGTCACACCCGATTCCTTTTCCGATGGCGGTCGCTTTCAGGCGGTTGACGCAGCGCTGGTGCGCGCCGAAGCAATGATTGTCGAGGGCGCGGCTCTCATCGACATCGGTGGCGAGTCAACGCGCCCCGGCGCCGAACCCGTCGATACCGATCGCGAACTCGAGCGCGTCGTGCCGGTGATCCGTGCGCTGAGGGCGGCTCATCCCGAGGTCTGGATCTCCGTCGACACGATGAAGGCGCCGGTCATGCGTGCCGCCGCCGAGGCCGGCGCGGATCTCATCAATGATGTCCACGCCCTGCAGGGCGAGGGCGCGCTGGAAGCCGCGCGCGATACCGGCCTGGCAATCTGCCTCATGCACATGCAGGGCGAGCCGCAGACTATGCAGCGCGATCCGCGCTACGGCGATGTCGTCGCTGAGGTCGCGGACTGGCTGGCTGAGCGCGTGGCGGTTTGCGTGGCGGCAGGTATTCCGTCGGAAGCGATCCTCGTCGATCCCGGCATCGGTTTCGGCAAGAAGTTGGCGCAGAATCTCGCGCTGCTCGCTCATCTCGACCGTTTCCGGGGGCTGGGGGCGGGCTTGCTGATCGGTGTGTCGCGCAAGTCGATGTTCGGCCAGTTGCTGGACCTGCCAGTGGATCAACGTGTGGTGCCGGGCTTGAGCGCGGCGGCCGTCGCGATCTGGCAGGGAGCGGATATCATTCGTGCCCACGATGTGTTGGAGACCGTGCAGGCCGCGCGTACCGCGGCGGCATTGCGCGAGGCGCGGCAAAAGGGAGAGACGCAGTAGTGAGCAGACGCTATTTCGGGACCGATGGGGTACGCGCCCGGGTGGGCGAAGCCCCCATGACGCCGCAGTTCGTCATGCGGCTGGGCTGGGCAGCCGGTCGGGTGCTCGGCAATGGTTCGGCGCCCGTGCTGATCGGCAAGGATACGCGGCGCTCGGGCTATCTCTTCGAATCCGCGCTGGAGGCGGGTTTCGCCGCGGCCGGCGTCAATGTTGGGTTGCTGGGGCCCATGCCGACGCCGGGCGTGGCTTACCTCACCCGCGAGCTGCATGCTGCCGCCGGCGTGGTGATCTCCGCCTCGCACAATCCGCACGAAGACAACGGCGTCAAATTCTTCTCTGCGGCGGGGGATAAGTTGCCGGACGCCGTGGAATCGGCTATCGAAGCTGCAGTCGACAGCGAGATGGAGTGCGTGCCGCCGGCCGAGGTGGGCGCCGCGCAGCGCATCAGCGACGCCCAGTCCCGCTATGCCGATTTCTGCGTGGCCAGTTATCGCGGTTCGTCGCTGACGGGGCTCCACATCGTGCTCGACTGCGCCAACGGTGCCGCCTATCAGGTGGCGCCGCAGGTTTTTGCCCGGCTCGGTGCGACGCTATCCAGCATCGGTGTTGCCCCTGATGGCTTCAATATCAATCTTGGCTGTGGCTCGACGCATCTGGAGGCGCTGCGCGAACGCGTGCGCGCGGAGCGCGCCGATCTCGGCATCGCTCTGGACGGCGACGCCGATCGCTGCCTGATGGTGGACGCCAACGGCGCGGCAGTCGACGGCGATCAGATGCTTTACCTGCTGGCGCGGCACCGCAGCGAAACGGGAACGCTCAACGGGCCGGTGGTTGGCACGCTGATGAGCAATCTGGCTTTGGCGCAGGCCATGGAGCGCCTCGGCATCGCGTTTCACCGCGCCAAGGTCGGCGACCGCTACGTGCTGGAAAAGCTACAAGCCGAAGGCGGTGAGCTGGGCGGGGAGAGTTCCGGCCACATTCTCTGCCTGGATCGGAACACGACGGGCGACGGCATTCTCTCCGCGCTGCAGGTGCTGGAAGTGTTGCGCGCGCGCGGCGTCACTCTGGCCGAAGCTGCGGCCGAGATTGCCCTGTGCCCGCAGGTGATGATCAATGTGCGCGCCGGTCGCGACGCGGCGGGCCTCTGCGCTGACGCGGAGGTCGTTGCCGCCGTCGCGGGCGCCGAAGGTGCGCTCGGCGCCGACGGCCGGGTTCTGCTCCGGCCTTCGGGAACCGAACCGCTGGTGCGCGTGATGGTGGAAGCGACCGACGCTGCGCAGGCTGATCGGCACGCCGAGGCCATTGCCGAGGTGGTGCGCGCTCGTGCCGACGCGCTGGCCGCGGCCTAAATGATTTCCCCCTGACAATTATGAGAGCGAGGTGAACATGGCCCGCAAGCCTCTGGTGGCAGCGAACTGGAAGATGCACGGTGATCGTGCTTTCGGTGAGGCACTGGCGCGCGAAACTGTTGCGAGTTGCGACGATGCCGGGGTGGATGTCGTCATTTGCCCGCCGATCTGCTATCTGACACTGGTCGCTGGGCCGCTTTCGGGTAGCGGCTGCGCCCTCGGCGCACAGGATCTCTCTCCCGTGGTCGAAAGCGGCGCGCACACCGGCGACATCAATGGCGCGATGCTCATCGACTGCGGCGCCAGCCACGTTATCGTTGGCCATTCGGAGCGGCGAGCGACGCGCGGCGAGGACAACGAAGCGGTAGCCGCGAAGTTCCTGGCCGCACAGCAGGCCGGCCTTACGCCCATCCTTTGCGTAGGCGAGACCCTCGCAGAACGCGACGGTGAGCGCACCGAAGCAGTGCTTGAGGCGCAGTTGGACGCGGTCGTTGCCGCCGCCGGCATCGCGGCCTTTTCCCGTGCCGTAATCGCCTACGAGCCGGTCTGGGCCATTGGCACCGGGCGCACGGCGAGTCCCGATCAGGCGCAGGCCGCGCACGCCGCGTTGCGCGCGACGTTGGCCCGCGACGATGCTAGAATCGCGGATTCGGTGCGGATTGTTTACGGCGGCAGCGTCAAGCCGGATAACGCCGCATCCCTGTTCGCGCAACCGGATGTGGACGGCGGCCTGATCGGAGGCGCTTCCCTGAAGGCAGCGGACTTCGCCGCCATCGTGCACGCCGCCGGCGGGCACAGCTAACAAGTCAACTCGGATTCTTCATGTACACGGCACTGGTCGTCATTCAGGTAGTGGTATCCATCGCGCTCATCGTCTTCGTGCTGCTGCAGCAGGGCAAGGGCGCAGATGCCGGCGCGGCCTTCGGTGCCGGCGCCTCGGGGACGGTCTTCGGCTCGCGCGGTTCTGCGAACTTCTTTTCGCGGGCGACCGCGGTCTGTGCCGTGCTCTTCATGTCGATCAGTCTCGCGCTGGCCTATCTCGTGGAGGACGCCGCCCGCAGCAGCGGTGGCAGCCTGGCCGACGAGATCGAAGAAAGCGCACCGGCGGATACGCAGGAGCAGCCGGCAGCTCCGGCTAAGGAAGAGACGCCTTCGGCGCCCGCGATTCCTGAATAAAGGGCTGGCGCCAGCTACCGCGGCTGGCTTACAATGCGCGGCCTCGCCGACGTGGTGGAATTGGTAGACACGCTATCTTGAGGGGGTAGTGGGCATGGCCCGTGTGAGTTCGAGTCTCACCGTCGGCACCAGGCAACAAGAAGTCTCCCTCAGAGGGCTTCAAAGACAGCAGCATTTCGATTACAATGTTTTGATCCGGTGCGGGGTGGAGCAGTCAGGCAGCTCGTCGGGCTCATAACCCGAAGGTCGCAGGTTCGAATCCTGCCCCCGCTACCAACTTTCGAATTACGAAAGGCCCCGGTTTTCGGGGCCTTTTTGTTCCTGACGATCATGCTCGCAATGGATGACAAGCTTGTGGCGCTGCTCGAACCGGTGGTGGAAGCCACCGGCTTTGAGCTCGTGCATCTTGAATTCGTCACCGGCAACAACTCCGTGCTGCGCTTGTACATCGACGCACCCGGTGGTGTTGAGGTCGACGACTGCGAGCAGGTCAGTCGCGAAGTTTCCGCGCTTCTCGACGTAGAGGACCCTCTTCCCGGGAACTACCATCTCGAGGTCTCCTCTCCGGGACTCGATCGGCCGCTGACCAAGCCCGCGCATTTCGAGCGTTTCGCCGGCGAAGAAGTCCGCGTCTGGTTGCGCGAGCCCATGGAAGGGGGGCGCAAGAAATTCAAGGGTGTGCTGCGCGCGCACGATCAGGGCTGTGTCCGGGTCACCGTCGACGACGGTGAGCTGGAGCTGCCACTCGGTGACATCGAAATCGTGCGGCTGGTGCCGCATTACTCCTTCTAGACTGCGGATCGATAGCTCCTGCAATGAACAGTAACGGCAAGAACGTCCTGACCGTGGTCGACGTCGTCTCGAACGAGAAGAACGTCGAGCGCGAAATCATCTTCCAGGCCATCGAGGCCGCGCTCGCGTCGGCGACGAAGAAGCGCTTTAGTGACGACATCGATGTGCGCGTCACCATCGATCGGGGCACCGGCGAGTACGAGACCTTTCGGCGCTGGCAGGTCCTCGACGACGAAGATCCGGAGTTCGAGTCACCGGTGCGCCAGATCCTCTATTCGCGAGCGGCCGATCAGAACCCGGATATCGCCGTTGGCGACTATGTCGAGCAGCAGCTCGAGAATGAGGAGTTCGGTCGCATCGCTGCCCAGGCCGCCAAGCAGGTCATCGTGCAGAAGGTGCGCGAAGCCGAGCGTGCGCAGGTCGTGGAGGCATACGAGGACCGTATTGGCGAGCTGATCACCGGCATCGTCAAGCGCATGGAGCGCGGGGCGGTCATCGTCGACCTCGGTGGCATCACCGAGGCGATCATCCCGCGCGATCACCTGATTCCGCGCGAGCCGCTGCGCATCGGTGACCGCGTGCGCGGGTACCTCTATGAGGTCGGTCCGCAGCCGCGCGGCCCGCAGCTTTTCCTGTCGCGCACCATGCCTGAGTTCCTGATCGAGCTCTTCAAGCTCGAAGTGCCGGAGATTGCGCAAGGGCTGATCGAGCTGCGCGGCGCCGCACGCGACCCCGGGCTGCGCGCCAAGATCGCCGTGCAGGCCAAGGATCGTCGCATCGACCCGGTCGGCGCCTGTGTCGGCATGCGCGGTTCGCGAGTGCAGAGCGTTTCCAACGAGCTGGCGGGAGAGCGCATCGACATCGTGCCCTGGGACGAGAATGTCGCCCAGTTCGTGATCAACGCGATGGCTCCGGCCGAGGTGGAATCCATCGTCGTCGACGAGGATGCGCACTCGATGATCATCGCGGTGGACGAAGAGAAGCTGGCGCAGGCCATTGGCCGCGGCGGGCAGAACGTCCGCCTGGCTTCCGAGCTCACCGGCTGGACGCTCAACGTCATGACCGGCGAACAGGCCCAGGCCAAGACCGAGGAAGAGAATACCGCGGTCCGCAATAACTTCATGGAATCGCTGGGCGTCGACGAGGAGGTTGCCGATATTCTCGTGCAGGAAGGCTTCACCACCCTCGACGAGGTCGCTTATGTGCCGGAACAGGAGCTCATGGCTATCGAGGAATTCGACGAGTCTATCGTCGAGGAGCTGCGGACCCGAGCGCGCGATGCGCTGCTGGCGCGGGCCATCGCCGGCGGTGACGGCCCCGACGAAGATCTCTACGAGGTCGAGGGGATGACCCAGGAATTGGCCACGGCGCTGGCCGACAAGGGTGTCCGCACGCGCGACGACCTTGCCGACCTCGGCAGCGACGAACTGGCGGAGCTCATCGGTATCGAAGAGGATGCCGCCGGAGAAATAATCATGGCCGCGCGCGCCCACTGGTTCGCCGAGTGAGGCCATGCGCGACGCCTCCCGGCGTCGCGCCAGCCCGCGCCCCCATTTGCATCAGGACACGCTGACACGACATGCCATCGGTAACCGTTCGAGATTTCGCCACGGAAGTGAAGATCCCCGTCGATGCGCTGCTCACGCAGCTGCGGGAGGCTGGTGTCAGCGTGGAAAACGAAGATTCCACGCTCTCCGACGCCGACAAGACGGCGTTGCTGCAACACATCCGCTCCAAGCGCGGAGGCAGTGCTAGCGCCGCGGCCAGTGGCTCCGGTCGCATCGGCCTGAAGCGCAAGACAACTACTGAGCTCAAGCTCGGTGGTGGCCGCGGCGCCCCCAGCCGAACGGTGAGCGTGGAGGTGCGCAAGCGGCGCACTTTCGAGAAGCCGGCCAGCGAGGCTGAACAGCAGGCGGCTGAGCAGGAGCAGGAACAGGCACGCGAGGCTGAGGCTGAAGCCGAGCGCCAACGCGAAGAAGCCGAGGCGGCAGAAGCTGCCGAAAAGGCGCGCGTCGAGGAGGAAGCCGCCGAAGAAGCGCGCGAAGCTGAACGCCAGGAGGCTGAGGCCCAATCACACGCGGAGACCGAGCAGAACGAACAGGAACAGGCCGAAGAGCCGTCCGCTGAAGCCACCGAGGCGCCGGAGCCTGTTGAAGACGCGGGCGCCGAAGAGGCTGTCGATGCGGTTGCCGACGACGCAGGCGAGACGCCCGATGCTGCGGAGCCCACGGAAACTGCCGCCGAACCGGCTTCGCCTGCCGAAGAAGCCATGGATCCGGCGCGCCGCGCCGCCATGGCGTCGCGCTCGCGCGCTGCCGAGAATCTGCGTCGGGCTGCCGAGATGAAGCGCGAGCAGCCCGCCGAGGCGCCGCCGACGCCGGCGCGCCCCGCGGCGCCCGGACGCGCTGATCCGGGGCGCGGCGACAAGGCGCGCAAGGAGCTGCACATCAAGGCCGGGAAGTCCGGCCGCCGCGACAACAAGAAGAGCGGTGGCGGCCGCCGCGCCCGCGTGCAGGTAGACAACCGCCACGGCTTCGAGAAGCCGACTGCGCCGGTCGTCCGCGATGTGGATATTCCGGAGTCGATCACTGTCGGTGATCTGGCTGCAGCCATGGCCGTCAAGACCGGCGAGTTGATCAAGACGCTGATGCGTCTTGGCGTCATGGCGACGATCAATCAGACCCTGGACCAGGACACGGCCGTGCTCGTGGTCGAGGAAATGGGGCACCGTCCGCGCGTGGTCTCTGAAGAGGCCGAGGAAGCGGCGCTGCTTGAGGCTGCCACCGGCAAGGCCGATGAGGAAGACGAGAACGCGACGTCGCGCGCGCCCATCGTCACGGTCATGGGGCACGTTGACCACGGTAAGACTTCACTGCTGGACTACGTTCGCAAGTCGCGCGTCGCCTCCGGTGAGGCCGGCGGCATCACGCAGCACATCGGTGCCTACAAGGTGGCCAACCAGCGCGGCGAGATCACCTTCCTCGATACACCTGGCCACGCTGCCTTTACCCGCATGCGTGCGCGCGGCGCCCAGGTCACGGATATCGTGATCCTGATCATTGCCGCCGACGACGGCGTCATGCCGCAGACGCGCGAGGCCATTCAGCATGCACGCGCCGCTGGTGTGCCGATGATCGTGGCGATCACCAAGATCGACAAGGAAGAGGCCGATCCGGAGCGCATTCGCTCGGAGCTGACCAAGGAAGAGGTCGTGGTCGAGCAGTGGGGCGGCGACGTGCAGTGCGTCGAACTGTCCTCGCAGACCGGCGAAGGCATCGAGGAGCTGCTCGACGCCGTCGTGCTGCAGGCCGAGCTGCTCGAGCTGAAGGCCGTGATCGATGACACAGCACGCGGCGCCATCGTCGAGTCGAGCGTCGAGAAGGGTCGCGGGCCGACGGCCACCGTGCTGGTGCGCAGCGGTACGCTGCGCCAGGGGGACGTCGTCATCGCCGGCCCCTTCTTCGGACGCGTGCGTGCGATGTTCAATGACGCCGGTAAGCCTTGCAAGGAGGCTGGTCCCAGCACCCCGGTGCAGATTCTCGGCCTGTCGGGCGCGCCCGACGCAGGCGAGGAAGTCATGGCCGTCACCGACGAGCGCGCCGCGCGCGAGCTCGCCGATCTGCGCGAGAAGAAGCTGCGCGAGCAGAAGCTCGCTCAGTCGCAGGCCGTTCGTCTCGACCGCGCCTTCGAGCAGATGGGCAGCGAGGAGCGCAAGCAGCTCAACATCATGATCCGTGGCGACGTCCAGGGCTCGATCGAGGCGCTGTCGGAGGCGCTCACCAAGATCCCCTCGGAAGAGGTCAAGGTGAACATCGTTGCCTCCGCGGTGGGTGGCATCTCCGAATCCGATGTCGATCTGGCATTGGCGTCGGAGGCGATCATCATCGGCTTCAACACCCGCGCCGACGGCAAGGCTCGCCAGCGCATCCAGGCCACCGGCGTGGACGTGCGCTACTACTCGATCATCTATGACGTCATCGACGACGTTACGGACGCGATCTCCGGGCTGCTCGGCACCGAGATGCGCGAGAAGATCGTGGGCACCGCCGAGGTGCGCGAGGTCTTCCGGGCTTCGAACTTCGGCCAGGTCGCCGGTTGTCTTATCGTCGACGGCGAAGTGCGCCGTGGTCTGCCGATCCGCGTGTTGCGCGATCAGGTCGTCATCTTCGAGGGCGAGCTGGAGTCGCTGCGTCGTCACAAGGACGATGTGCAGAAGGTCGAGGCGGGTACCGAGTGTGGTATCGCCGTCAAGAACTACAACGACGTCAAGGCCCGCGACCAGATCGAGTGCTACGAGCGCGAGGAAGTGCGTCGTCAGGTCAAGACCGAGGCTGAAGCAGGTGGCGGCCGGCGCTGATTGCGCCGGTCGCGCCTCGGCAGGAGCGCGTCGTGTCCACCCATCGTGAGTATCCCCGTGCATCGCGCGTCGCCGTGCAGCTCCAGCGTGAGCTGGACGAGCTGATCCGCGAGCATTTTTCGGACCCCTGCTTCGAGGGGGTGACGATCACGAGCGTTGATCTTTCGCCGGATATGCGCAATGCGCGGGTCTTCGTCGGCCGGCTCGGCAAACCGCTGGACGAGTCGGTGGCCGAGCTTGGGCGGCGCAGCGGCCGCCTGCGAGGCTGGCTGGGCAAGCGGCTCAAGCTGCGGCGCGTGCCAGAGCTGCGCTTTCTCGCCGACGAGCTTCCGGACGAGGTCGATTCCATCAACCGTCTGATCCGGCAGGCGCGTGCCCGCGATTCGGACGGGGAGGGTTCGTGAGCCGACGCCGCAAGGCCTGGATGCGCGACGTCAACGGCATCCTGCTGCTCGACAAGCCGGTGGGCGCCAGCTCCAACCAGGTTCTGCAGCGCGTGCGCCATCTCTACGGCGCCGCCAAGGCCGGGCATACCGGCAGCCTTGATCCGCTGGCGACCGGCATGCTGCCGGTCTGTTTCGGGCCCTGCACCAAGCTCAGCCACTACCTGCTCGATGCTGACAAGCACTACACGGTGACCGTGGCGGTCGGAACGCGCACCAGCAGTGGTGATGCCGAGGGCGAGGTCGTGGCGACGAGCGATGTACGGCCCGACCTGCAGGCCCTGCAGGCGGCGGCCGAGCGCTTCAAGGGAGAGATCGACCAGATCCCGCCCATGCATTCCGCCGTGCATCACCAGGGGCGGCGTCTCTACGAGATCGCGCGCAGCGGCGGTGAGGTTGAGCGCAAGCCGCGGCGCATTAGCATCCACGAGCTGCACGTTGACAAGGTGAGCGGGGACACCTTCCGGCTGCGCGTGCGCTGTTCCAAGGGCACCTATGTCCGAACCCTCGCCGAGGACATCGCCGAAGCTGCGGGATCACTCGGGCATGTGGCTGCGTTGCACCGCGACTGGCTCGCCCCCTTTCCCCCCGAAGGTATGCGTAGCATCGAGGAGATCGAGGCCGCGGCCGAGCAGGGGCGGGAAGCGCTGGATGCACTGTTGCTGCCGCCTTCGACCGGGCTGCAGGATTGGCCCGCGGTGGAGCTGGATGCCGCTCGCGCCTTCTATCTGGCGCGCGGCGAAGCCGTCCGCGTAGCCGCTGCGCCTGCCGACGGCCGGGTAGCGATTTATGGTCCCGGTGGCGCGCTCATCGCCCTTGGCGAGATCAACGCCGACGGAATGGTCGCTCCCCGCCGCATGATGCAGGTTCCCGCGCCGGCCTGACGCGCCGGCATCTTGTTCCACGACCGCGGAGCCGGCTACAATGTCAGGCTACCGAGGCAGAAATCATTTAATTGTTGGAGTGGTATATGTCCCTTGATGCTGAAGCGAAGCGTGCTGTCGTAGAGAAGTTCAAGCGCGAGCCCAACGACACCGGTTCGCCCGAGGTGCAGGTTGCCCTGCTTTCCGAGCGCATCAAGACGCTCGGCCCGCACTTCGAGAACAACAAGAAGGACCATCATTCCCGTCGCGGACTGCTGAAGATGGTCAATCAGCGCCGCAAGCTGCTCGACTATCTGAAGCGAAAGGACGTCGGCCGCTACCAGAAGCTCATCTCCGAGCTCGGTCTGCGCCGCTAGGCGTCTCTTTTTCCAGGTAGTCGAGGAAGTTCATGTCACCGAATGACACGCGCGTAAGCAAGACATTCACATTCGGCGGTCGCACCGTCACTCTCGAGACCGGCGCCATGGCGCGCCAGGCCAGCGGCGCAGTCAAGGTGACGATGGACGATACGGTCGTTCTCGTCACCGTCGTCGCCAAGCGGGATGCCCGCCCGGACCAGGCCTTCTTCCCGCTGACGGTCGACTACCAGGAGCGCTCCTACGCCGGCGGCCGGATTCCCGGCAGCTTCTTCCGCCGCGAGGGCCGACCCACCGAAAAGGAAACGCTGACCTGCCGGCTGATCGATCGCCCGCTGCGTCCGCTGTTCCCCGACGGTTTCATGAACGAGGTGCAGATCGTCGCCACGGTGCTGTCGCTGAATCCTGACGTGGACGGCGACATTCCGGCCCTGATCGGCGCATCGGCAGCGGTCGCAGTGGCCGGTGTGCCCTTCGACGGCCCGATCGGCGCCGTGCGCGTCGGTTATGCCGACGGCAACTACCTGCTCAACCCATCTGCCACCGAGCTGGAGTCCTCGGAGCTCGATCTGGTGGTAGCCGGCACCGAGCAGGCCGTGCTGATGGTGGAGTCCGAGGCCAAGAGCCTGTCCGAGGAGGTCATGCTCGGCGCCGTTCTCTTCGGCCACGAGCAGATGCAGGTGGCGATTCAGGCGATCAACGAGCTCGCCGCCGAGGCTGGCGCGCCGCGCTGGGACTGGCAGCCCGCTACCGACAGCACCGCGGTGCTGGACGCCGTGCGCGCCGAGGCTGGCACCAAGGTCACCGAAGCCTTTGCCATTACCGACAAGATCGAGCGCCGCGACCGGCTCGACGCGATCCGTGGTGAGGCCAAGCAGGCGCTCTGTGCCGGTGATGAACCGCAGTTTTCCGAGCGTCAGGTGGGTGAGGCGCTACACGACCTCGAAGCCGAGATCGTGCGCAATCGCATTATCGACGGCCACCCCCGTATCGATGGGCGCGACACCAAGACCGTGCGGCCTATCGATATCGAGGCGAAGGCTCTGCCGCGCACGCATGGCTCGGCCATCTTCACGCGCGGCGAGACGCAGGTCGTGGCAATTACCACGCTGGGCACGGCGCGCGATGCGCAGCTCATCGATGCCATCGACCAGACCTACAAGGACAGCTTCCTCCTCCATTACAACTTCCCGCCCTACTGCGTGGGCGAGACCGGTCGTATTGGCACCAAGCGGCGCGAAGTCGGCCACGGTCGACTGGCGAAGCGCGCGCTGGCAGCCGTCATGCCGGATCTGGAGAAGGATTTCCCCTACGTCGTCCGTATCGTCTCCGAGGTTACCGAGTCCAACGGCTCCTCCTCGATGGCGACGGTCTGCGGCGGCTGCCTGTCGCTGATGGACGCCGGTGTGCCCATCAAGGCACCGGTCGCCGGTGTGGCGATGGGATTGATCAAGGAAGGCGACCGCCACGCCGTGCTCACCGATATCCTCGGCGACGAGGATCACCTCGGCGACATGGACTTCAAGGTGGCCGGCACTGCCGAGGGCGTCACGGCTCTGCAGATGGACATCAAGATCAACGGCATCACCGGCGAGATCATGCGCGAGGCGCTGGATCAGGCGCACACCGCTCGCATGCACATCCTCGGCGAGATGAACAAGGTGCTGTCGGCGCCGCGTGGCGAGATGAGTGAGTGGGCGCCGCGCATCACCACGCTGAAGATCAATCCGGACAAGATCCGCGACGTCATCGGCAAGGGTGGGGCGACCATTCAGGCGCTGACCAAGGAGACGGGCGCGGCAATCGACATCGACGACGATGGCGTGATCCGTATCTCGGCCGTGGACAAGCAGGCCACCGATGATGCCATTGCGCGCATCCAGGCGCTGACCCGCGAGGTCGAGGCCGGCGATGTCTACGAGGGCAAGGTGGCGCGCATCATGGATTTCGGTGCCTTCGTCACGATTCTGCCCGGCAAGGATGGCCTTGTGCATATTTCCCAGATCGCCGAGGAGCGCGTCGAGAACGTTTCCGACGTGCTCAAGGAAGGCGATGTGGTGCGCGTCAAGGTGCTGGAAGTAGACAAGCAGGGGCGCATTCGCCTGTCGATGAAGGCGCTGGCCGCCGACACGGAGGCCTGAAAAGGCCCTAGCGGTAGCGGTGGCGCCCCATGATGGGGCGCCACCGCACCACTTTTAGCCCCCAAGTGCTTCCTACGCTTGCGTAGGGCTCCCAATTGAGGCATAAATAGCGGTAAAGCAAATAAAAAAAGCCCCCTGCAAGCAGGGGGCCAAGTGCGAGAAAGACACTAGGGTCTTTCTGGAGGAGACCTGGTTAAAAACAGTTAAGAATCTTTGCCCGCCCTGTGCGGGCTTTTTCTTTTCTGTCTTTGTTGCGGTGCAGTATACGGGGGCTAGGCAGCCCTGTCAATGTCGCACCGCACAAAAAAAATATATATAAAACAGAAACTTAGAAATAGGCGCGTGTATATTTTGACGGTTACGTCATACGCGATCTCATCTTCGGTCAAATAATGACGCGTGCGTCACGTATTTGGTTGCCGAAGCACATCTCAGTGACAGTGTCACGCAAGCAGAAGTTCACGACGACAGGTGCCGTTGGTGGCTTATTGATGGCCCGGCCAGGAGAACATAGCGTCAGCGCTGCTGTTCCGCGAGAACGCGCAGCAGCGCCTCGGCGGCCTCCGAGGGGTGTGTGCCGTCTTCGCTGAGCACAGGAAGCTCGCGTAGCACCGGGGTTCGGCGGCGAGGGTCACCGTGCTGGTCAGCCTGCAGCGTCGCCGCTGCGTCCAGGGATCGAAGGACAAGGCGCCCTTCGGTGGCGAGGAGGTCTTGCAGCTGCAACGTTTCGCCGCGCCAAGCGATGTGAAGACCGATGCAGCCGCGCAGTCTCTCCAGTAGCTCTGCGCGGCTGCTGCCGACCTGGCTCACTGTCCGGCGCTGCCGTCCTTGGCGCGTTGTTCGCCGGTCTCGGAATCCTCGTCTGCCACCGGGGCGCGCTCGTCGTCGGCGAGGGGTGTAGCGCTCGTGTCGTCGGCGGGCTCCTCGGAACCCGTCTCGTCCTTTGCTTCTTCGACAGCGGCGCCCACTTCCTCGTCCGCGGTGGCGATGAGGCGAGGCAGGAAGGCCTCGGGTTCGGGCTCGGAATCGTTTATGGCAGTGTCGGGCTGGGTGTTGATCAGCTCCACTTGGCCTTCGCTTTCGGCGTTGGCTGCTTGCACGAGCCGTGGCAGGAAGTTATCGCTGTCGTCAGCGGCTTCCGTTGCCGCGCTCGGCTCCTGCTCGCCGGGCGTGGCTTCCTCGGCCGCCGGCTCGGCAGTATCAGCCACGTCGCTCTCGGACTTATTGGAGACCGGCTCGGAAACCTCATCCTGAACGCTGTCGCCCGGCGTACGCTCGATCTCGGCTGTCGCCGGAACAGGCGCGGCTTCCGGGGCGGCTTCGATCGCATCGTCGACAGGCTCGTTGCCGGAGGAGGCTGCAGGGGCCTCGTATGGTGCGTTCGTCCCCGTGGAATCGGGCTCGCTTTCGGCTTCCGCGGCAGGAGCGGGGGGCTCAACGGTGCTCTGCCAGCTGTCCGGCGGAGCGCTCACGCCGGGCATGGGCGCCGGGGCCGGGGGTGTCGGTATGCGATCCGCCGGGATGCTGCGACGTGCGGTCGCCGACTCTGGCGCGTTCTGCTCCGGAGCGGGCTGCTCTATCGCGACGTCGTCGTCTGACGCCGGCTCGCGTTCTGCGTGCGCGTCGGGCGTGTCATTGTCGACATCCGACATCGGCGTCATTGCGCTCGTGTCGCGCTGCGTTGACTCAGGATCTTGCACCGAGGCGGTTGCTTCGCCATCGGTACGAGTTTCCGCAGGCGCTGTCGTAGCAGCTGCCGGCGCTGCCGCTTCGGCGGTATCGTCGTTGTCCAGGGCGTCGACATTGCCCTCGGCGCCTTCATCGCCGGTACCGGCATCGCTAGCGCCCTGCGCGGCCTGGCTGCCGGTGCGGCGGCGGTTGCGCCCGCCGCGGCGACGGCGGCGCTTGCGACTACCGCCTTCGCTGCCGCCCGCAGTCGGCGTGGCCCCCTCGGCCTGCGATGTGCTGTCGTCGGCCTGGGCAGTAGTTTCCGTCTCTTGCGTTTCCGGGCTTGCCGCGTCGTCGTTGGCCTTGGCGCCTGCATCGGTGCGCTCGCCGTTACGGCCCCCCCGCCGGCGGCGCCCGCCGCCTTCACCGCTCGTATCCGCTTCGGCGGCAGGCTGCTTGTCACGGTTGGGCTTGCGCGGTTTTTCCTCGGTGGCCTCGGCCTCCGTTTGGGCCGCCTTGTTGGTGTTCGACGCCTTCTTGGCGCTGCCGCGATCGGCGTTTTCGCCGTTGCCACGCCCGGAGCGGCTGCGCTGCCGGTTGCCACCCGAACTCTTGCGGGCGCTGCTCTGGCCGCCGCGGCGGCTTCCGCCACGGCGCTGGCCGTCTTCACGGCCTTCGTGCTGCTGACTGTCCGACTCGCTCTTGGCGTCGGCTTCTGGCTTGGTGGTCTGGGACGGGGCTGTGGAAAGTCCGGCAAACCAAGTGCGAATGCGCTGCCACAGGCCCGGCTGCGCCGGCGTGGGCTTGGCTGCAGGTGTCTTGGCGACGTCGTCTTCGCTGGGCGTTTCCGCTCGCGGTGCCGGCGGCGGCGTGGAGGGCCGCAGCATGCCGACGGCGGGCTGCTCGGCGGCAGGTACGCGGTCGCTGCGCGTCAGTTTGTCGGTGGTTTCGCTGCTGCTGAAATCCTCTCGCAGCTGGTAACTGCTGCTGGATTCACGCTGCTCCTGCTGTTTGGGGTCAGCCTTCTCACGCGTAATTTCGAAGCGCGGTGTCAGCAGGGAGGTGTTCGGGATGACGAGCACTTCGGCCTTGTTGCGCGCCTCGATGTCGTGAATGACCTCGCGCTTTTCGTTGAGCAGGAAGGCTGCGACGTCCACCGGGACCTGCGCGATGACGCGGCCCGTCTTCTCCTTCATGCACTCCTCTTCAATGAGGCGGAGCAGCGACAGCGACAGCGATTCCACGCTGCGGATCTGGCCGTGGCCGTCGCAGCGTGGGCAGTTCTGGTGTGTGTGCTCCCCCAGGGCGGGGCGCATGCGCTGGCGTGACATCTCCAGCAGCCCGAAGCGCGAGATGCGGCCGGTCTGGATACGGGCGCGGTCGCGTTCGGTGGCCTTGCGCAGCCTTTCCTCGACCTGGCGCTGATTGCGGTTGGCGCTCATGTCGATGAAGTCGATGACGACGAGTCCGCCGACGTCACGCAGACGCAGCTGGCGCGCGATTTCGTCGGCCGCCTCCAGGTTGGTCTGCAGCGCGGTGTCCTCGATGTCCTTGCCGCCGGTGGCGCGGGCGCTGTTGATGTCGATGGAGGTCAGCGCCTCGGTGCGGTCGATGACGATGGAACCGCCCGAAGGCAGATTCACCTGGCGCTGATGCGCGGTTTCGATCTGCGATTCGACCTGGAAGCGCGAGAACAGCGGGATGTTGTCCTCGTAGAGCTTGAGCCGCGGCAGCGTCGCCGGCATGACGTGCGAGAGATGGGCGTGCGCCTGCTCGTGGAGCTCCGGATTGTCGATGATGACTTCACCGATGTCCGGGCGCAGATAGTCGCGCAGCGCGCGCAGGATGAGGTTCGACTCCTGGTAGACCAGGAAGGGTGCCTTGCGGCTCTCGGCGGCCTTGGTGATGGCGTTCCAGATCTCGACGAGGTAGTCGAGATCCCACTGCACCTCTTCGGGTGACCGGCCGATGCCGTTGGTGCGTACGATGACGCCCATACCGTCGGGGCAGCTGACCTGACTCAGGGTCTCGCGCAACTCGTCGCGCTCCTCGCCCTCGACACGCCGCGAGATGCCGCCGGCACGCGGGTTGTTGGGCATGAGAACGAGGAAGCGCCCGGCCAGCGAGATGAAGGTCGACAGCGCCGCGCCCTTGGTCCCGCGCTGCTCCTTTTCGACCTGGACGATGATCTCCTGGCCTTCGGAGAGCTGCTGGGCCGGATTGCCGCCACCCGGACCACCCTTCAGGTATTCGGGTGCGACTTCCTTGAGGGGTAGAAAGCCGTGCCGCTCGGCGCCGTACTCGACAAAGCAGGCTTCGAGCGAGGGCTCGATGCGCGTTATGCGGCCCTTGTAGACATTGGCCTTCTTCTGCTCGCGCGCGGCGGTTTCGATGTCGAGGTCAAGGAGCTTCTGGCCGTCGACAATGGCGACGCGCAGCTCTTCGGCCTGCGTCGCGTTGATAAGGATGCGTTTCATGGTGCGGATGGGCTCGCCAAGGCTGAGCGCCACCACGGATGATGGAAGGATTCAGGGCAGTATTCGCCGTCGCAGCGCCGTCGAGCGGCGCTTGTCGTGCACGATCTCCCGCTGTCGCGCGTCCGCCGGAGGCGGAAGACGACGAGCGGTTCGGAGATTGTGGCGACATGCGGGACTCTGCAAAGCTGACGAAGATGAATCGCGGCGCGCGTCGGCGTGCCTGAATCGGTATTCTCTGTTCCATCCGCGGAGCGCGATGGTTGAACCGCGCGCTGTCAACGCGCGGCAGACATAATTCGAGTGCATGTCTCGCGACACCCGTCGACGCGAAGCCGGCATGCCGGCCCTGCTGCGGCGAACGGTCGCGATCGTGCCGGCAGCCGTTGTGCTCTGCCGTAAATCGCGTGCAATCACTAGATAGTGTGCCTGTGCCCCAGCAGCTTTCACAAGTCCGCCACATCACGGTCGACGCCGACCACGACGGCCAGCGCGCCGATAACTTCCTGATGGCCGTGCTGCCGGGGGTTCCGCGCTCGCATGTCTACCGCCTGTTGCGCTCCGGTCAGGTGCGTGTCGACGGTGGTCGTAGCAAGCCGGACCGCCGGCTGCGCGCGGGCGAAACGGTTCGTGTGCCGCCTGTTCGCCAGGAAGAGCGCAGCACGCGCCGACCGCCCGATGCGCTGCTGAAGCGGCTGCGCGCCCAGATTCTGCTCGAGAATGACGATTATCTGGTCATCGACAAGCCTGCCGGTCTTGCCGCGCACGCCGGCAGTGGCGTCGATTTCGGCGTCATCGAAGTCGTGCGCGCCTGGGAGCGCCACGGCTTCGTCGAGCTGGCGCATCGTCTCGATCGCGACACCAGCGGCATTCTGTTGCTGGCCAAGTCGCGGCCGGCGCTGCTGCGCGCGCAACAGGCTTTTTCCAAGGGACTGGCGCGCAAGCGTTATCTCGCACTTTGCTGCGGTGTCTGGCGCGGCGGTGCGCGCGACGTGGACACGCCGCTGGCCATGCAGCAGGAGGGCAGCAACCGCCGCGTGCGCGGTGACTCGGAAGGCAAGCGCGCCGTGTCGCGCTTCGAGCCGCTCAGCGTCATGCGTCTGGCCACGCTCTGCGAGGTGCATATCGGCACCGGCCGCATGCACCAGATTCGCGCGCATGCCGAGAGCATCGGTCATCCCGTCGCTGGCGACCGCAAGTACGGCAGCCGCGACCAGCATCGGGCCGTGCGCGAGAAGGGTGGGCTGAAGCGCCTCTTCCTGCACGCGCATCGCCTCGACCTGCCCTCAGCCGAAGGCTTCGAGGCGCTGTCGGTCGAGTGCCCGCTGCCCGAGGAGTTGGGCGAGGTGGTCACACGGCTGGAGGCACCCAAGTGAGGCGACGCTTCGAACTCATCGTCTTCGACTGGGACGGTACGCTGGCCGACTCCACCGGGCTGATCGTCGCTGGCATGCAGCGCGCCATCGGGGCCCTCGGGCTGGAGCCGCGCGCCGACGAGAGCATCCGCGCCCTCATCGGTATCGGCTTTCGGGAGGCGCTGGCCGAGCTCTATCCCGAGCACGACGCGGCCGAGCTGGAGGCAGCGCTGATGGCGCTGCGCCGCCGCGCCGGCGGCGACGGGCAGCAGCACGCCCCGCTTTATCCCGGCGTGCGACCCATGCTCGGCCGCTTGCACGGTCACGGCTATCGGCTCGCCGTGGCCACCGGTAAATCTCGCGCCGGCCTGGAGAGCGCGCTGTCGCGACATCGCGGGCTAGGGCGCCGCTTCCTCGCCACGCGCACCGCCGATGAGACGGCCGCCAAGCCCGATCCGCGCATGCTGCACGAGCTACTGGCGCATTCAGGCGTGCCGCCGCAGCGCGCGCTGATGGTTGGGGATACCGACTACGATATGCATATGGCCGAAGCTGCCGGCATCCCTGCCGTCGCCGTCGCCGGCGGCGCCCATCCGGTGGAGCGGCTGGCCGCCAGCCCGGCGCGCGAGGTGCTGAGCAGCATCGGCGAGTTCGCCGCCTGGCTGGACACCGCGGAACTCGAACGCACCCAAGCCGAATAGAGGAGTCCCTTCATGAGCACATTCCAGGCACTGCGCGTCGTCGACGCCGGAGATCGCAAGACCCGCTGCGAGCAGCAATCGCTGGGGCTGGAGGATCTGGGCGAAGGCGAGGTGGTCATCGACGTTCACTGGTCCTCGGTGAACTACAAGGACGCACTGGCCGTCACCGGCAAAGGGCGAATCATCCGCCGCACCCCCTGCGTGCCGGGTATCGATCTCTCCGGCATCGTCGCCGAATCCTCGGACCCGGCCTTCCAGCCCGGCCAGAAGGTGCTCGTCACTGGCTGCAACATCGGCGAACTGCTTAACGGCGGCTTCGCGCAGCGCGCGCGCTTGCCGGCCGAGGTGGTGATCCCGTTGCCGGATGGGCTCGATCTGCGCGAGGCCATGATGCTGGGCACCGCAGGCTTCACGGCCGGGCTTGCCGTGCTGCGCATGCGCGAGAATCGCCAGACACCCGAGCTCGGGCCGGTGCTGGTCAACGGCGCCACCGGCGGCGTCGGCAGCATCGCCATCCAGATCCTGTCGGCGCTGGGCTACGAGGTCGCCGCAGTTACGCGCAAGGGCGAGGCCGCCGAGCGCCTGCGCGGCCTCGGGGCGACGCAGGTGCTGAGCCCCGAAGAGGCCGCCACCGACGGCAAGCCGCTGGAAAAGGCGCGCTGGGGTGGTGGCGTCGACAATCTTGGCGGCGATGCCCTGGCCGAGATGACGCGCAGCGTCGTGCCCTTCGGCAATATCGCTTCCATCGGTTTGGCCGGCGGCGTCGAACTGCACACCACCGTCATGCCCTTCATCCTGCGCGGCGTGTCGATTCTGGGCATTCACTCGGTGGAAACGCCACGCCCGCTGCGCGAGCAGGTCTGGGCGCAGCTGGCCGGCGACTGGAAGCCCAAGGGGCTCGCCGAGACCGTCACGCGCACGCTGACGCTGGCCGAAGTGCCCGGCTACTGCGAGGATCTCATCGCCGGCACGGTGACCGGTCGTGCGCTGGTGCAGCTACGCGAGGATGCGCAGCGCTAGGGCACGGCAAAGCCCGCTGCGCGCAGTAGCCGCGCGGTGGCAAGCAGCGGCAGCCCCTCCAGTGCGGTCGGATCATCGGCGCGCAGCCACGCGAAGAGGCTGATGCCAAGGCCCTCGCAGCGGAAGCCGCCGCAGCAGTCCGCGGCGGGTTCGGCGGCGACGTAGCGCGCGATTTCATCCGCAGTCAGGCGTCGCAGGCGCACGCGTGTCGTCACCACCGCCCGGCGCAGACGGGGCCCGCCGATGGAATCCGGCGCGCGCAGCGTCACGGCCGTATGGAAGCGCGCGGTGCGTCCGGACAGCCAGGTCAACTGCTCGGTCTGCGCCTTCTGGCTGCCGGGCTTGGTGAGAATGCGTCCGCCGCAGGCGGCGACCTGATCCGAGGCCAGAATCCAGCGCTCAGGGTGGGTGGCGGCGGCGCTGGCCGCCTTGGCCGCGGCCAGCCGGCGCGCGCGCAGGGCCGGCCGGCGGCAGCTTTCCGTGGACTCGTCGAAGCCCGGGTCGCAGGTGTCGAAGGGCAACGCCAGCCGTTCCAGCAGGCGCGCACGGTAGATGGAAGTGGAGGCCAGCAGTAGTTCGACGGGGGCAGCGGGAGAGGGCATGGGCGCGAGACGGCTCCTTCGGGAGGGCATCCATTTTGACGCGGCCAGCGCCGGTGACTATCATCGCGCCCGCAATGAGCACGCAAAAGCTTCCGCAGTCGGTGCCGGTCGACCGTTTCTGCGGCGGTGGTCGGCGTGCCTCCGCCACGCTCGTGGCGGCGCAGCTTCCCCGACTGTCTGCGGAAGTCGCCGAAGGCGACTGGTCGCTGGCCGTTTCCGTTCAGGGCGAAAGCCCGGGGGTAGCGCGCTTTCGGGTGAGCGGGACGGTGGATGGCACGCTACCGCTGCACTGCGCGCGCTGCCTGGGAATCATGGCGTGGCCCCTTGAGCTACGGTTCTCGGTAATGGTGGTACAGGGGGATGAGGAAGAAGCGCGCTGGATCGCCGAGCACGACACCTGGCGCGCCGATGACAACTGCCTGGCGCTGTGCGAGCGGATCGAGGACGAAGTGCTGCTGGCGCTTCCCGATCTGCCGCACTGCGACCGGGCCGACTGCCTCGCCGTGCGGCGGGGCTCACCGCAAGACGGTGCCCCGCCGGGCGCCGACGGAGATTAGAAGATGGCCGTTCAGAAGACAAAGAAGTCCCGCTCCCGTCGTGGCACGCGCCGTGCCCACGACGCCCTGACCGCGCCGGCGCTGTCCACCGACCCGACCTCGGGCGAGACGCACCTGCGGCATCACGTCACCGCCGACGGTTACTACCGCGGTCGCAAGGTGATCGACACGCCGGTCGCAGAAGACTAGACAGCTCCACCGCAACCGACGCCTGGTGAGCGCGATGAACTCGTCCACGCGGCTGCGTGTGGCCGTGGACGCGATGAGCGGCGACAACGGCGTGGATGTCGTCGTCGCCGCCGTCGCGCTCTGCCTGCAGCGCTACGATGATGTCGCCTTGCTGTTGGTGGGGGACGAAGCCGCACTGCGCAAGGCACTGCAGGCCGCGGGCCTGCAGCAGGAGCCGCGGCTGACGCTGGTGCACGCCAGCGAGGTTGTGGGCATGGACGAGTTGCCCTCGCGCGCGCTGCGCGCAAAGAAGGACAGCTCCATGCGCGTGGCGGTCAACCTGGTTCACCGCGATGAGGCCGATGCCGCGGTCAGCGCCGGCAACACCGGCGCACTCATGGCCATCGCGCGCTTCGTGCTGAAAACGCTGCCCGGCATCGACCGGCCCGCCATCATCTCGGCGCTACCGGCGAGGCAGGGGCACACCTATCTGCTGGATCTCGGCGCCAATGCCGCCTGCACCCCGGAGCAGCTTTTCGAGTTCGCGGTAATGGGCTCGGTGCTCGCCGAGGCGGTCGACGGTATTGCCGCGCCGCGCGTGGCCCTGCTCAACATCGGCGAAGAAGAAATCAAGGGCGTCGACGCCATCCGCCAGGCCCAGGAGCGGCTGCGCGCCTCCAAGCTGAACTATGTCGGCTACGTCGAGGCCAACGATATCTTCGGCAGCGATGCCGATGTCGTGGTCAGCGACGGTTTCGTTGGCAATGTCGCGCTGAAGAGCGCGGAAGGCGCCGCCGGTTTCATCAAGGACGTCATCCGCGAGAGCTTCGGCAGCCACTGGTGGCGTCGTATCGCCGGCGCGATCGCCTGGCCGGTGCTCCGGCGCCTGGGCGAGCGCATCGACCCGCGCATGTACAACGGCGCCAGCCTGCTGGGACTGCGCGGGGTCGTCATCAAATCCCACGGCAGCGCCGATAGCGTGGCCTTCGCCCATGCTCTTGACGTCGCCATCCTCGAGGCGCGCAAGGGCGTGCCGGAGCGCATCGGCAAGGGCATCGCCCGCGAGCTGGAGGCCTGCGATGCCGAGACCCTGGCGCCGGCGGGCAACGCCTGAGACGCGCCGTGCTCCGCGCCGCGCGTAGCCGCTGAGCCCAGGCGTGGCGCGCGATCGCAAACAATACGTCTGCCAGCAGTGCGGCGCCCGCTATCCGCAGTGGGCGGGGCAGTGCATGGACTGCGGTGCCTGGAACAGCCTCGCCGAGCAGGCCGCGCCGGCCGCGGCCCGCAGTAGCGGAGGACGCGCCCCGGCTGCCACGATGGCGCCTTCGGTACAGATCCTGTCGCAAGTGGCCGAAGAGGCCGTCCCACGCGCCAGCACCGGCATGCGCGAGTTCGATCGGGTGCTGGGCGGCGGCTTCGTGCCGGGCGGCGTCGTCCTCATCGGCGGCGATCCCGGCATCGGCAAGTCGACGCTGCTGCTGCAGGTGCTAGCAGCCATGCAGGGCGATGCGGCCGCGACCACGCTGTATGTCACCGGCGAGGAATCACCCTCGCAGGTGGCACTGCGCGCGCATCGTCTCGGCCTGCCGCAGATGGATCTGCCCGTGCTCGCCGAGACCGGTGTCGAAGCCATCGTCGCGGCGGCCGAGGGCGCGCGCCCGAAGCTGCTGGTGGTGGATTCCATCCAGACCCTGCACAGCGAGGCGCTGGAATCGGCCGCCGGATCGGTATCGCAGTTGCGCGAGTCCGCCTCGCAGCTGGTGCGTTACGCCAAGGCCAGCGGCTGCGCCATCGTGCTGGTCGGCCATGTCACCAAGGAAGGCGCCATCGCCGGCCCGCGCGTGCTGGAGCACATGGTGGACACGGTGCTCTACTTCGAGCACGACGCCGGCAGCCGCTTCCGTGTCGTGCGCGCGGTGAAGAACCGCTTCGGCGCCGTCAACGAGCTGGGCGTCTTCGCCATGGAGGACAGCGGCTTGCGCGAGGTCAGCAACCCCTCCGCGATCTTCCTCTCCGGCCATGGCGAGCCGGTCGCCGGCAGCGCCATCACGGTGGCGTTGCAGGGCAGTCGCCCCATGCTGCTGGAAGTCCAGGCCCTGGTCGACGCCGCGCAGGGCGGCAACCCGCGCCGCGTCACGCAAGGCACCGACGCCAGCCGACTGGCCATGCTCATCGCCGTGCTCAACCGCCACGGCGGTGTGGCGCTGGCCGACCAGGACGTTTTCGCCAATATCGTGGGCGGCATGCGCATCACCGAGACCTCCGCCGACCTGCCGCTGTTGCTGGCAGCGGTTTCCTCGCTGCGCGGTCGCCCGCTGCCCGAAGCGACAGTCATCTTCGGCGAGGTCGGGCTGGCCGGGGAGATCCGCCCCGTGCAGCAGGGCGAGGAACGCCTGCGCGAGGCCGCCAAGCAGGGCTTCAAGCAAGCCATCGTGCCGACCGCGAACAAGCCGCGGAAGAGCGCCGGCATCGACATCGCCGTCAAGCCGGTCAAGCGCCTGGCCGAGGCCGTGGCGCTGGCACGCGGCGAGGACTGATCCCGCCTCGGCGGCGCGCATGCGCGCTCGCCCTCGCACCGGATCGCGTCAATCGCCGGGTTTGACACAGATAGGTGTCGCGTAGGGTCATTGCCGTTGATTCGGCTCCGCCCCTTCCATCCGCGGCCAGCCCGTCGCACGATAGCCCCACCATGTGCGGACGATTCGTCAGTCCCGAGGAAGCAGCCATCGAGCGCGCGGTCGAGGTCGGGCGGCGGCGCGGCCTCGTCACTAAACGAGATGTCCGCGTTCAGCCCGAACCAGTCATTTGGAAAATGAGGACACTGCTATTTGCCTTTCTCTCATCTATCTCCGCACCCTGAGAAAGTTCCGGGTCATATCTCACCCAAAGTCCCGTGGATCTATGAAGCATCCAGCACACTTACGTCATGATGCGCACCACTAATCACTTTCCGATTAACTAGGTGAAGAAGTGATCTGGGAAACAGCTAGAGAGATTTTTTATACGATTGGAGCAATCGCTGGACTCTTTGCGTTATCGAGACCGCTATTTGAGGATAAATTCAATCGCGATCGGGAGCGAGTTCAGCGCTTACTGCAGTCAATTGACGAACAGACGATGATAGATCTCGAAAGGTATATCTGGTATCACAGGTCTGTCCCTGACTCGATCTTTGCTGCCCTTAGTTCGCTGGTCTATGATCTAGATGACAATTCATCAAGCATCAGATTTAGTGGGCCACTTTCATCGCAGCTTCGCAAGGTTGCAAACGAAATTGCATCATCGTATTCCCGGCTTAGAGATTTAATTCAAGTCAACGAGTGGGAGCCGGCGGATGGAAACGGAGAAACGATGTGGGTATTCAATAAACAAGCCTTCGAGAACGAAGAAGGCTTTCCGAAGAATTACGCCGGACATCTAGAGGAGTGTGTGGATAGAGCTAGAATTCTCTTGAAATCGTATCAAAAGTTACAAATCATCGCAGAACTCCATTTCCTTGAAATTCCTTTCGCACGCTGGTTGCTTCCTAGGCGATTCAAGAAGCACAAATTATATGTTTGACCTAACAAGCTGCTCCCGAGCGTCAGGGCTCCGCCGCGCGGCTGTGCGGCAGCGTTGTAGGAGCACGTCAATCTGATGGATGTTCGCGGGCTGGATAAGCGGTTTCTCGAAAAGCAAGAGCAGCAATTGACTGAGCGGATCCGGCAATTGCAGCCAGACGCTTTAGACCGCTTTGAGGAAATTACAGGAAATCGCTCGATTCACTCATCTCACGCGATGCTCGGATCCAACAACAATGTCTATGTCGACAGCGTCCGCACTGCGTTTCTTGACCCTAATGACTTTATCTCTCGTTGGATAAAAGGGCTTACTGAACGCGTGCAGATTTATGCAGAGCAGGGGCGACTAAACCAAAAACGCTACAGGCGAGTTAGCCGTGAATATTTTCTCATGTTTGCGCTTAAGGATGATCTTCTTACCGAGTATTTATTACTTTTTCTAACCAGGAATTTCTACCGCAACTTTAAAGAGCGTGTGCGTAACAAGCCCGAGGAGAACTTATGGTCTATTTGGTTTGGGTCAGGAAATTTAGTATGGGGGCTACTTATTTCTCCAGAAATGAGGAGCGATGAATGGGTAAATGATAAGTCCGAAATGCGCCGAGCGAGCTTCAATTACTGGACAGTTCGGCATGTCATGGAGTCCGGGTTAATAGACCCTGAATCAGACGAGCCGGTGAAGTTCAGTTCTCCAAAGCAGTTCTCACAGTTCTACCAGAGTATTTTGAAGCGAGTCTCCAATTCACAATACGAGAAAGGGATAGCAGACCGCTATCTTGCATATTTGCGGGAATCTTCAGCTCCGTACGAGGAGCCATTCCTTATCCCAGAGCTGAGGTTTGCAGGCAAAGAAAAGAAACATAAGTACCGCCTTGATTATACGGTTCTGAATCCTTATACCATGAGCAGGACTGGGTTCGAGATAAGCCCCGCATCCACGCATATGAAGGTAGATAGAATTATTGGTGTAGGAAAGTCGGAAATGAATGATGCTCTACGCGCAGATTGGGCAAAAGAGATGAAAAAACGCAACGAGTATTTTTCTAATTTCGGTATAAACACGATTACATTTACCGACGAAGATCTATCAGATCTTGACCATTGCTTTTCCATTATTAGAAAATATCTTGCAGAGAGGCGGTGCGATTTACCAAGAGCGGAAGTTTCTCTGCAAAATGCGCGAGCAGTATTTGCGGAGATTGCCCTATAAATATTGGCTAGTTCTGTGCGCGCATGCGCTGTGCTTTGGCAGTGCGCAAAACAAGGCTTTGAGAGGCATGCGCTTGGAGAGTCAGCTGCAAATGGCAGTGTCATCGGGGTTTACGGTAATTGTTAATGCCGTTGCTGCTGCAGAAAAGAGAGCAGTCGCCCTCGGGCTTTCTCTTTTAAAGGTCTACAAGGATTACGATTATGTAACGGCTTGGGGTTAATAGGGTGCAGATGGCGCGATTTCGGGTGACGGTGCCATTTGGCATGATGTGACATACCGAAATCGCAGTCTGCTTCCTATTGCTGTCCTCCGATATGATTTCTGAACGTTCGAGCCGATTTAAATTTATTAGATCGATTCCATTCTAAATAGGACGACCTCTGTGTGCCGCTGCTCGATATGCTTGGTCTCGGTCATTTATGGTGTTGTGTTGAACAAGAGGAGCGACGATGGTCCGGAAACAGGCCTCCGAGAATGCTGACTCAGGCTTGCATGTTCTCTTTGGGCTGCGGTCGGCTTTGGCAATGGAGCTGCCTCCGAAATCAGTTTTGGTTGTGCTCTCTTCAGACGGCTGGAATGACTTTGGGCATCAGACTAGGGTTGATTACCGATTTCGCGTAAGCTCGCTCGAGCCGATTCAGGAAAGTGGTTTAATTGGATTCATCAGTCCTGAGACTGATCAGAACGGAAGGGGGCTGCTCGAGAGACTGACCTCAATACGAGGTGGGTCAACCATCACGGCGACGGTTGAACATCGCTTCTTCACGATGCTCCCGGACATGGAGGCCTATCGGCGGCTAATACAGCGTCTGGGGCCCGATGACGCGACGAAAGTGCTGTTGGCGATTCACGACCTTGTCGCGTTGAAAGAGTTTGAGCCAACCGTGTCGATCCTCGATCTGGCCACCAATTCGGAAGTGTTCTCACTTTCCTTTATGCGCAACTCTGACTCCTACTTTGCATATAACAACGCGGGACCTTTGCTGCGTGGGCTTTCGCGCGAGGAGAAGGGCAACTTATCCCCTACGTTGGCAATTAGCTTTCAGTTGTCGGTGCTACAGAACCAGCACTCACTCGAATTCAACTTCGACCATGCTGCTGTCTTGCCTAAGCGCATCGCCGTGGTCATCGGTAAGAATGGTGTTGGCAAGAGTCAGACGATGGGCCGGATTGCACGCGCTGCTATCGACGGAACAAACACTCTTACGGACGGGAGCGATGTCGGGCGACCGCTGATCAATCGGTTGCTGGCTTTCGCGCCCACGAATGAGGCCGAGTCGGTTTTTCCGACTGACAAGAGGAATCGCCCGCGTATCTGGTACAAGCGGTACTCGATGAACCGGTCTCGCCGATCCCGGCGCAATGAATATCTCTCCGACTTGATAGTGCAGGTTGCCAGATCCACGCAGATGGTTGCGTCGAAGTCCCGGTGGGAAATATTCATCGAGGCGGTCAGTGCCATTACAAAGCCCGACGAGCTTCATCTCCCGACTCACTCAGCATCGCACGCTTACGTGCCTCTGTCTGTACTCCCCCAGGGTGCCGAACAACGTGTGTTGGAGCGCTTCGCTTCCATCGACGTTAGGAGGGAACCTGCGCGTGTAGTGAGTGGCGAGGGCTACCCTCTAAGCAGCGGCGAGATCTCGTTCCTCAAATTTGCAGCTCAAGCTAGCTTGCACATTGAGAACGGCTCACTGCTGTTGCTGGACGAGCCGGAAACACACCTTCATCCGAACTTCATCAGTCGGTTCGTCTCACTCTTGGACGGTCTATTGGAGGGCACTGGATCCGCAGCCATCATAGCTACGCACTCCGCGTACTTCGTGCGTGAGGTGTTCCGCGAGCAGGTCACGGTGTTGAGCGTGGACAGTGACAACCTAGTTCACGCGCAGCGGCCAAAACTGCGCACTTTCGGCGCCGACGTGGGCGCAATTTCCTATTTCGTTTTCGGGGAAGACGAGCCGTCAAGGTTGGCTGGTGAAGTTGAACGAAGGCTGCTTGCGAGTGGGACGCCCTGGCAACAGATCTATGATGAGTACAAGGACGAACTTTCCTTGGAGATGTTGAACAGTCTTCGGTCGGCTATCGAAGACAAGGGCCGCACATGAACAAGGTTCAGTTGCCTCCGTACGATGACTCGATCGCGTTTGAAAACCTTTCGAAGAACGAGCGACTTGGCAGCTATCCGCACCTCAAGGACTCGGTCTGTCCGGTCCAGACCAGCTACGCTCAGTACACGATCGTCAAGGGAACACCGACCCTCGTCAAGGGTCAGGCAATCAGCGATGCGGTCGCCGATTTCATGAAGGGACACTACGCTTCCCCACCAGCTGAATTATTCTACATCACCGAGATGCGTGATTCGACCGAGCACTTGTCGTGTCCAATGTGTGGGTCTATGCACAGCGGGACGCTCGATCACTACCTGCCGCAGAACAAATTTCCAATCTTCGCCGTCTTCTCGAAGAATCTGGTCCCGGCCTGCAAGTGCAACAGCAAGCGCAAGGAGACGTTGTTGGGCCTCGCCCCAGGCGAACGCGTCTTGCACCCCTACTTCGATGAGTGCCTTGGTGAGCGTCTAGTAAGAGCCCATTTCGAGGATTTTGGCGAAGTGCCGAAGGTCTCACTCGCGCTGATGGTCTCGAACACGCATCCTCACTATTCCGCGATCAGTTTCCACGTGCGTTCAATTGTCCAGAGGTCAGCCATCGTGAAGTACCTGGCTGATCGTTGGAGTTCGCTGTTCCGCAAGCCCAGTCGCGTGGTGCGCGCTTTTGCCGCGAATATCGCGACGCAGGCCGACGTTCAGGCGCTACTCGAAGCTGAGCGCGATGCCCTGGACGACTTACACAAGGGTAAGAATAATTGGAATTCTATCTTCGTCTCTGGTTTGTTGGATCCACCTGTTCTTGCGTGGTTGGCGGGACGGCTTTCTTTACCGGGCCGAGCGCCGGATGACCCTCTTGGCTAGCTAGATCGGTGAATGTCCGGTTTGGCACAACTACGACGCTCGATCGGTCATGAGCGACAAAGTATGGAGGGGGCGACCAATTCTGCGGATGGTTTGGGAACGGCTGTGGACTTCCTCCGCGAGCCGGTCGATCCGCGGCTGATCAGTCCTCGGCGGCGCGCATGCGCGCGGTGCGCACGGCGTTGCCGCGCGTCTCGGTGATTTCCACTGCGTAGTTGTTGAGCGTGAGACGGTCGCCCGGCTTGGGGATCGTCTCCATCGATTCGAGGATCAGGCCGTTGACGGTGCGCGGTCCGGCGGTGGGCAGTTTCCAGCCCAGCGAGCGGTTGAGGCTGCGCACGCTGACGGTGCCGTGGACGAGGTAGCTGCCGTCGCTGTCGCGATAGACGTTGCGGATGCGCGTGGAGGGGTCGGAGGTGAACTCGCCGACGATCTCCTCCAGGATGTCCGCGAGGGTGACCAGGCCCTGGATGTCGCCGTATTCGTCGACGACGAAGCCGATGCGCCGTTTCTGATTCTGGAAGTTGAGCAGCTGCTGGTTGAGCGGCGTGCCTTCCAGGATGAAGTAGGGCGCTAGCGCGGTGCGCGCGAGTACTTCACCGCTGATTCCGCCGTCGGCGGAGAGCAGCTTCAGCACCTTGCGCACATGGATCACTCCCTCGAGATCGTCGATGGAGCCGCGATAGAGCGGTAGCCGGGTGTGCTCGGTCTGCTCGATCTGCTCGGCGATCTGGGCATCGTCCTGCTCGAGGTCGATGCCGACGATCTCGTTGCGCGGAATCATGATGTCCTCGACCGTGGATTTCTCCAGGTCGAGGATGGAGAGCAGCATCGCCTGGTGGCGGTAGGGGATCATGGCGCCGGCTTCTGCGACTACCGAGCGCAACTCTTCCGATGACAGCGAATGCTGGGCGGCGTCCTCGGGGGTGACGCCGAGCAGGCGCAGCAGGCCGTTGCCGATGAGATTGATCAGCCACACCAGCGGCCAGAGCAGCCGCATCAGCACCCAGTACACATAGGAGGCTGGCAGGGCCACGCGCTCGGGGTAGAGCGCGGCCAGGGTCTTGGGTGCGACCTCGCCGAAGAGCAGGATCACCAGGGTCAGTACGCCGGAGGCGATGGCGATGCCGGCCTCGCCGAACAGGCGCAGGCCGATGACCGTGGCGATGGAGGCGGCCAGGATGTTGACGAGGTTGTTGCCGAGCAGGATCAGGCCGATCAGCCGGTCCGGGCGCTGCAGCAGGGCGTGCGCCAGCCGGGAACCGCGATCACCCTGCTGCGCGCGGTGCGCGAGGCGATAGCGGTTGATGGTCATCAGCCCCGTCTCCGAGCCGGAGAAGAAGCCGGATAACACGATCAGCACTGCCAGCAAGCTGAACAGCACCGATAAGGGAATCTCGTTCAAGAGCGGCGTCGTCGCGGCACAGGCCGATCATTGTAGCGATAGCGGGCGTGCCCGCGTCGAGAGCGCATCAGCCCCAGCGCAGCCCGAGCACGTTTTCCAGAACGAATTTGCTGCCGAAATAGGCGAGCAGCAGCACGGCGTAGCCGCTCCAGGTCCAGCGCAGCGCGGTTCGCCCGCGCCAGCCATAGCGCCAGTGCCCCCAGAGCAGCATGCCGAAGACCGCCCAGGAAATAGCCGAGAGCACCGTCTTGTGCACGAGATGCTGTGCGAGCAGGTCGTCGACGAAGAGGATGCCGGTCAGCAGCGAGGCGGTGAGCATGCCCCAGGCCAGCCACAGCGCTCCGAAGAGCGCCGCCTCCATTGCCTGCAGTGGTGGCAGCGCCGGCAGGGAGCGCAGGTCGCGGCCGCCGTGCAGGAAGCGGCTCTGCGCAGCGACGAGCACCGATTGCAGTGCCGCCAGCGTGAACAGCCCGGCGGCGAAGACCGACAACCCCACGTGCAGTTGCAGCGGCCAGCCCTGGACGCCGCTTCCTGGCGGAGTTCCGGAGGTGGCCGCGACCACGGATACGACACCGGCCAAGGGGAAGGCGATAAGCGATAGCGCGGCCACCGGCATCATTCGCCAGCAGAGCAGGATGAGCAGTGCGGCCTGCCACAGCACAAGGGACGCGGCGTCGATCAGGCCGATCAGCAGGCGGTCCTGATGGAAGACGTCGCCGAGCAGGGCCGCAGCGTGCAGTGCGACCGCCGTGGCGCCGGCAGCGAAGAGCAGCGATGCGCGGTCGCGGTATGCTGCGGCGGCGCTCGCCAGATAGGCGACAAGGCTCAGTACAGCCGGGATCATGGCGCTCGGCGTAGACTTGGAAGATTCAGATGGTAACCATTCGCGGCGCTACGCAGCGCGCCGCGCGGGTGGCGCACCAGGAGACGAGGATGGAGTTTCGCGTACTCGGCTGCAGTGGCGGTCTCAGCAGAGGCGGCCACACGACAGCTTTCAGCCTTGGTGGCCACACGCTGATAGACGCTGGAACGGGCGTCGGACGCCTCTCCATCGAGGAGATGCAGGGCTTGCAGCGGGTCTTCATCACGCACGCGCATCTCGATCACGTTGCCGGCCTGGCCTTTCTCGCCGACACCCGTTTCGCCAGCGGCGCCCCCCCGCTGGCGGTGCACGCGCGGGCCTCGGTGCTGCGTACGCTGCGCAAACATCTCTTCAATTGGCAGCTCTGGCCGGATTTCATGCGCCTGGGACCGGAGGCACAGCCGACGCTCGAGCCACACCGCATTCACATTGGTCGGTCGATCGCGCTGTCGGAGGCAGTGGTGACGCCGCTGCCGGCGCGCCACACCGTGCCCGCCTGCGGATACGCCGTGGAGACGCCACGTGCGACGCTGGTCTACTCCGGTGATACCACCGCCTGCCGCGACTTCTGGCGGGCCCTCAATCGCTTGCCGCGCCTCGATCACCTCGTTATCGAAATCGCCTACGGGGACGAGCAGGAAGCGCTCGGCCATGCCGCGCGGCATTACACGCCGGCGGTGCTCGGCGAGCAGCTGCAGCGGTTGCGGCACCGGCCCTGCATCCATCTCATGCATCACAAACCAGGGCGCGGCGAGCACATCGTGGCGCAGTGCAAGCAGGCGCTGGCCGGCTGGGATTACCGACACCTGGAGGGCGACGATCGCTTGATGCTCTGAAGGCATCGTACGGCTCCATTTGTCGTAGGCTACGCGCCCGGATTGAAGGATTACTTTTCGATGTTCCAGAGCCTGAGCGAGAGGCTTTCTGCCTCGCTGCAAGCGCTCACCGGCGCCGGCCGGCTGAGCGAGGATGATGTCGCCAAGGCCGCGCGCGAACTGCGCATGGCGCTGCTGGAGGCCGATGTGGCGCTGCCGGTCGTGCGCGGCTTCATCGATCGCGTGCGCAGCCGGGCGGTGGGCGCCGAGGTCAGCAAGAGCCTGACCCCCGGCCAGGAATTCCTGCGCATCGTCCAGGAGGAATTGACCGAGACGCTCGGACGCGAAGCGGTCGGCCTCAATCTGCGCGCGCAGCCGCCCGTGGTCATCCTGATGGCGGGCCTGCAGGGCTCGGGTAAGACCACCACCACCGGCAAGCTGGCGCGCTACCTGCGCGAGAACCAGAAGAAGCAGGTCGCGGTGGTGTCCTGCGACGTCTATCGCCCGGCGGCCATCGAGCAGCTGCGCGTCGTGGCCGAGCAGGCTGGTGCTCGCTTCCTGCCCAGCGAGGCGGGTGAGAAGCCCGCCGATATTGCGCGGCGTGCGCTGGCCCAGGCCCGGCACGATGTGGTCGACGTGCTGATCGTCGATAGCGCCGGCCGCACCGGCATCGACGAAGTCATGATGCAGGAGATCGGCGAGCTGCATGGTGTGCTCGATCCGGCCGAAACCCTCTTCGTCGTCGACAGCATGACCGGTCAGGACGCCGCCAACACGGCGCGCGCCTTTGCCGACCGGCTGCCGCTGACCGGCGTTGTGTTGACCAAGGTCGACGGCGACGCGCGTGGCGGCGCGGCGCTGTCGGTGCGTGAGGTCACCGGCGCGCCTATCAAGTTCATGGGTGCCGGCGAGAAGCAGGACAAGCTGGAAGCCTTCCATCCGGACCGCATCGCCGCGCGCATCCTCGGCCAGGGCGACATGCTCTCCTTCATCGAGGAGACCGTCGACAAGGTCGACCGTGACAAGGCGGAGAAGCTGGCGAACAAGCTGCGCAGCGGCAAAGGCAGCTTCGATCTCGCCGATTTCCGCGAGCAGATGCAGCAGATGCAGCAGATGGGCGGCATCGCCAGCCTGCTCGAGAAGATGCCGGGCGGGGCGCAGATGCAGGCCAAGCTCGCGCAACAGAATCCCGAGAAGGACATCGGGCGCTCCGTCGCCATCATCAACTCGATGACGCCCGGCGAGCGCCGCTACCCCGACCGGATCCGCGCCTCGCATCGTCGACGCATTGCGGCCGGCAGCGGCACGCAGGTGCAGGACGTCAACCGGCTGCTCAAGCAGTTCGAGCAGTCGCGTCAGATGATGAAGAAGGCTGCCGGCGGGGGCATGGCGCGCATGCTGCAAGGGCTGCAGGGCGGCGGCATGGGTGGAGGAGGCATGGGCGGCGGCGGTATGCCGGGGATGCAGCTCCCTGCCGGTCCGGGTGGCCATGGCGGCAAGAACAAGAGCAAGAGCCGCAACAAGCGCAAGAAGAAGCGCTGATACCGAATCCGACAGGCGGCATTCGGCGACGCCCGCGTCAGCGAAGGCGCGGTGAGGGGTTTAATTTTCGCGCAAAAGCACTACAATAGCGGATCGAGCAGCATCCCTCACAGCAAAGAATTTACTCAATGGTCAAGATCCGTCTTTCGCGCGCCGGCACCAAGAAGCGTCCCTTCTACCACATCGTGGCAACGGACAGCCGCAACCGGCGCGACGGTCGTTTCATCGAGCGACTCGGCTTCTTCAACCCGTCGGCAACCGGCGGCGACAAGGAAGTCGTGCTCGACAAGGAGAAGCTTGAGGCTTGGCGCGTCAAGGGCGCTCAGGTCTCGGAGCGCGTCGTCTCGCTGGCACGCAAGGCGTCCGACAGCGTGGCGGCGGAGTCGGCAGCCGCGTGAAGGTTGCCGCACCGGCGGAGCTGACATTGGACGGATTTGGCAAGCCCATAACTGATCGCTGGGTTACCCTCGGCCGCATCACCGGCGTGCACGGTGTTCGCGGCTGGGTGCGTGTGCAGTCCTTCACGCGCCCCGCCGAGAATATCTTCAGCTACGGGCCTTGGCTTATCCGCGGTGTCGAACTACCTCGGCTCGAGCACAAGGCCAGCGGCCGCGGCTTCATTGTGCAGCTGCGTGGAATTGAGGATCGCGAGATCGCCGAGGAACTCGTCGGCGAAGAGGTGCAGATCGAGCGCAGCGCGCTGCCCGAGCCCGGAGAGGGCGAATACTACTGGGCTGATTTGCTCGGCATGCAGGTCGTCACGACCGAGGAAACCATCCTCGGCCAGGTCGATCGGCTGCTGGAGACCGGCGCGCAGGATGTGCTCGTTGTCAAGGCCGGTTCGCGAGAGCATCTGCTCCCCTTCGTGCAGGGGCCCATCGTCAAGAAGGTCGATATCCCCGCCCGTCGTATCGAGGTCGACTGGGAACTCGAAACCGAGGAATAGGGCGACCGTGCAGGTCGAGGTCATCACCCTGTTCCCCGAGATGGTCGAGCAGGGGCTCGGCTACGGCGTCCCCCGCATCGCTCGCGAGAAGGGTGCTCTGCAACTGAGCGCGCGCAACCCTCGCGACTTCGCCGACAACCGTCACCGCAGCGTCGACGACCGTCCCTTTGGCGGCGGACCTGGAATGGTGATGCAGGCGCCGCCGGTGGTTGCTGCGATAGAGGCTTCGCGCGCCGCGCTGCCGGATACGCGCGTCGTCGCCATGAGTCCGCAGGGGGAACGACTCGACCAGAGCTGGCTGCAGGCCATGGCCGGGCTGCCGTCGCTGACGCTGGTTTGTGGTCGCTACGAAGGCCTCGACGAGCGCATTCAGGCTGCCGTTGATTGCGAACTCAGCCTGGGCGATTTCGTGATGTCGGGCGGCGAGCTGGCAGCGATGAGTGTGATCGACGGCATCGCACGTCTGCTTCCGGAGGTTCTCGGTCACGCCGATTCGGCGCGAGATGAATCTTTTGTTGAAGATTTGCTCGATTACCCGCACTATACGCGCCCCAAAAGCTGGCGCGAGCAGTCGGTGCCGGAAGTCCTGCTGTCGGGCGATCACGCGCGCATTGCGCGCTGGCGTTATCAGCAGGCGCTGGGCAACACCTGGTTGAAGCGGCCGGACATACTGGAATCAATCTCTCTGTCCGAGGAATCCAAGGCGCTGCTTGGCGAGTTCATCGCGCAGCAGCAGGAACGAGTCAGGAAAGAAAAAGCATGAGCAACATCATTGAGCAGCTCGAAGCCGAGCAGATGCAGCGCGAAGTCCCGTCCTTCCGTGCCGGCGATACCGTCGAGGTCAAGGTCAAGGTCAAGGAAGGCGAGCGCGAGCGCTTGCAGGCCTTCGAGGGCGTCGTTATCGCCAAGCGCAACCGCGGACTGAACTCGGCCTTTACTGTGCGCAAGATCTCGCACGGCGAGGGTGTCGAGCGCGTCTTCCAGACCTACAGCCCGCAGCTGGCCGAAATCACGGTCAAGCGCCACGGTGATGTGGCCCGCTCCAAGCTCTACTATCTGCGTGAGCTGCGCGGCAAGGCCGCGCGCATCAAGGAGCGCGTGCGCAAGTAAGACGGGCCACTCCGGCCGCGCCCTCCGTGGTGTCGGCCGGCTGCCTAGCAGCGTCAGGGAACTCTGATACTTCCCCGCCCGTAAGATCCCCCAGACTGATCGATCTGCGTGAGACGCGCCCTTGTGGCGCGCTCTGCGCGGCGTATGATGCTAATGGTGGGCTATAAAGGGGAGGAGACGAAGATGCCGCGATGGATCTACCGATCCGTGGTGCTGCTGTTGGCGCTTACCCTGGTCGCAGCCTGTGCCAGCGCGGAGGAGCGCTGCCAACAGGGCGTCCAGGAGATCAACAGCGAGTACATGTTCCTGCACAGCGTCGACAATGGTCGGATGAAATTCGACGAGGACGTGGTGAAGGGCGGCATGCACGTCAATAACGCGCAGACCCAGATGGCCACGCGCAATTTTGAGGGCTGCGTGGAGAGCGTCGACGCCGCGCGCGAGCGCCTGGAGCGGGCGCGCGACAAGCTCTGATTGCGCCGCCGTATTGTCGAGCGCTTAGGCGTTGTCAGGCGGTCGGGTGTCCCGCATCGCGACGTGCCCGGTGAGCGCGTCGAGCCATTCCGCCAGTTGCGGCTGTTGCCCGCGCCACTGCGGCCAGGGCAGGCGGAAATCCATGTAGGCCAGAGCGGTGGCCAGGCTCAGCGGAACCGGCGCCGCTGTGTCGAAGTCGTCCGGGGCAGGGGGCTTGGCCAGCGCCTGCAGGCAGCGCGTGATGGCCTCGGTCTGGCGATCGATGTGCGCCGGGTAGCGGATGCTCTCGGGGCGGCGGTTCTCCATCACGATGGAGGTGCTGGCGTCGATGAGCCCCTCTACGATAGCCAATCCGCGCGCTTCCGCCCAATCGCCGCGCGCTGCCGGCATGGCGCGCCCCTGCTGCTCCAGCAGGTAGCTCAGGATCAGGTGGCTATCGGGTAGTACGAAGCCGTCTTCGTCGCGCAGCACCGGGATCTTCGACAGTGGATTGCTGGCCAGCAGCTCGGTGGGGCTGCTGAAGGGGTCGACCACTTCCTCGTGGATCTCTCCGCTCATTCCCAGCAATCGTGTCGCCAGGCGCACGCGGCGGGCATAGGGAGAAGTCAGGCTGCAGTAGAGCGTCAGCGCCACGAGTGAACCCCGGGTTCGGCTGTGCGGGGCGGGCCGGAGCCCGCCCCATTTACTCAGTCTAGCCGGTCAAGATAGCGCTCGGCATCCAGCGCGGCCATGCAGCCGGTGCCGGCCGAAGTGACGGCCTGGCGGTAGACATGATCCATGACGTCGCCGGAGGCGAAGACACCCGGCACGCTGGTCGCCGTGGCATTGCCTTCGGTACCGGACTGGACCTTGATGTAGCCGCCGGCCATGTCGAGCTGGCCTTCGAAGAGGTCGGTGTTCGGTTTGTGGCCGATGGCGATGAAGACGCCGCTGACCTCCAGCTCGCGATGGCTGTCGTCCTGCGTGCTCTTGAGCCGGGCACCGGTTACGCCCTGCTCATTACCGAGCACCTCGTCCAGCGTGTGGTTCCAGACGATCTCGACCTTGCCTTCGGCCTCCTTGGCGAAGAGCTTGTCGTGCAGGATCTTCTCGCCTCGCAGCTGGTCACGACGGTGCACCAGGTAGACCTTGTTGGCGATGTTGGAGAGGTACAACGCTTCCTCGACGGCCGTGTTGCCACCGCCAATGACGGCGACTTCGGCGTTCTTGTAGAAGAAGCCGTCGCAGGTCGCGCAGGCCGAAACGCCCTTGCCCTTGAAGGCTTCTTCCGAATCCAGGCCGAGGTACATCGCCGACGCGCCGGTGGAAATGATCAGCGCGTCGCAGCTGTAGCTGCCGACATCGCCGGTCAGGGTGAAGGGGCGCTGGCTGAGCTCTACCTTGTTGATGTGGTCGTAGATCATGTTGGTGCCGAAGCGCTCGGCGTGCTGGCGCATGCGCTCCATCAGGTCGGGGCCCTGCAGGCCTTCGACGTCGCCCGGCCAGTTGTCCACGTCGGTGGTCGTCGTTAGCTGGCCGCCGACTTCCAGGCCCGTGATGAGGCTGGGAGAGAGATTGGCGCGGGATGCGTAGACCGCGGCCGTGTAGCCGGCCGGTCCCGATCCCAGAATGATGAGGGGAAGGTGTTGGATGTCGCTCATGTGATGAGTCGCCTTGCTGAAAATGGTGGCGGAACGTAAAAGGCCCGGGGAGGGCGAAAGCCAACTCCCCGGGCCCTTCGCTCGCGGGTAACGCGGAGCTGCTTCTAGGCCTTACAGCGAGGAGGCGTTCTTGGCCAGGTAGTCGGCAACGCCGTCGGCGTCGGCCTTCATGCCTTCCTGGCCCTTCTGCCAGCCGGCCGGGCAGACCTCGCCGTGCTTTTCGTGGAACTGCAGCGCGTCGATGACACGGATCATGTCGTCGACATTGCGGCCCAGCGGCAGGTCGTTGACGGTCTGGTGGCGCACGAGGCCTTCCTTGTCGATCAGGAAGGAGGCACGGAAAGCCACGCCGTCCTGCGGATGCTCGATGCCATAGGCGCGGCAGATCTCATGCTGCACGTCGGCGACCATCGGGAAACCGACCTCGCCGATGCCGCCCTTGTCGACCGGCGTGTTGCGCCAGGCGAAGTGCGTGAACTGGCTGTCGATGGACACGCCCACGAGCTGCACGTCGCGTTCCTCGAAGGCGCTGCGGCGATTGTCGTGCGCGATGATCTCGGAGGGGCAGACGAAGGTGAAGTCGAGCGGCCAGAAGAAGAGCACGGCGTACTTGCCGCGCAGCTCAGAAAGCTTGAAGCTGTCGGTGATGGTGCCGTCGCCGAGCACGGCAGCGGCGGTGAAATCGGGTGCCTGGCGGCCAACGAGTACACTCATGAGGTAACTCCCTACTTGATGGATGAAACGAAATAGATTGGGTGGGCAGCTGATGCTGTCCTGAGCGCCCGAAGCTTAGATAGTTCAGGGGCAAAAGACCAATCTCGACTAGACTAACGGGTACATAGGCACCATCAATCACGCCGCGTGCCGCCGGCTGCGGGCGCGGCCGAGCCTCAAGGAAGCCCCGACTGTGACGTCTTCATCGCGCGAATCTGGTCTGTTCGGCCGCCTCGCTGCGCGCGTGGCGAGCATCTTCAGCTTTATCTACCGCCTCTTCTTCCTGCTGAGTCTGGCCCTCGGCTTGTTTATCGGCTGGATGATCTACAGCGGTGGGCCCTCGGTGAATGTCGAGGACAACACCGCGCTGGTGATCGCGCCAAGCGGCGCATTGGTCGAATCTGTTGACGCAGACCCCATGCAGCGTGCGCTGGAGCAGTTCGCCGGCGAGCCGCCCCGACAGACCGCCGTGCGCGACGTCGTGGAGGCTCTCGATCGCGCGCGTGAGGACGAGCGCATCGCGCTCGCCGTGCTCAAGCTCGACGAGCTGAGCAGCGCCGGCATTGCCGCAGTGGATGAGATTGCCGAGGCCGCGGCGCGTTTTCGCGAATCGGGCAAGCCGCTGCACGTGTGGGCGAGCATGCTGACCCAGCCGCAGTACGCGCTGGCCGCGCAGGCGGACGAGATCAGCCTTGACCCCTTCGGTGGCGCCTGGATCGAGGGCTTCTCGGTCTATCCGAACTACTTCGTGGGGCTCTTCGACAAGCTCGGCGTGGATGTCGAGGTATTCCGGGTTGGTCAGTTCAAGTCCGCGGTCGAACCCTTCATTCGGCAGGACATGAGCGAGCAGGCACGCCGTGCCAACCAACTGTGGCTGGATTCCTTGTGGCAGGGCTGGCTTAAGCGCGTCAGTCGCGTGCGCGAATCTGCCGGAGAAGCCATTCCGGCTCTGCTCGGCGAGCTGCCCGACCGCCTGGAGGCTTCCGACGGCGATATCGCCAGTGTTCTCAAGGATGCCGGCGTGGTGGATCGTCTCGAAACCCTCACCGAGTTCCGCGAGCGCATGGGCGAAACCGTGGGCATGGAGGAAGAGGGTCACGGTAGCTTCCGCCAGATTCACTACCGCTCATATATGCGCGCCACCGAAGCAGCGTCAGTGGATCCCGACAAGCCCGAGATCCGGGTGGTGACCGTGCAGGGCATGATCGTCGACGGCCAGGGTGAGCCGGGTACCGCCGGCGGCGACGCCATCGCCCGCAAGCTCGACGCAGCGCGGCGCGACGATAAGGTGCGCGCGGTGGTGCTGCGCATCGATACCCCCGGCGGCAGCGTGCTCGCCTCGGAACGCATCCGGCGCGCGGTGACCCAGCTGCAGGCGGAGGACAAGCCGGTGGTGGCCTCGATGGCCTCGCAGGCTGCCAGCGGCGGCTACTGGATCGCCATGGATGCCGACACCATCCTGGCCTACGACGCAACGATTACCGGCTCCATCGGCGTGTTTGGCCTGTGGCTGAGCGCCAGCGACGGGCTCGACAAGCTCGGTATCACAACCGACGGCGTCGGCACTACGCCGATTGCCGGCGCGCTGCGACCGGATCGTCCTCTCGACGACAACATGCAACGCGTATTGCAGAGCGGTGTCGAGCACGCCTATGACAGCTTTATCAAAGGCGTGGCCGAAGGCCGCGACATGCCCACGGAAGCGGTCGAGGCCATCGCGCAGGGGCGTGTCTGGAGCGGCGAGCAGGCCCTGGAGCGCGGCCTGATCGATGGCCTCGGCAGTTTGGAGATGGCCACCGGGCGCGCCGCCGAACTCGCCGGATTGGAAGCCGACAGCTATCGCGTGGGTTATCCGCCGCACGAGATTCCCTCCCTGTTTGGCAGCCTGCGTTTCTTCTCAGGCCGGGTCCTCGCGCTGGCCGATTCCGTGGGGCTGCGCGACTGGATCGGTGCTCAGGCGCGCGCGCGCCTGCAGGCGGCCCACCCGGTGCCGGCGCTGGCGTTGTGGCCTGCGGACCCGCGCGGGCGTTACGCCCTCTGTGATTGCGTGTTGCGCTCGGCCTGGACGCCGGAGGCGCTGATGCCCATGGCGCGATGAGCGCACCGCTGACGCTCTTCGCTCAGCGACAGGGTGAAGGTCCGCCGCTGCTGTTATTGCATGGCCTTGGCGCCGATCACCGGGACTGGCGCGAGGTCGTGCCGCAGCTGGCGAGCCACTATCACGTGATCGCGCCGGATCTGCGCGGTCACGGCGCCAGCCCTCGCAGCCCTGGGCCGTACACCCCCTGGCAGATGGCGCGCGATATCCGTGCGCTGATGGAGGCTGAAGGCATCGCAGCCGCGCCTGTGGTCGGCCACAGCATGGGCGGGGCGGTGGCGATGAGCCTGGCGCTGCTGGCGCCGGAACGCGTCAGCCGGCTGGTCATCGCCAATAGCGTGCCGGGTTTCCGGCCGCAGCGTCCGCGCGAACTCGGCGAGGTCGCGCTGCGCCTGCTGATGATCGCGACCTTGGGGCCACGGCGACTGGGGGCGCTGATGGCGCGCCGCAATTTCCCGGACGCCGGGCAAAGCGGCCTGCGCGCGCTGGTCGAGGAGCGCTCGGCCGCCAATAGTCGGTGCGTCTACATGGCCAGCCTGCTGGCGCTGACGCGCTGGTCCGTGCGCGAGCGGCTGGGCGAGATCAGCGCTCCGGCGCTGGTGATAGCCTCCGAGAACGATTATTTTCCGGTGGCGGACGTGAGGTCATTCGCCGAGGCGCTGCCGCACGCGCGTTTCGAGATGGTGCCCGGCGCGCGCCACGGCCTGCCGCTTGAGCGGGGGGAGTTGCTCGCCGGGCTGCTGCGCGATTTCCTGGACGCGCCGGCTGGCTAGAGCAGCCCAGCGTGCAGCTTCCAGGCGATGGCCTCCTGGTATATGCGACGGATGAGCCCATCCGCTCCCGAACGCAGGTGCCCGCCCGGCAGCGCCTGGAGCGCGACCTTGGCCTCGGAGGCCTGCATGGCTTCCCAGAGTGCTTCTGAGGCCGTCTCCGGGATGATCCTGTCTGCCTCCGCCGTGATCAGGAGTGCGTGCTGTCCGCTAGTCAGCTCGCGGGCGTGCGTCTCCGGCTCCGGCAGTCGCGCCCATAGCGCAATACCGTGCCCGAGAATCTGCGCGGCCAGCGCGCCGGCACGCCCCCATTCCGGCTCCCAGCGGATGCGGAACTGGTGGCTGATCACCGTTGCCAGCTTGCCGTAGCCCTGAACGGCGACCAGGCCGGGGATGTCGTGCTCGGCGGCCGCGATGACGGCGAAGGGCGCTCCGAGGCTGGCGCCGACGATGGTGATGCGCTCGGCGTCGATCTCGGGATGCGCGGCCAGCGCGGCATGCAGTTGGCCGATGCCTTCCAGCGTGTCGAAGATGGCGCGTCTCGCAGCCGGCAGATGCTGGAGTGCGCCTGGAAAATCCAGGTCGCGCGGCGGCTCGAAGGGGTAGTCGAAGCTGGCCAGGGCGAGGGGGTGTTTGCCTTCGGGGAGCAGGTCGAGCACCTCACCGGCGCTGCGCAGGCCGCCGAAGAGCATCACGGCCGGGTAGGGGTCGTCGCCCGCGGCGGGGATCCGTAACTCGGCGGTGATTGTGGGGCCGTCCTCCAGCTCGAGCGTGATGCTCTCGTGCCGTCGCTCAGCCTGCGCTGCCAGCGATAGCGCGAGCAGCAGGACGCCGGCGAGGCTGCGCTGGACCGGGATGGGCGCGCGCCGGAGCGGCATTGGTCCGGCCTAGCGCATCTTCACGCTGAGGGAGTGGACCGGCCCGGGCGAGTCGCTTGCGCTGGCGTCGTCGACCCGCATGGAGATGTCCACGGCCTGCAGATTCTTCGTCAGTCCGCCGATGGATATGCGGTCGACGCCGGTGTCGGCGATGTCGCGGACATTGTTGATGCTGATGCCGCCGGAGGCTTCGATGATTGTCTGTGCGCGATTGAAGCGGCGGTACTCGCGCGTCATCGCCACGGCCTTGGTCAGCAGGTGGGTGGGGAAGTCGTCGCAGAGCAGCAGATCCACGGCACCATCCAGCGCGGCCTGGACTTCGTTGAGACTCTCGGCCTCGCACATTACCGGCACGCCGGCATTGAGGGCGCGCGCCGCGGCGATGGCGTCCTCGATGCCGCCGGCCGCGGCGATGTGGTTCTCCTTGATCAGGATGGCGTCATAGAGGCCGGCGCGGTGATTGGTGCCGCCGCCGCAGCGCACGGCGTACTTCTGCGCGCTGCGCAGGCCGGGAATGGTCTTGCGCGTATCCACGATCCTGGCGTCGGTGCCGCGCACGCGCTCGACGAAGCGGCGCACGACGGTGGCTGTGCCGGACAGCGTCTGCAGGAAGTTCAGGGCAGTGCGCTCGGCGCTCAGCATGCCGCGAGCCGGACCGGAAAGTCGGCATATGGTGTCGCCGGACTTGACGCTCGCGCCGTCGGCGAAGCGCCATTCGAGTTCGATGGCCGGATCGATTTGCCGACAGACGGCCTCGGCCCAGGCTGTGCCGCAGAGTACGAAGGGCTCGCGCGCTACGAAGCTGGCCTGCGTGGTCTTGTCCGGCACGAGCTGGGCCGTGCGGTCGCCGTCGCCCAGATCCTCGGCGATGGCGCGTTCGACCAATGCTTCGATATCGTCGGGCAGCGGAATCTCGGACATGGGCAGCGAAACCTCGGTTGTGGGCGGGGCCCGGTCAGTTAACAAGTGTAACCGCGCCGGGGGTTCCGGCCGGTGCGAGCAGGGCCTCGAGCAGCGCCTTCTGCGCGTGCAGGCGGTTCTCCGCCTCCTGCCAGACGCGACTGCGCGGACCGTCGATCACCGCAGCATCGACCTCCTCGCCGCGGTGCGCCGGCAGGCAGTGCAGGAAGATGGCCTCGCTGGTGGCGCGCGTCATCAGCGCCTCGTCGACGCGATAGCCCGCGAAGGCTTCGCAGCGCCGGGCGTGCTCCTCTTCCTGGCCCATGCTGGCCCAGACGTCGGTGACGACGACATCAGCACCTTCGGAGGCTTCGGCCGGATCGCGCAGAAGCCGGGCCTGTTCGCCGGCTGCCGCGACCCAGTCGGGATCTGGCTCGAAGCCTTCGGGTGTCGCGACGCGGAGTTCGAAGCCGAAGAGCGACGCGGCTTCCAGCCAGGAATGGCAGACGTTGTTGCCGTCGCCGATCCAGGCCACGCGTGCGCCCTCGATGCTGCCGCGCGCCTCGACGACGGTCTGGATGTCGGCGAGCAGCTGGCAGGGGTGGCAGGCCTCGGAAAGGCCGTTGATGATCGGTACCGTCGAAACAGCCGCCATGGCCGCCTGCTGTGCCTGCGAGTCATTACGCACCATCACCGCATCGCACATGGACGAAAGCACGCGCGTGGTGTCTTCCACGGGTTCGCCGCGACCAAGCTGAGTGTCGCGCGGCGACAGGAAGAGAGCGTGGCCACCGAGCTGGGCCATGGCCGTTTCGAAGCTGACGCGTGTGCGCGTCGAACTCTTGGCGAAGACCATCGCCAGTACCTTGCCGAGCAGTGGGCGGTGCTGCGGGTCGCGCCGGTTCTTGAGGGCAATGGCGCGGTCAATGAGACGGCTCAGCGTCTCCGTCGGAAGGTCGGAGAGCCGAAGAAAGTGATGAGGCGGGGACATGGAGGATTTCCCAGAAAAGCAGGCCGCGTCATGCGCGGCCTGCTCGGGGTGCGGGGAATATCGAGCGCTGCGGCTTCAGCCGAGGTTCTGCTCGACGAACTCCCAGTTGACGATCGACCAGAAGGCCTCGAGGTACTTCGGTCGCGCGTTGCGATAGTCGATGTAGTAGGCGTGCTCCCACACATCGCAGGTCAGCAACGGTCGATCTCCGTCGGTCAGCGGCGTGCCGGCGTTGGAGGTCGAGGTGATTGCCAGCGAGCCGTCGGGCTTCTTGACCAGCCATGCCCATCCCGAACCGAAGGTACCGATGGCGGTCTCGGCGAACTTCTTCTTGAAGTCCTCGACACCACCGAACTCCTTGACGAGGGCATCGGTGAGCTTCTTTCCGGGCTGCGTCTGGTTGGGCGTCAGGCACTGCCAGAAGAAGCTGTGGTTCCAGATCTGCGCGGTCTGATTGAAGAGCTTGCCCGAGGATTTGGTGATGATCTCCTCGAGCGGCATCTGCTCGTACTCGGTGCCGCTGATCAGGTTGTTGGCAGTGTCCACGTAGGTCTTGTGGTGCTTGCCGTGGTGGTAGTCGAGCGTTTCGGCCGACATGTGCGGCTCCAGCGCGTCGCGTGCGTAGGGCAGGTCGGGCAGTGTCAGTGCCATGGGATCTCCTTGTTCGAGATAAAAACGATGGAACGTGTCGCGACTCGGGAGTGTCTGGCTCCCTGTATGGCGGCGCCGCGAAAGCCGCCCACAGTGTAAACCCTTAGCTTCCGGCAGCTGCAAGTCCGAAATCTGGGGGGATGATCTTCACGACAGGGCCATCTTGCCATCCCTATACTTGGTCGCCCTGCGCCACGCGAGGAAGGAACGCCATGGACGCCATTGAACGTATCCGCAAACAGGTCACTGATAATCCGGTGATCCTTTACATGAAGGGCTCGCCCGATTTCCCGCAATGCGGCTTTTCGGCGCGCGCCGTGCAGGCGTTGAAGGCCTGCGGTGTGCCCTTCGCCTTCGTCAATATCTACGAGAACGAAGACATCTATCGCGCCCTGCCGGGTTACGCGAACTGGCCGACCTTTCCGCAGCTCTACGTCAAGGGCGAGCTGGTCGGCGGCTGCGACATCACGCTCGACCTCTACGAGCAGGGCGAACTGGAACGCATGCTTCGCGAAGCGGCAAAGACCGACAACTAGCATCGCCCGGGCCCGTGATTCGCGGGGGCACGATGCTAAACTCGAATGGAGAAGCAGGCGGTTGCAAGCCAGTACCCCGCCGCCCCACAAGCACAAGGAGATTTGCATGCCGCGTCACATCAAAGTGCCCGAATCGGGCGAGAAGATCCGCGTCGAGAACGATAATCTCGTCGTCCCGGATCAGCCCATCCTCGGTTACGTCGAGGGCGACGGCATCGGCCCGGACATCACGCGGGCCTGCCTGCGCATCTGGGACGCGGCGGTGGAGAAGGCCTACGGTGGCAAGCGCAAGATCCACTGGTGCGAGATTTTCCTCGGCGAGAAGGCGGCAGGCATCTACGACGGCGACTACTTCCCGCAGGAATCGCTGGAGGCCTTCCAGGACCTGACCGTCTCGATCAAGGGGCCCCTGACCACGCCGGTCGGTGGCGGCTTCCGCAGTCTCAACGTCGCGCTGCGCCAGGATCTCGATCTCTATGCCTGCGTGCGGCCGGTGCGGCACTACGCCGGCGTGCCCAGCCCGCTGAAGCACCCGGGCAAGGTCGATGTCGTGATCTTCCGTGAGAACACCGAGGACGTTTACTGCGGCATCGAGTTCAAGGCCGGCAGCGACGAGAACGCCAAGCTGGCCAAGTTCCTGCGCGAGGAGCTGGACGCGAACTTCTTCGACAACGCCGGTCTGGGCATCAAGCCCATCTCCGAGTTCGGCAGCAAGCGCCTGGTGCGCAAGGCCATCCAGTACGCGATCGACCACGGCCGCGAATCGGTGACCCTGGTGCACAAGGGCAACATCATGAAGTTCACCGAGGGCGCCTTCCGAAACTGGGGCTACGAAGTTGCGCGCGAGGAGTTCGGTGACGTCACCATCACCGAGGAAGAACTCTACAACGAGTACAAGGGCAAGCAGCCCGAAGGCAAGATTGTGGTCAAGGACCGCATCGCCGACATCATGTTCCAGATGATGCTGCTGCGGCCCGAGGAATTCGACGTGCTGGCGACGATGAATCTCAACGGCGACTATCTGTCCGACGCCGTGGCGGCCGAAGTCGGTGGTGTCGGCATTGCCCCGGGCGCCAACATGTCCGATCACGTCGCGGTCTTCGAGGCCACGCACGGCACCGCGCCCAAGTACGCCGGTCTGGACAAGGTCAACCCCGGCTCGCTGCTGTTCTCCGGCGTCATGATGCTGGAGTACCTTGGCTGGCAGGAGGCTGCCGACCTCATCACGCTGGCCTATCCCGAGGTCATCACCGACGGTGTGGTCACCTACGATTTCGCGCGCCAGATTCCGGGCGCCACCGAGGTCAAGACCAGCGAGTTCGCCGATGCGCTCATCGAGCGCATGAGCGGCGGCGTCGATCTGGAGGCCAAGCGCCAGCAGCAGCAGGACCTGCTCGCCAAGGAGCGCCGCCAGCGGGAGATCCGCCGCCTGCTCGAGCCCATGGAGGAGATGGTCGCCACCGGCAAGGTGCCGACGGCCGTCGCCGACCTCATGACGCGTTCGCTGATTACCGTGCGCGACGAGGAGACCGTCGAGGCCGCGATGCACGTCATGGCCGACAACAGCGTCAACGCACTGGTCGTCGAGCCGGACAGCGACGGGCAGTGGGGCATCCTCACCAAGCGCGACATCATCACCAAGATCGTCAACGGCAGTCGCAATCCGGCGTCGACGCGCGTCGCCGAGATCGCCACGCGGCCGCTGGTTTCGGTCCCGATCGAGACCACCGTGCGCGAAGCCGCCAATATCCTCTCCGAGAAACACTTCTCGCGTCTGACCATCGAGCAGGGCGGCCGTGTCGTCGGCATGGTCAGCGAGGACGACATCTTCGAGACGGTGGAGAAGTTCGGCTGGACCGCCGAATAAGTCCGCGGTGAGTGCCAAGCAGCGTGTCGGCCTGCTGATCGTCGGCGACGAAATCCTTTCCGGCAAGCGCCAGGACCGCCACCTGCCGGAAATCGTGCGGCTGCTCGCCGCGCGCGGCATCGATCTTGCCTGGGCGCACATCGTCGGCGACGAGGAGGCCGCCATCGCGCAGGTGTTGCAGCGCGCGACCGCGGACGGTGACGTCGTGCTCTGCTGTGGCGGCATCGGTGCGACACCGGACGACGTCACCCGCCAGGCTGCCGCGCTGGCCGCCGGCTGCGCGCTACGCCGCCATGACGAAGGCGAGGCACTGCTGCGCGCCAAGTTCGGCGACGCCGCGGCCACGCCTGAGCGCCTGCGCATGGTCGAGTTCCCTGAGGGTGCCGAGCTGATCCCGAACCCGGTGAACGACGTGCCGGGCTTCTCGCTCGGCACGTACTATTTCGTTCCCGGCTTTCCGGAAATGGCTTGGCCGATGCTGGAGTGGGTGATCGATCAGCGGCTGACGCCGTTGCACAACGCCGAACCGGCGCGCGAGTACCGCCTGCGGGTCGTGGGTACTGCCGGCGAAAGCGACCTCCTGCATCTGATGGAGTCCCTGCTGGCGGCGCATTCCGCCATCCGCCTGTCGAGCCTGCCGACGCGCGGGAGCAAGCCGGGCGAGCGCCATATCGAACTCGGGGTGCGCGGCCCGGCCAGCGACGCGGCCACGGCCTACCGCGAGCTTCTGGCAGGGCTGTGCGAGTCCCACCCGGAGCTGCGCATCGACGAGCTGGCGCCGCCGCCGGAATAGGCGGTGCGGAAGGCGCTCAGGTGGCGGCTCGCGGCTTGCGCTGCCAGCTGGCCAGGATGCAGGCGGTGATGACGAGCACGGCACCCAGCGCGGCGAGGGTCGTGGGGGTCTCGTCCCAGATCAGCCAGCCGATGCCGGCAGCGAAGATCACCGAGACATAGGTAATCGTGCCGACGCGCGCCGCCGGCGCCAGCGAGTAGGCCTGCGTCAGGCAGAGTTGTCCGAGCAGCGCCATCAGCCCGGCGGTCACCATCATCGCCAGCACCACCGGTGTCGGTGTCTGCCAGGCCCAGAGCATGGGCACGGCGGAGATCATCGTGCTCAACAGGCTGAAGTAGAAGACGATGCGCGGGGTTGTCTCCACGCGCGAGATGCGCCGGATGGAAACCATCGCCGTGGCAGCGAGCAGGCCCGATATCGCCCCGATGAGTGCCGGCCAGCGCAGCAGATTCTCGCCCCCCGGATTGATGATGAGCGCGATGCCGACAAAGCCCAGCAGCGTCACCGGGATGATGATCGGCGCCGGCGTCTCGCGGATCCAGAGCCAGGCAATGAAGGGGATGAACAAGGGCGTGCTGTAGTTCAGCAGCACCGCTTCCGCCAACTGAAGGTGCTGCAGCGCGTAGAAGAAGCAGTACATGGCGGCCAGGCCGAAGCCCGCCCGCAGCATGTGGTCGCGCAAATGGTGCGTCACCAGGCCGCGCAGGCGAACGCGCAGGATCCAGGGCAGAAGCGCCACCAGCGCCACGGCGTTGCGGAAGAAAACCACGACCTCGTTCGGCATGCTGAGGCTTGCGCCCTTGATGCACGCGCCCACGACGGCGAAGGAGGCCGCCGCAGCCACGGCGAAAAGCGCCCCGCGTCGCAGATCATCCTCTCGCGGCTGCATGGCCGTGCGCACCATCAGGGGTAACCGCAGATCACGCGGATGGCGCAGAAAGCTGCGCCGTGGTTCGCCGATTCACCGGATAGGAAGCACGCAAAAACAGTAGGTTGCTTCACATTGATGAATTAAATTCGCGGCAATCAGCGAAATCTGTGGTTACCGCCACCTAGTGCGACTTGCCGGCCAGGAAGAGCCAAGTCTCGACCACGGTATCCGGGTTGAGCGACATCGACTCGATGCCCTGGTCGAGCAGCCAGCGCGACAGCTCCGGGTAGTCAGAGGGGCCCTGGCCGCAGATGCCGACGTACTTGCCCTGCTCGCGGCAGGCGGTGATGGCCATGCTCAGCATGCGCTTGACGGCCTCGTTGCGCTCGTCGAAGAGATGCGCGATCAGTCCCGAGTCGCGGTCCAGGCCCAGCGTCAACTGGGTCATGTCGTTGGAGCCGATCGAGAAGCCGTCGAAGTACTTGAGGAACTCGTCCGCGAGCACGGCGTTGGAGGGCAGCTCGCACATCATGATGACCTTGAGGCCGTTCTTGCCGCGCTCCAAGCCGTTCTCGGCGAGGATGCGCGTGACGGCCTCGGCCTCGTCCAGCGTGCGCACGAAGGGGATCATCAGCTGGACGTTGTCCAGACCCATCTCGTCGCGCACGTAGCGCATGGCACGGCATTCGAGATCGAAGCAGGGGCGGAATACATCCGAGATGTAGCGCGACGCACCGCGGAAGCCGAGCATCGGGTTCTCCTCGTGCGGCTCGTACTGCTGGCCGCCGATGAGATTGGCGTACTCGTTGGTCTTGAAGTCCGACATGCGCACGATCACCGGCTCCGGAGCGAAGGCGGCGGCGATGGTGGCGACGCCCTCGGCCAGACGCTGCACGAAGTATTCGACCGGATCCTCGTAGGCGGCGATGATGGGGGCGATCTGGCGCTTGATGTCATCGGGCTGCTCGTCGTAGGCGAGCAGCGCCTGCGGATGGATGCCGATCTGCTTGTTGATGATGAACTCGAGCCGCGCCAGCCCGACGCCCTTGTGCGGCAGCGCCGAGAAGTCGAAAGCCTGGTCGGGGTTGCCGACGTTCATCATGATCTTGACGGGCAGGTCCGGCATGTCGTCGAGCGGGATCTCGTCCACCGCGAAGTCGACGTGGCCCTCGTAGATGTTGCCGGTGTCGCCCTCGGCGCAGCTGACGGTGGCCTCGGTGATGTTGCGCAACACCTTGGTGGCGTCGCCGCAGCCGACCACTGCCGGAATGCCCAGCTCGCGCGCGATGATCGCGGCATGGCAGGTGCGGCCGCCGCGGTTGGTCACGATGGCGGAGGCGCGCTTCATGACCGGCTCCCAGTCCGGGTCGGTCATGTCCGTGACCAGCACGTCGCCCTTGTTGACCTTGTCCATCTGCTCGATGCGATCAAGAATCTTGACCTTGCCGGCGCCGATCTTCTGGCCGATGGCGCGGCCGGTGGCCACGACCTTGCCCTTGTCCTTCAGCTTGTAGCGACGCAGGACATTGGTGGAGGCGCGCGACTGCACGGTCTCGGGGCGCGCCTGCAGGATGTAGAGGCCGCCGTCGAAGCCGTCCTTGCCCCATTCGATATCCATGGGGCGCCCGTAGTGCTCCTCGATGATGACCGCGAAGCGCGCCAGCTGCTCGGCGTCGGCGTCGCTCAGGCAGAAGCGCTGGCGTTCGGATTCCGGCACGTCGACGAATTCGACGGTCTTGCCGACGTCGCGCGACTCGGCGTAAATCATCTTCTTGGCCTTGGTGCCGAGTCCGCGCCGCAGTACGGCCGGGCGCTTGGCCTTCAGGCCAGGCTTGTAGACGTAGAACTCGTCCGGGTTGACCGCACCCTGCACGACGGCCTCGCCGAGGCCGTAGCTGGCCGTAATGAAGACCGCGTCTCGAAAGCCCGACTCGGTGTCCATGGTGAACATGACGCCCGATGCTCCAGCGTCGGAGCGCACCATGCGCTGCACGCCGGCCGACAGCGCCACCTCTTCGTGCGCGAAGCCGTGATGCACGCGATAGGAGATGGCGCGGTCGTTGAAGAGGCTGGCGAACACTTCCTTGATGGCTAGAAGAACGTTGTCTATGCCATTGATGTTGAGGAAGGTTTCCTGCTGGCCAGCGAATGATGCGTCGGGCAGGTCCTCGGCGGTGGCCGAGGAGCGCACGGCGACGGTGATGGGCGCGCCGGCGGCTTCCATCATCTTCTCGTAGCTGCTGCGGATCTCGGCTTCGAGGTTGGCGGGGAAGGGCGCGGCGATCACCTCCTCGCGGATGGCCTTGCCGACGCGCGCAAGCTCGGTGACGTCATTGATGTCTAGCGCCGAAAGCTGCGTGTTGATGCGATCGGCCAGGCCCTCGTGCGCGAGAAACTCGCGGTAGGCGGCTGCGGTGGTCGCGAAGCCGCCCGGCACGTTGACGCCCGCGGCGGCGAGATGCTGGGTCATTTCGCCGAGGGAGGCGTTCTTGCCGCCCACGCGATCGACGTCGTTCATGCCCAGGTTTTCGAACCAGACTACCGTTGCTTCGCCCGTTGCTTGGGTGTTCATCCAGCTATCCCCGCTATAGTGCGCGGCGGCGGCCCGCGGCCGCGCCGTTCCATGATTTCCCGCGCAAGGTCAAAGCCTCAATGTCCACCCTGCACGTCTTTTTCGTTTCCGATCGCACTGGCATCACGGCCGAGACACTCGGCAACGGCCTGCTGACGCAGTTCGATCAATTCCAGTTCCGCCGACAGACCTTGCCCTTCGTGAACAGCATTGAGAAGGCAGAGGCCACTGTGGATTACATCGATCACGTTGCCGGTCAGAACGAGCGCCTGCCCGTCATATTCTCGACAACCGTCACCGAGGAAGTGCGCGCTATTTTACGGCGCGCGAACGCGCTTTTCTTCGATCTCTTCGATACCTTCATTCCGGCACTGGAAAAAGCGCTGGACGCGAAGTCTACGCACGCGGCCGGCCGCGCGCACGGCCTTTCCGATGCGGCGCGCTATCGCATGCGCATGGATGCCATCAATTTCGCGCTGGAGCACGACGACGGCATCTCCACCCGCAAGCTGGAACAGGCCGATCTCATCATCATCGCGCCTTCGCGCTGCGGCAAGACGCCCACGAGTCTCTACCTGGCCATGCAGCACGGCCTCTACGCCACCAACTATCCCCTCATCGAGGAGGATCTGGAGGCGCAGCGCATACCGCAACCGCTGCGTGCCTTCGAGGCCAAGCTCTTCGGCCTGACCTCCGATCCCGAGCGGCTGGCGCAGGTGCGCGGCGAGCGCCGCCCCAACAGCCCCTATGCCAGCGTGCAGCAGTGCGCCTACGAGTTGCGCCAGGCCGAAGGGCTCTACAAGAAGGCTGGAATCCCCTTTGTGAACTCGGCCAATATGTCAGTGGAGGAGATCGCCAGCGTCGCGATGCAGGAGAAGAAGCTGCGCCGCCAGAGTTTCTGACGGCCCGTCACGTAACTGTCATCCGCGCGCTCGATACTCCGCCGCCTGCCAAGCCGGAGGATTGTCGATGTCCGCACCCCGTCGCCCCAAGCCGGGCCGTCTCTCGCGCCGCAACTTCCTGCGCCGCACCGGTTACGGTGTGCCCGGCGCCCTTGCTGCGGGCGGGCTGGCCGCCTGTAGTGGCAGCGACGGAGCGCCCGAGGGCAGCGGGCCGGAGTTCCGGCACGGTGTCGCCAGCGGCGATCCGCTTAGCGACCGCGTCATCTTCTGGACTCGAGTCACAAGCGAGGCTTCGGATGACGTGGCGGTTACGCTTCTGATCGCTCGCGATCCTGCGATGGGGCAGGTCGTTCGCACGCAACAGGCGCTGGCTCGCGCGGCGCGCGACCATACCGTCAAGCTGGACGTTGACGGGCTGGAGCCGGGCACAACTTACTACTACCGCTTCTTCGCGGGCAGCGCGACCTCGCCGATCGGGCGCACGCGCACCGCGCCCGTGGGCTCTCCGGAACGGCTGCGCCTTGGCGTCGTCTCCTGCTCCAGCCTCGGCCATGGGTTCTTCAACGCCTATCGCCTGCTTGCGCGGCGCGCCGACATCGACTGCGTGCTGCATCTGGGCGACTACATCTACGAATACGGCACAGGCAGCTACGGCGACGTGCGGCCTTACGAGCCGGGCACTGAGATCCTGACGCTGCCCGACTACCGCATGCGCTACGCGCAGTACCGCCGCGATCCCGATCTCGCCGAGCTGCATCGCCAGCATCCGATGATCGCAGTCTGGGACGACCACGAAAGCACCGACAACTCCTGGCGCGACAACGCCAAGAACCACACCGAACAGACCGAAGTGGAGGCAGGCGAGGGCTGCTGGGTGCAGCGCAAGGCCTGGGCCATCCAGGCTTATCGCGAGTGGATGCCCATTCGTGACGAACTCGCCGACTACATCGCGCCGGAGAGCTGCGAGGACCTGCGCGACCCGGCGCGTGTCGCAGCGCAGGAGCGCATCTGGCGGCGTTTCGCCTTCGGTGATCTTGTCGAACTGGTGATGCTCGACACCCGCCTCTACGACCGCGATATCGCGCGTCGCCCCAATGTCATCACGGGCTCCGGATCCCCGGCGGGCAGCAACTCGGCGAACGATCAGGAAGATATCGGCCTCTACGCGGGCTGCGCTGCCCCCTTCGACGACGATTATTCGCTGCTCGGTGCTGAGCAGCGCGACTGGTTCCTCGACCGGCTCAAGGCGAGCACGGCGCGTTGGAAGCTCGTCGGCCAGCAGATCATGCTCGGCCAGCTGCAGGTGCTGGGTTTGCCGCAGGCCACCTGCCAGCTTCCCAATACGGGGGATATTCTTGGCCTGCTGGAATCGACGCCGGAGGACGGCCCGCTGCGTGCGATCCTGGGTCAGGTCGTTGACCAGCTTCCCACGGTCTCTGCCAGCAGCCTTTATCTGAGCGCCGATCAATGGGACGGCTATCCGGCGGCGCGCAGCGCGATCTTCGACGGCATTGCGGGCAACGCTATCGACAATGTGGTCGTGCTGACCGGCGATATCCATACCTCCTGGGCGATGGATCTGACGCCCGATCCGAACAACATCACGGCGTACAACCCGGTCAACGGCGAGGGATCGCTGGCAGTGGAAATGGTCTGTACCTCGGTGACTTCGCCGGGTCTGGAGCCCCTGGACGGCATCAGCGAGGCCCTGCGCATCAACAATCCGCACATGAAGTACATCGATCTTGCGCAGCGCGGCTACATGGTGCTCGACGTTGATCGCAACCGCTGTCAGGGCGAGTGGTACTACGTCGATACAGTGCTGGAGCCAGACAACGACGGCGAATCCTTTGGCGCTGCCTTCTTCACGGCTGACGGCGGCAACCACATCGAGGAAGCTGAGGCCCCGGCCGAACCGCCGACGCAAGCGCCCGCTCCAGCACCCTGACGACTTGCCAAGTCCCGTCGCGCGGGTGAGACTGCCCGGCACATATCGGCGACGGAAGGCAGCGATGAACCGGATCTACACGCTCAAGGACATCGTGCACCAGGCGGTGGAAGAGGGCGCGAACACGGTCGAGGACGTGCACCAGCGCGTGGCCGCGCTGCCCTTCGAGCAGCTCGAACGCATCGCCGCCGTCGAGGGCCTCGTGCGCCACGCGCGCGGCTTCCACGACCAGGTCGCCGGCACCGTCTACGACACCGTGCGCGCGGTCAACGTGCGCGTCGACGAACTCGCCGAGGACGCACTGGCGCGTGCCGGCGTGCAGCGGGACGAGGAATAGACGCGGCGGGCGGATAGCCGCTTGTCCGTCCGAGAACCTCAAGTCACAACGTCCGGGCGTTTCCGTCCGCTGATGGCGCGCAGCCGGGTCACTGCCTCTGCCACCGGCAGCAGCTGTTCGAGCGCGTCGGGCATTTCGCTGCCGGGCGGCACGAAGCGCTCCAGATAGAGCCGCAGTGTGGCCGCGCCAGTGCCGGTTCCGGACAGGCGCAGCACCACGCGCGCTTCATCGCCGAAGACCACGCGCAGGCCCTGCGCCTCGGCGCGGCTGCCGTCGATGGGGTCGGTATAGGCGAAGTCGTCGGCGGCGGTAACCTCCAGTCCCTCGAAGGATTGGCCGGGTAGCGACTCCAGGCGCCCGCGCAGCTCGCTGATGACGCGTTCGGCGATTTCCGCGTCAAGATCCTCGTAGTCGTGGCGCTGATAGTAGTGGCGGCCGTAGCGCGCCCAGTGCGCCCGCGCCAGTTCGGGCAGGGTTTGGTCGGTGACCGCGAGGATGTTCATCCAGGCCAGCACCGCCCACAGCCCGTCCTTCTCGCGGACGTGCGAGGAGGAGGTGCCGAAGCTCTCCTCGCCGCAGAGCGTCAGCCGGCCGGCGTCGAGCAGGTTGCAGAAGTACTTCCAGCCCGTCGGGGTCTCGTAGCAGTCGATGCCGCGCGCTGCGGCCACGGTGTCCAGCGCGCGGCTGGTGGGCATGGAGCGCGCCACGCCCGCCAGCCCGTCCTGATAGCCGGGCAGGCGGTCCAGATGGGCGGCCAGCATGGCCAGAGAATCACCGGGCGAAAGGAAGAGGCCCGGCCCGAGGATCATGTTGCGGTCGCCGTCGCCGTCGCTGGCCGCTGCCAGATCGGCGGGCGCATCGCCCATCATCTCGTCAACCAGATCGGCGGCGTAGATCAGGTTCGGGTCCGGGTGGCCGCCGCCGAAGTCGGTCAGGGGCTCGGCATTGCGCACGGCCGCTTCCGGGGCCCCCAGCTGCTCGACCAGGATGCGCCGGGCGTAGGGGCCGGTGACGGCGTGCATGGCGTCGAAGATGATGCGATGGCCCTGGCTCAGCCAGTCGCGGATGGCGTCGAAATCGAAGAGCTGCTGCATCAGGGCGGCGTAGTCGGCGACGCCGTCGACCACATCGATCCGCGCGCCATCCTCCAGCTCGCGTGCGCCGACTTCGTCGATGGCCACCGGCGCGATGTCGGCGATGCGGTAGCTGTCCAGCGTGCGGCTGGTCTCATAGATCGCGTCGGTAAGGGATGAAGGCGCCTGGCCGCCACCACGGATGTTGAACTTGATGCCGAAATCGCCCTCGGGGCCGGCGGGATTGTGGCTGGCCGTCAGCACGAAACCGCCGTCGGCGCCGCGCGCGCGGATCAGGTGCGAGGCTGCCGGTGTCGACAGCCAGCCTTGGCGCGCGATCAGGATGTGCTGTACGCCGTGCGCCAGCGCCATCGCAACGATGGTCTGAATGGCGACATCGTTGTGGTAGCGCCCGTCGCCGCCGATGACGAGCCGCCCGCCCGTCAGCTCGGGAACATTGCGGAAGACGGCCTCGACGAAGTTTTCCAGATAGTGCGGCTGCGCGATTGCGGCGACTTTCTTGCGCAGGCCGGCGGTGCCCGGCTTCTGGTCGTCAAAGGGTGTGGTGGGTTGCTGATGGATATGCATCATTGACTGCGGCGTACAAGGGTGTCGATATCTTATAGTCCTGCCATGACTGATCGTCTCGTGACCCCATCGACCCGACTGGGTGCGCTACACGTGCTCTACGAGCGCGGCTTTCAGCTGGCCCAGCAGCTCGTGCCCGAGCTGGAGCTGCCCTTCGTTTCGGCCGTTTCGGAAGTCGCGGGCGAACCGCCGCTGTATCTGTCGACCATCGCGCGCGATCGCTACACCTCCTGCTTTCGGCTGACCTATGAGCTCGACGGCGCCTGCACGCCGGATCTGCATATCAAGGCTTACCGCGACGCGCGCGTGGCTGAGGCGCTGCAATGCAGCACCCGTCCGCCCTGGCGCGCCGCCGACGGCGCCGACCCGGAAGCGCTACAATTTCTCGACGCGCAGTGGCGGCGCAACGCGATGATGGTCAAGTGGCTGGCTTATCTCGTCGAGCGCGGTCACGGCTTCGTGCATGCGGCGCGTCCGCGCAACCGGATGGATGCCGAGGCCTGATGACGCAACCGAGTCCATGGTGGCCTGCGTTGGCCCCCGCAACGACAAACCGTGAACTCCGCCAGGCCCGGAAGGGAGCAACGGTAGCGGTGACGTCGTGTGCCGGGATCGCTGGCGTAGGCCGCCACCCTAAAAATGAGCCGGCGGCCAAAGGCCGCCGCCCACATCCCCTCTCCCGCCCGGCGGGAGAGGGGAGAACCGCGCGCTTAGCGCGCGGTGGGGAGAGGGCGGTGCGAGGTGGCGCTGCAGCCGCTACCCAAGCGGCGCCTTCGTCCGCCGCCTTCCTATCCCCTATCCCTCACCCAGAGGCCCGAACCCCATGAGCTACATGGCCCTGGCGCGGCGCTACCGCCCGCGCAGCTTCGACGAGGTCCTGGGGCAGCCCAGCGTTGTGCGCGCGCTGCGCAACGCGCTGGACGGCGACAGCCTGCACCCGGCGCTGCTGCTCAGCGGCACGCGCGGCGTCGGCAAGACCACGCTGGCGCGCATTCTCGCCAAGGCGCTGAACTGCGAGACCGGCGTCGGCAGCAATCCCTGCGGCGAGTGCGGCGCCTGCCGCGAGATCGATGAAGGCCGCTTCGTCGACCTGCTGGAGATCGACGCGGCCAGCCGCACCAAGGTCGAGGACACGCGCGCCATGCTGGACAACGTCCAGTACGCGCCGGTGCGCGGCCGCTATAAGATTTACCTCATCGACGAGGTTCACATGCTGTCGGGGCATTCCTTCAATGCCCTGCTCAAAACCCTTGAAGAGCCGCCGGATCACGTCAAGTTCGTGCTGGCGACCACCGACCCTCAGAAGCTGCCGGTGACGGTGCTGTCGCGCTGCCTGCAGCTGCATCTGCGCGCGCTGCCGGAGGCCACTGTCGTGTCGTTGCTCGACAAGGTGCTGGAAGCCGAGGGCCGCGAATCCGAGCCCGATGCCGTGGCCCTGCTCGCCGAAGCCGCGGACGGCTCCATGCGCGACGCGCTGTCGCTGCTGGATCAGGCCGTCGCTCACGCCGGCGGCGGCAAGCTGGAAGGCCAGGCCATCGGCGAGATGCTCGGCCTGGGCGGCCAGAAGGCGCTGGTGCAGAGCCTGCAGGCCATCGCCGCCGGCGACGGCGCGGCGCTGCGCGCCGCCCTTCAGGAACTCGCCGAGATGGCCGTCGACCACGGCGCGCTGCTCGATGACCTCGCCAGCCTGCTGCAGGCAGTGGCCTTCACGCAGGCCTTCGGTCAATCGGCAGCCGAAGGCGCGCGCGGCCAGGAGGCGACGGCATTGGCGCCGAAGCTGGCAACGGCCGATGTGCAGGTCTTCTACGACATGGCTGTGCACGCGCGCCGCGATCTGGCCTGGGCGCCGTCGGCGCGTATCGGCTTCGAGATGGCTCTGCTGCGCATGTGGTGCTTCCGCGCCGGCGCGGTCGAGGGCGCCCCGGAGGGCGGCGCGACCGGGCAGAGCAGCGAGCCCGCAGCCGCACCCACCACGGCAGCGCCGGCAGCGAGTGCCGCATCGACCACCGAGTCCGCACCCATTGAGGCCGCGCCCGAAGCGTTAGCGACCCCATCGCCTGCCGACCTGGACGACGCACCCTCGGCGGCGGCACGCGCCTGGCACGAGCGCATCGAGGCGGCGACGCTGGAAGCCTATGCGCGCGAGCTGGCGCGCAACTGCGTGGTGGGTTTCGAGGACGACGATGAGCTGGTACTGCAGCTCGCCGAGGACATGCAGCACCTGTTGCGCGACGAGCGTCTCGCCCGCCTGCGCGAGGCCTTCGGCAAGGCCGTGCGCATCGACTGCGTGCGTCAGCTCGGTGACTGGACACCGACGCGCATCCTGCGCGCGGAGCGCGCGCGGGCGCTGGATGCAGCCGGCGAGCGGCTGGAGGCATCGCCGGTCTTCCGCGCGCTGAACGCGCGCCTGGGCGCGGAACTGCCGCGCGAGGATATCCGTCTGTTGCACTAGCGCCGGTTCTCCGGCGGCAGCAGTCTCCCCACCATCGCGGCGCGAACGCGCCGCAGCAGAGGAATCGTCATGAAAGGTGCACTCGGCCAGATGATGCAGCAGGCGCAGAAGATGCAGGAACAGATGCGCCAGGCTCAGGAAGAAGTCGCGAACATGGAGGTCATCGGCGAGTCCGGGGCCGGGCTCGTCAAGGTCACGATGACCGGCAAGTACAAGGCCAAGCGGGTGGAGATCGACCCCTCCGTGCTGGAAGAGGACAAGGAATTTCTCGAGGATCTGGTAGCTGCGGCCATCAACCACGCCGCCGAGAAGGTCGAATCCGCCGTGCAGGAGAAGATGTCCGGTGTCACCGGCGGCATGCAGCTGCCGCCCGGTTTCGAGATGCCGAGCTGATCTTCCGACTGTGGCCGAGTTTCCCGCCCCGCTGTCACGCCTGATCGAGGCGCTGAAGCGCCTGCCCGGCGTCGGCGCCAAGTCGGCGCAGCGTATGGCGCTGCACATGCTGGATCGCGATCGCGAGGGTGCAAGCTTTCTCGCCGAAAGCCTGCAGCGCGCGATGAGCGAGCTGAGTCGCTGCGAGACCTGCCGCATGTACCGCGACGAGAAGGCCTGTCGCTACTGCAGCGAGGCGCGCAGCGCCGCCGGTCAGCTCTGCGTGGTGGAGTCGCCTGCCGACCTGCTGGCCATTGAGCAGCACACCGATTACCGCGGTCGCTACTTCGTGCTGATGGGGCGCTTGTCACCGCTGGAAGGCACCGGCCCCGACGAACTCGGACTCGACCAGCTGGCCGACCTGCTGCGCGCCAACTGGGTCAAGGAGATGATCCTGGCCACCAATCCCACCGTCGAGGGCGAGACCACGGCCTATTACCTGGGCGAGATGGCGCGCGCCGCCGGCGTTCCCATTACGCGCCTGGCGCATGGTCTGCCCATGGGCGGCGAGCTGGAATACCAGGACCGCGGCACGCTGGCGCATGCCTTCGCCGGGCGGCGGGCGCTGGAGGGCGACAACGACGGATGATCCTGGACGGCCTGCTGGGGCTCGCGGCCGTAGCCGCCTGGGCGTGGGTGCTCTGGTTCTATGGGCGGGCCGAGTATCGCGAACCGCAGTGGTGGCGCCTGTTTGCTGCCGTGGCGCTGTGCGCCGCACTGCTGTGGGTGCCATGGGCTGGCTGGCTCCTGGCCGCGGTGGCGCATTACCTGCTGCTGGCCCGGGCTTTCCGCTTTCCGGGGCCGGCGGCGCGCATCATGACGGCCTCGGTGCTCGCGCTTTACGGCGCGGTGCGATTGCTCTTCGCTTTCGCAGGGCCGCCGGCGCCGCCGCTCTGACGTTTCGGGCTCGGTGCCAACCTCTTCCCGACGCGGGAAGTCGCGGCTACCGCTATGCGGGCATCACGGTTCTGCCTGCCAGGGGCAAGGAAGCCGCCGCTGCGATGGCGCTCAGTTATTTCCCTTCTCGCCGCCCGCCGCGACGCCGCGGCGGAACTGCAACGGTTTCTGGTCAAACCATCGGCGACAGGCGTGCGTCAGCGTGCTCTGCTCCTGATAGCCGAGCAAGGCCGCGACCTGGGCGAGGGGAATCCTCGGGTCGGCGAGGAGTTCTCGGGCACGAGCCTTGCGGCAACGTTCTACGAGGGTGTGGAACCGGTGGCCGGAGCGCTTGAGCTGTCGCTGCAGGGTGCGGGGATGCATAGCCAGCTGGGTCGCGATGCGTTCCAGATCGCACTGCCCTGTCGGTAGCAGGCGCGCGATCAGGTGCTCGACCTGCGTGTGCACTTCGAGGGCATCCTGACCAATCAGCGGTGCTAGGTATTCCTCGATGGCGAGCTTCAGGTGCTCATCCGCCAGATCAAGGGGGCGGTCGAGCCAGCGATTGTCGATGACCAGGGCATTGGCTTCCTGCCCGAACCGGGCGCGCACGCCGAAAGCGTGGATGTAGTCGCTGGGGTCGGCAGTCGAGTGGTGCCGAAACAGCACGGCCTCCGGCTGGAACTGCCGGCCCGCGAAGAGGCGGAAGCCGTTGACCGCAAAGGCCAGCGAGAACTCGGTCATCTGCGGGCGCACGGGCGCGTCCCCGGCGCGGAAGGTCAAGTTGTAGTGCAGCGTCGAGGTTTGCGCGTCGCGCCGAACGAGGTCCATCAGAATGGCGGGACTGTAGGTATGCAGGTGCGACGTGACGGTTATGGCGGCTGCACGCACCGATTCAGAACGCATTGCCAGCAGCGCCAGCGGCCCGAGCTTGTCGAGGCTCTGATAGCCCGTGAGCTGGAGGCCGAGGGTAGGGCACTGTAGCTCGGCTGCGGTCCGCTCGAAGAGGCGCACGACCGTCGTGTAGGGGACGAAGGCGGTCACCGATTCCGTGTTGGTCTGATCCAGATGGAATGCCTTCAGCAACGCTTCGGGGGTACCCCCGAGATTCGTGACGAGGTTGCGATAGCCGGACAGGACGGTGGCGCGAATCAGCATCCTGTCATCTAAAAGCAAAAAATTGTCGCGTGCAAGCAATTAATAGGCGGCCCGGGCGCGCCACGATGACCACTATCTGAGCGCTTCACGGACGCCCCGCGAAGTGACGAGGATCCAAAATCAGGAGGAGGTCACGTCATGTCTTACGTCGAATCAACTGAGGTGTTCGGTGCCGAATCGTCCGGAACCGAGCGGCGCGCGGATGTCCCGGCCGCGTTCCCGCGCTGGCTCGTTTGGGCTGTATGGGCGGCGCTCGCGGTTCCGTCCTACTTCATCGGCATGTACGCCTTGCGCTATCTCTTCATGGGACCGGAAGGCGTCGGGGCGTTGAACAGCGTCTACGAGATGCTGAACATGACCTCCTTCAACGATTTCGTTGCCGAGCAGCTGCCCAAGTTCAAGGACCATCCGACGCTGCTCTATTTCCACGCCGCTGGCATGGGCACGGCGTTGGCTATCGGTGCCTTCCAGTTCGTGCCCGCCATACGCCGGCGATGGTTCCGCGTGCACCAGTCGATAGGCGTCGTCTACATGGCGGCCGCACTCATCGGTTCCTTGGCTGGGGGTATCTTTGCCATTGTGTTGCCGGCGGAGCCAGGCATGGCGGCGGTTGTGGCGATCGTCGGAGTCGCTACCACAACCTTCTGCTTCACAGCCATGGGGCTGTTACGCCTGATTCAGGGCGATTTCTCGCATCACGGCGAATGGATGATTCGCAGTTTCAGTCAGACGCTGTCGGGCACGACGCTTCGCGTCATGATCATCGGCATGGACTATGCCGGCCTGCCATGGCACGAGAACTACATGATCGCGCTGTGGATGTGCTGGGTGCCGAACCTCGTGGTTGCGGAGATCGTTATCCAGTACCGGCGGGCGCGTAGAAACGGGGAGCCGTTTTTCGGCCCGTCGCCACGCGCTCTGGGGACCGTTCAATAACGCAGCAGGCCGGCGGTGCCGCTGCTCAGAGCGGTTCAGCCGGCCATCAGCGCGTCGATGCGCGCAGCGCAGATGAAGTCGTTCTCCGACAGCCCGCCGATGGCGTGCGTGCTGAAGGTGATATTGGCGTAGTTGTAGCCGAAGGCGATGTCGGGATGATGATCCTGCTGGTTCGCCACCCAGGCCACGGCGTTGATGAAGGCCATCGTGCGGTAGAACTCCTTGAAGCGGAATTCGGCGCTGATGGATTTGCCGTCGTCAGCCAGCTGCCAGTTGCCGGCGAGCTGGCCGCGCATCTTCTCGGCCTCCTCGCGGGAAAGCGGATCGACGCCGCCCTCGCAGGGCTTGCAGGTCTTTTCGCTGAGTTCGGTCATATCGGCCTCCTTGAAGAAATGGCTGCCTCAGCCGGCGTGCTGACGCAGATCGCCCGCAATGGCGCTGACCGCCATGTCGAGGCTGTTGCTGAGATCGGAACCGGGGTCGTAGTTCGCGGAATGCAGGGTGCGCACGCGTCCCTCGCGCACGAAGTCGAAGGCGCGCCGCCACTTGTCGCGCCGCTGCGGATCGTAGACGGCGATGGGGGTGCCGCCCTGCTGCTCCAGCAGCGAGAAGCAGGGAATGTCGGTGTAGCCGTCGCCGACGAAGATCATGTGCGACAGCGGCACACGCAGCTTGTCGGGGGCCACGCGGCGGTTGACGGCAAAGGGGTTGGCATCGGCCTCGGGGCCGATCAGGCCCTTCTGCACGTGGAAGAGATAGCGCGTCTTGTCGGTAAAGCTGACGACGCGGCGCGGGAAGCAGGCCGCGCCGTCGGCGCCGAAATGGAACTCGGAGCTCCAGATGGCCGTGAAATCGCCGGCGATGGAAGTGGCGCGCAGCACATCGCCGATACCGCTGGAGATGACGTAGAACTCCAGCGCCACGCGTGGGTTCTCGGCGTGCACGGCCGTGCGCAGCCGCTCGAATAGCCCGGGCACGCCGGTATGCAGCGGCGCTAGAGCCCCCCACTCGGCCAGGGCCTGGCGCGTGATCGGACGGCAGCGGCCGGTGCGCCCGGCCTCGACCATGGCGTACATATAGGCCGGCACCGGGTCCCAGCCGTCGCGCACCAGCGGGGCGACTTCGTCGGCCCAGAAGGCCTCCACGTCGCCGATGCCGATCCAGTCCAGAAAGCCCGAGGTGGTGTCCGGGGCCAGGGTATCGTCGAAATCGAAGACGATGGCGATGGTTTCCTGCATGCCCTCAGCCTAGCAAACCGACGGCCGCAAGCCAGATATTGTCGGCTGTACGGAGAGTCGGCGCGGTTGGCCACCGGCGCCGCTGCCTGCGGCGCTTTTGCTAGGCTTTGCGCCTTCCTTTGCCCGCAGGCCCTCGATGACGCCGCAGCCCGATGCAAGCCGACTGATCTGGATCGATCTTGAAATGAGCGGGCTGGATACGATGCACGACCGCATCATCGAGATCGCGACCATCGTCACAGACAGCGATCTCAACATTGTGGCGGAGGGCCCCGAGCTGGCGATCCACCAGGAGGAGGCCGTTCTCGATGGCATGGACGCCTGGAATACCCGCCAGCACAACATTTCGGGCCTGGTCGAGCGCGTGCGTGCCTCGATGCTGAGCGAGGCAGACGCTGAGGCGCAGACCCTGGATTTCCTGCGGCGCTGGGTCCCGGAGCGGGCCTCGCCGATGTGCGGCAACAGCATCTGTCAGGACCGACGCTTCATGGCGCGGCTGATGCCTCAGCTTGAGGCCCATTTCCACTACCGGCACATCGATGTCTCCACCCTCAAGGAGCTGGCAGGCCGCTGGGCGCCGCAGGTGGCGGCCGGCGTCAAGAAGGGCTCCTCGCATCGCGCCATGGACGATATCCGCGATTCCATCAACGAGCTTCGCCATTACCGCACGCATCTACTGAACTGCTAGATGGAGATCATTCGCGGCCTTCACAATCTGCGCGCCGAGCACCGTGGCTGCGTGCTCGCCATCGGCAACTTCGATGGCGTGCATCTCGGGCATCAGGCGCTGCTCGATCGGCTGAAGGCTCAAGCCGAGGCCACCGGGCAGCCCATGTGCGTGCAAAGTTTTCGTCCGAGTGCCGCAGCCTGGTTCGATCCCGCCAATGCGCCGCCGGCCGTGCAGCCGCTGCGCGACACAGCGCGGACGCTGGCCGACTTCGGCGTAGCGCGCTGGTCCTGTCTTCGTTTCGACGGCCGCTTCGCACGCTTTCCTGCGGAGGATTACATCGATCAGGTATTGATTGGGCAGCTCGGTGTGGCTGCGGTGGTGGTGGGCGCCGATTTCCGCTTTGGCGCCAAGCGCGCCGGCGATGTCGCGATGCTGGAAGCGGCCGGGAGGGCGCACGGCTTCGCGGTGGATACGGTGGGCGATGTTCATGCCAGCGGCGAGCGCGTCAGCTCCACAAGGCTGCGTACCGCGCTGGGCGAGGGCGATCTCGCCACCGCCGAACTGCTGCTCGGTCGTGCCTACAGCCTTAGCGGCGTGGTGCGCAGCGGGCGTCAGCTCGGGCGCGATCTGGGAGCAGCTACTGCCAATATGAGCTTCCGCGATCGCTTGGCGTTGCGGCACGGGGTCTACGCCGTGCAGATGCGCTGCGACGGCCGGGAGTGGCCGGGCGTGGCGAACTTTGGTACGCGGCCCACGGTCGACGGCGGGCGGCCGGTACTCGAAGCCCACGCCCTGGCAGACACGGGCGCGCTCTATGGGCGACAATTAACGGTCAACTTCCATCAATTCATCCGCGCGGAGCAGTGCTTCGACTCGGTCGATGCGCTTTCCGCGCAGATCCGCGCCGATGTGAGCGAGGCGCGCGCGTACTTCGGACTCTCAGCGTGAGCGAAGCTCCCGACTACAAGCACACCCTCAACCTGCCGCAGACCGACTTCGCGATGCAGGCCAAGCTCGCCCAGCGCGAGCCGGAACGCCTGCAGCGTTGGCAGGCCGAGAAGCTCTACGAGCGCATCCAGGCCGATACGGCCGGGCGCCCGGACTTCCTGCTGGTCGACGGCCCGCCCTATGCCAACGGCGATATCCACATCGGCCACGCCGTCAACAAGATCCTCAAGGACATCATCGTCAAGTCCGAGCGGCTCGACGGTCGTAAGGCCGCCTTTGTACCCGGGTGGGATTGTCACGGCCTGCCCATCGAGCTGCAGGTCGAGAAGAAGCACGGCAAGGTCGGCGACAAGCTGGACGCGGCCGGCTTCCGGGCCAAGTGCCGCGAGTACGCCGCCGAGCAGGTCGCGCGTCAGCGCGCGGACTTCGAGCGCCTGGGCGTGCTCGCCGACTGGGACAATCCCTATCTGACCATGCACCCGGCCTTTGAGGCCGAGCAGCTGCGCGCACTGGCGGACATCGTGGCGCGCGGCCATGTCGTGCGCGGCTTCAAGCCGGTGCACTGGTGCCTGGATTGCGGCTCCTCCCTGGCCGAGGCCGAGGTCGAGTACGCCGACAAGACCTCCACGGCCATCGACGTGCGCTTTGCCGCCGCCGATCCGGCGGCCGTGGCCGAGGTCTTCGGCGTCGCCGCGCCGGAGGCCGTCGACTTCGTCATCTGGACGACGACCCCCTGGACGCTGCCCGCCAATCAGGCGCTCTGCGTGCACCCCGAGCTGGCCTATGCCTGGGTCGAGGTGGGCGAAGGCGCTCCCGTCATCGTCGCCGCCGAGCTGGTGGACGATGTCGCCGCGCGCGCCGGCACCAGCGCCGAAGTGGTCGCGACCACGGCCGGCGGCACGCTGGAGGGCCTGAAGGCCCGGCACCCCTTCGCCGAGCGCGAAGTGCCCGTTATCTGCGGCGAGCACGTCACGCTGGAAGCCGGCACCGGCATCGTACACACCGCCCCGGGCCACGGCGCCGACGACTTCGTTGTCGGGCAGCGCTACGGCCTGGAGACCGATAACCCGGTGGCCGGCAACGGCGTATTTCTGGAGCGCGCGCCGCTGGTCGGCGGCCAGCACGTGCGCAAGGCCGACATGATCGTCGTGGAGGCGCTGCGCGAATCCGGCCGCTTGCTGCACGACACGCCCTTCGAGCACAGCTATCCGCACTGCTGGCGGCACAAGACGCCGCTGATCTTCCGCGCCACGCCGCAGTGGTTCGTCTCCATGGAGGCGCAGGGCCTGCGCGATACCGCGCTGGCGGCCATCCGGCAGACGCAGTGGATTCCGAGCTGGGGGCAGGCGCGCATCGAGTCGATGGTCGCCGGCCGCCCGGATTGGTGCATCTCGCGCCAGCGCACCTGGGGCGTGCCGATGGCCGTGTTCATCGACCGCGAAACCCAGCAGCTGCACCCCGACACCCCGGCGTTGCTCGCGCGCGTGGGCGAGGCCGTGGAGCGCGACGGGCTGGAAGCCTGGTTCGGTTCCAAGCCGGCCGACTGGGGCGTGGACGAGGACCGCTACGAGGCCAGCACCGACACCCTGGATGTCTGGTTCGATAGTGGCGTGGTGCATCGCTGCGCCGGGCCGGCCACCGGCTCGCAGCCGGGCGATGCCATCGCCGATCTCTATCTGGAGGGTTCCGACCAGCACCGCGGCTGGTTCCAGTCCTCGCTGCTGACCAGCTCGGCCATGCACGGCCGCGCGCCCTATCGGGCGGTGCTGACGCACGGCTTCACGGTGGACGAGCAGGGCCGGAAGATGAGCAAGTCCGCTGGTAACGTCGTGCCGCCGCAGCAGGTCATGAAGACGCTGGGCGCGGACATTCTGCGCCTGTGGGTGGCCAGTGCCGACTACTCGGGCGAGATCGCGATCTCCGACAATCTGCTCAAGCGCATCGCTGACGCCTACCGCCGCCTGCGCAACACGCTGCGCTTCGTGCTGGGCAATCTGCACGATTTCGACCCTGCGCGCGACGCGCTGGCGCCGGAAGCCATGCTGCCCGGCGATGCCGAGGCCCTGCGCGAGGCCGAGGCCTTGCAGGGCGCGCTACGGCGTGCCTATGGCGCGCGCGAGCTGCACAGCGTTTATCAGCGGTTGCACAACTACTGCGTTGTCGACCTCGGCGGCCGTTACCTGGATGTGCTCAAGGACCGGCTCTACACCACAGGTGCGGACTCGACAGCGCGGCGCTCGGCGCAGACCGCGCTCTGGCACATCGGCGAAGCGCTGGTGCGCTGGATCGCGCCGATTCTTTCCTTCACCGCCGAAGAAGCCTGGGAGGCCCTGCCGGGCAGTCGCGATGCCACCGTCTTCGCGCAGAGCTGGTGGTGCTTCCCGGAGGCGCCGGCGGCGAGCATCGATTGGGTGGCGCTGCGCGCGCTTCGCGCTTCCGCCAAGAAGCAGCTCGAGGAAGCCCGTACCGCCGGCGCCATCAAGGGCGACCTCGACGCCGAGCTGCGGCTCTGGACCGATAGCCCGGCCCTGATTACGGCGATGGACGCGCTGGGCGAGGAGTTGCGTTTCTGGCTGCTGACTTCGGATGTCGTGGTTGTTGACGGCCGAGAGCCTGAGATGCAAACGCACTCACTGGAAGGTGGCGGCACGCTGGGCGTGCGGGTCGTGCGCAGCGAAGCGGAAAAGTGTCAGCGCTGCTGGCATCGCCGCGCCGACGTCGGTGCCACAACGGCGCACCCCGGCCTGTGCGGGCGCTGCGTTGCCAACGTCGATGGCGCCGGCGAGCACCGGCGGGTGATCTGATGCGTATCCGCAACGCGCATTGGCTATGGCTGTCGGCGGCGCTGATTCTGCTCGACCAGATCAGCAAGCAGCTCATCCACCGTCAGTTCGACTTGTACGAATCGGTCGCGGTGCTTCCCGTCTTCAATATCGTGCATCGGCGCAACACCGGCGTGGCCTTCTCGATGTTCAGCGACAGCCCGCAGCTCTTCTTCGTCGGTCTGGCGCTGGCGGTGTCGGTGGGCATCCTGATCTGGCTGCGCCGGCATCCCTCGGACCAGCCGCTGGTGGCGGTGGCGCTCTGCCTGATCCTGGCCGGGGCCATCGGCAATGCCATCGACCGCGCGCTGCGCGGCTACGTCGTCGATTTCCTCGACTTCCACTGGGCGGGATGGCATTTCCCGGCTTTCAATGTGGCGGATACGGCGATTACCATCGGGGCCGGTCTGATGATTTTGGACGCCATTCTGGACTGGCGGCGCTCGCGCGCCGCCGGGAGCACATCTTGAAGATACTGCTGGCCAATCCGCGCGGCTTCTGTGCCGGCGTCGATCGCGCCATCGAAATCGTGGAGCGGGCGCTCGCCGCCTTCGGCGGGCCCATCTACGTCCGGCACGAAGTCGTGCACAACCGCTTCGTCGTCGACGACCTGCGCGCCAAGGGCGCGGTCTTCGTCGAGGAGGTCGACGAGATTCCCGACGGTGCACTCTGCATATTTTCCGCGCACGGCGTCTCCCAGGCTGTGCGCCGGGCGGCCGAGGCGCGCGATCTGACGGTCTTCGACGCTACCTGCCCGCTGGTGACCAAGGTGCATATCGAGGTCACCGGATACGCCCGCGAGGGAAGAGAAGTGATCCTCATCGGTCACGCCGGCCATCCGGAGGTCGAAGGCACCATGGGTCAGTTCGACGAGAGCTTCGGCGGCCGCATCATGCTGGTCGAGAAACCCGACGATGTCGCGCAGCTCGATATCCGCAAGCCGGATCGGCTCGCCTTCGTGACGCAGACGACGCTGTCGATGGACGATACCGCGCGCATCATCGATGCGTTGCGCGCGCGCTTCCCGCAGATTTCCGGACCGCGCAAGGACGACATCTGCTATGCCACGCAGAACCGCCAGGACGCCGTGCGCGAACTGGCCGGGCGCTGCGATCTCGTGCTCGTTGTCGGCTCCAGCAACAGCTCCAACTCCAACCGTCTGAGCGAATTGGCGGCTGATTGCGGCAGCTGTGCCTATCTCATTGACGGGCCGGACGATATTTCTGAGGACTGGTTCCGCAATGTCGCGGTGGTCGGTGTCACCGCAGGCGCATCGGCGCCCGAGGTGCTCGTGCAGCAGGTGGTCGAGCGTCTGCGTGCGCTGGGTGGCGAAACCGTCAGTGAGGAAGCCGGCGTCGAAGAGCATGTCGTCTTCTCGATGCCGCGCAATCTGGCGCGCGCCATTGAGGAGCGCAGCGCCGCGCTGCGCAGCAGCGGATAGTTGCGCCTCGCGCGTCCCGCGAGTGCCTTTCTAGCCCTGTGCCGCCAATGAGTCCGTCCGCGAGCGACGTCATCGTCGTCGGCGCCGGCGTCATCGGCATGTGCACGGCGCTGGAGCTGGCGCGGGCCGGCTGGCGGGTCACCATCGTCGAGCGCGGCGAGCCGGGCAGCGAGTCCTCCTGGGCGGGCGCCGGCATTCTCGCGCCACTGCGGCCATGGCGCTATCCGGAGGCCGTCTGGGAACTGTGCCGTGACAGCCTCGCGCGCTATCCCGCCCTGGTCGAGGAGTTGCGCGTCGCAAGCGGCATCGACGCCGAGCTGCTTTTCTGCGGCGCGCGCCTGCACGATCCGCGCGACATGGCACGTGCGCGCGAGTGGCACCGCGCGGAGGGTTTGCTCTGCGCCGATGAAGCCGAGGGCGACCGGGAATGGCTGCGCATGCCCTGGGTGACACAGATCCGCAACCCGCGGCTGCTGAAGGCTTTGCTGCGGGTGCTGGAACAGCGTGGGGTCGTCTTCCGGACACGGTGCGTGGTGACCGGATTGCTGCAGGAGGGCGACCGGGTACAGGGCGTACGGGCGAAGTCGCAGGACGGGCAGGGCAGCGAAGAGCGACTGCTCGCCGGCACGGTTGTCGTCGCGGCCGGAGCCTGGAGCCCGGAGATCTGTGCCGGTGCGCCGCGGGTGGAACCTGTGCGCGGACAGATGCTGCTGTTGCGGCCGCGGCGACGTCTGCCGCCCGGCGTCTGGCTGCTGCCGGAAGGCTACGTCGTGGTGCGCGCGGATGGACTCTGTCTGCTCGGCGCGACCGTGGAGCGTTGCGGCTTCGACCGCGCCATCACGACGCAGGCGCGCACCGCGCTGCTGGCAGCGGCGGCGCCGCTGGGTGAGGCCCTCGCCGACGCCGAAATCCTGCGTCAGTGGGCCGGACTGCGCCCGGGTATCGCTGGTGGCGTGCCGGTCGTCGGCCCCGACGCCACGCGGCGGGGGCTGTGGTGGAACACGGGCCACTTCCGCAACGGCCTTGCGATGGCACCGGCATCGGCGGCGCGCCTGGCCGCAGCCCTTCAGGGCGAGACGAAGGCGGCCGCTACCAGCAGTCGTTAGCGTCGCTGCCGATCGTTCCTAGCGAGCCCCGCTGCCCGAGGTGATTCAGCACGAAGTTGCCGCAGCGCGAGTCATCGCCGTCCTTGCGCGCTGCTCGCAGCGTGAAGGACGACGCGCCCAGGGCGGTGGCAGTGATGGTGTAGTGCCCTTCCTCGGTGTCGAAAGATCCTGTACCCGCAGGGCTGAGCGTGCTCGCGATCGTGCAATCGTCCGTGTCGTTGTAGACGTTGAACTGCGTGTAGCAGCGTTCCAGACGCTGTGCCGTGTCGGCCAGGGCCGTCTTGGCCTCGGTCCGCTGCGTCTTCAGCACCTGGCTGCGGTAGCTCGGGTAGGCGATGGCCGCCAGGATCGAGATGATCGAGATCACGATCAGCATCTCGACGAGCGTGAAGCCGCGGTTGCGGGCAGAGTTCACCATCACGGCCTACCGTAGCTCGCGCCAGGATTGCCGACCCAGAAGATCGCTGCCGCTGATCTCCTTGACTACGCCGACCTCGCCGCTGGAGCCGGAGGTGTACTTGTACTCGACTTCGCCGGCCGTGATGATCGAGGGCTTGTTGACGATGCCGACTTCCGAAGCCAGGCCACTGACGGGCTTCATAACTGTCTCGTTGTTTTCGTCGACCTCGACATAGTCGCTCTCGTCGAAATTGTCGTCCTCGTTCAGATCGAAGATGGATTCGCCGTAGCTGCCGCCGTCGAAGGCGTCGAGCTCCATCAGCCAGGAGCTGCCGCCGAAGGAGCAGGGGTCCGTGGACGGAATCAATGTCGTGAAGACGATGCGGCCGAAGCGCAGCTGTGCGCCGGCGACGACGCGCTCGCCCTCGAAGCCGTGGGGCGAGATCAGGTCCAGGTAGAAGCCGCCCGTCTTGCTGGCGTCTTCGTATCCGGAGACCGCGCGCACCTTTGCCTGATTGGTGCCCATTCCGTCATCGCCGCCACCGCTGAAGTTTGCCGTGCCTTCGAAGGTGATCTCCTGCATCAGCAGGGCGCTGCGGCCGGCAACCTGGGCATCCTGGTCGCGGATGCCGTAGAAACTGTGGCGAGGATCGCTTCCCGAAACCGTGTTGTCTCCATCGCGGAAGTAGGTGCCGGTGCCGAAGTAAACCATTACGCCGCCGTCCGGATGGCGGCCCACTTCGGGGCGCGCGGTGATGGGCTGCACGTTGTCATCGGTGTCGCGTGCAGTGAAGAGCGGCTTCGGGGTGCTGCCCTGCTTGAAGGCATTGATGAAGCCCCATTGGTTCTGATTGCCGTCGACGTCGAAGCGCCAGAGATTGCCTTGCAGATCGCCGGCGTAGATGCGATCGGCGACGCGGTCGCCGTCGACATCGACGGGAATCGGTGACGACAGCCCATTGGGATTGCCGCTATCGCCCGTCTCGGTATCGAGAACCTCCACCGCATCGGTCGTGAGATTGCGCATGTACAGCACGGCCTTACCGTCGTCACTGCCGTAGCCGTTACCGAAGATAGCCCAGAAATGTCCATCGTTCAGGCGCGCGACGGTCGCCTTCGGAATCGTCGCCCCGAGATCCGCGAGGTCACTGTCATCGTCGCTGAGATCGAAGAGCACGTTGCTCGCGGTGAAAGTGGTCGGGTCGGTGACGTCCAGTGCGAAGATGCCGCGGCCGCCGGCCCCGGTCGTGCCGATAAGGATCGTGCGCCACTGCGAGTCGACGTAGGCGTCGAAGACCTTGGGCGACCCGTCGACATAGTAGCGGTGCTGGTAACCGGTCTGGGGCAGCTCGGCGAGGTGGTCGTAGATCGACGCAGGGACGTAAGCGAAACGCTCCTCGCCCGTATCGGCATTGAAGGCGTGCAGCATGCCGTCGTTGGCGCCGACGTAGACGGTCGGATACACATCCCGGTTGCTCAGATAGGTGGCGTAGCTTGAGCTCTGTGTGTCGTTGCCCAACTGCCGGAAACCGAAGTCAGCGTTGCCGGAGAATGCCGGATCCGAATTGACGATGTCGCCCAGTATCCCGGTGTTGCGGAAGCCGTCACCGTCGCTGCGGTGGCCGCGGAGCCAGTTCAGGACAGCGGCACTGCCCAGCTCCGTCTGTTGCTCGGCTGCAAGCTGCGCATACTCGAACGCTACGGCAGTACCGTCAGGCTTGCTCGTGATGATATTGCGGCTGTCCGGCCCCTTTGCCTCCAGCTGGGTGGCGGCGTTCCACTTGGCGTCGCCGACGCTGCCGTCGCTGTTGAGCCCGAAGGCGATCAGCTCGCCGGTCCAGTCCGACGAATCGAAGCGGGCCTGGTAGATCTCGGAATCGTTGGCCAGCCGTGTCGAGTTGGTGGCAATCGAGGATGAGGAGCCGCGCTCCCGGAGAATGATGTCCTCTAGCACCTTCGTGACGCCCTCGGTGAACTCGTCGGGTCGGGTCGCATTCAGGTAATCGCCCCGCCCGTTGATCGCCGCGTGCCAGAGATCATCAACGCGGTGGTCGGTCCAGTCTAGATCACCGCTGGCCAGTGCCTCCAGGTCGGTCTCCGGATCCAGATCGCCACTGACGCCGAAGCCGATGGTGAAGGTGACCATGTGCTGCCAGAAGGCCGGGTTGGTCTCGCTGGTCGGCACCTTGTTCGGGAGATCGTCACGCAGATCGCGGTTCCAGTACTCCATGGCCACGTCCGCCAGCATGTCCGAGCTGTCGTCCTCGAATGGCGGCTGTGGGGTGTACTGGTAGGTGCGTTCACCATCCGTTATCTCAGGTCCGTTCTCGCCATCTACGTTACCGACGCTGGGGCTGCCTCCGCCCCATTCGCCGTCGGTCATCAGCATGGTGTAGCTGCGCCGGCATTCCAACTGGGTATCCGGGTCGCTGGATACGCCCGGCGTGGAGCTCCAGGGGCCGCGCTTATCTCTACGCTCGTAGTATTCGCCGGCGCCCTTGAGCGCCCTTCGCAGCGGGGTTCCGCCGCCAAAGCTCGTGCCGTAGAGATCGTCGTAGAAATCTGCGCGAGCGGTTGCATCGAAGGCCCGAACACCCTTGATAACCGCGTCCGTCCCTCCCTCACTGTCTACGGTCTGGTTACTCGAGTTGATGCGGCCAAAGCCGACGCGAATGTCGTCGGGCAGATCTAGGAACGCACGACCGATGCCAGCCCTGGCGGTGTTCTTGCGATTGCGGTAGTAGGTGTACCAGTTCGCGAAGTTCTGAATTTCATCCTCGATGCTGCGCCCGCTGGGCAGCTCGTCGTCGTCGCGTTCGTCGCCGTCGATGTACAGATCATCGCCGCGGATCTCGATACGCGTGTAGTTGTCGCGATCGTTGATATCGCCGCCGTTGTAGATGAAATAGGTGATCGGCCAGTACGAACGTGTTTCCTCGTCGACGTCCTGATCGTCGTCGTGCCAGTTGGTCCATTCGCTCAGCTGCTCGGTGAGATCGCGGACATCATCGTTGGGGCGGTCTGGATCGATGGGGACGTTTTCGGGATCCGCTGGATCAAGCTCGTTGCCCTGCCAATCCACCCATGGCCTGTACTCGACCGCAGGATCGTAGAAAAGGGGGTTATGCGCGGCGGAGCGCAGTCGGTAGTTCCAGCGGTTGTCGTCTTCGAAGGTCGGCGTTGCGTTGTGCAATGCTGTATTTCCACCGGGGCCCTCCCGGCGGGGAAACACACGCCTTTCCTTATCTCGATTATCGTTTCCGGTGCCTTCCTCGATCAGCGACCCGATCTCCAGATGCATCGACCCGGAATCGTCGATGATGAAGAGGATGTTGGGCTCCACCGACTGGGTCAGAAATAGCGGCACATTCGCAATGTCGGCGGCGGCTGCGCTCCCGCACCAGACGAGCCCGGCCGTCATTGCGCCGAGAGCCCCGCGTTTGATTGTCCCCAGGATGCTTCCTGCGCTCATGGCTCGCTCCGATCTTTTCGTTGTCCGGCTCACCGCCGGTAAACCGTCTGCAGGACGGCGGCCGCATCGCTCGTGCCGCCTTCGGCGCGCACGGTGATGCGGTAGGCGCCATGGTCCTCGACAGGCTCGTCCGCTGCTAGGCTCTGGCCGGGCAAGGGCGCTTGCGGTAGCTCCTCGATAACGTAACGCGGCTGATTCCCGACCCCGTCGATGTCAGCGCCGCTGTAACTTCTGGAATTGTTGGCCCAGTCGTAGTTGCTGTCTTCCCAATAGGAAGGTTTGATGCCGTCCCGGTCAAAGGCGATAAGACCGCTGGTGGCGCCGTTGAATGCGGGCAGAACCGGCGTCATCAGATAAGCCTCTGCATCCCGCAGCCCGGCTTCGCCCGCCTGAAGCGCCATATCCTTGTCGCGCGCGTTGCCGGCCATGCGTTCCTGCAGGCCGGTGTCCTGCATGGCCGTGAGCCCCAGCAGCGTCAGCAGCACCAGGAAGATGAGACTGACGCCGAGCGTGCTGCCGCGCTGGCCAGTGCGCTTTTCGATCATGGCAATGGTCGTCGTCATGGCAGGCGGTTGCGCAGCGCGACGGTGAGCGTCATGACCTGGCGGACGCGCCCGTCCTCGACGGGGGTGACATTGGTATAAGCAACGTCGAAAGCGCGCAGGTCGCTCTCGGTCTGCACGAAGCTGTCGTTGCGCAGCAGCAGCGCCATCCTGACGGAAACGACGCGATTCCAGCTCACCACGCTGTCGGCTGCTCTGTAAGTGTTGGCGGTCCGATCACCATCGGTGTCTTCGCCATAGAGAATCTGCATGTTCTCGATCCCGCTGACCAGTTCCTGCGGGTTCGGAGTCCCTGTGCGGCGTGCGTCATCAAGCCGCAGGCGGTATAAGGCTGGTTCCGGAGGTGTCGCAGGATTGTTGCGCACGAAGTAAGCAGTGCTCAGATGCTGGTAGATGAGTGAATTGTCGTCGTGATCCTGAGAAAAGCCGCCGGCGGGATTGATGTTGCCTGGGTTCTGGCCGGCGGCGGTGCCTTTCGGAAGCGAAACCGCGTTACCGTCGCTTGTTTTCATGAAGAGATCACCCCCGGAGCAACTCGCAGTTACCGCGACAATGATCGCGCCCTGAGGGATGCCGGTGTTGCCGGCTGCCGTGAGCGCATTCGCCGGGGGACCAGGATTGCCCTGCAGCACTACATCGAGTGGCTCGGTCGTGTTGATCACAACGATGTCGGAGCCTGACAACGGATTGTTGATTTCCGCAGCAAGCCCTTCACCACTGGAGCTTTGCCAGTTGCTTGCATCGCCGACGGTGTAATTGTCTCCGGGCCCCGTTCCGGTTGCCTCCCATCCGGTCACGGCGCGATTACCGTATATGCTGGTGACATAGCCCGTGCCGGCTGGATTGAGCCAGTTCACGATGTTGTTCGTGCAGCCAGTGAAGCCGCTCATGCGAAGCCCCCGACCCAAAGTCTGAATCGCGAAGCGACCGTTCTCCTGTACGCGCGACAGGCCGTCCTGGAAGCTGTAGCTGGCGCGCATGCCGATGAATAGGCTGGTTACGCCGGCCACGATCAGCAGGCCCAGTGTGAGTGCGATCATCAGCTCGACGAGGGTGAAGCCGCGGACGGCATTGCGAAGGGGGCGCGGCGGTGTTAGCTCAAGCGGCGTCACGATCAGAGCTCCGTCGTCGTGCTGAAGACCACGAAAGCGTCATCGTCATCGGCTTCGCGCTGGTCGCGCCAGCGCAGCTCGACGGTGTAGCGGTCGCCGTTGTTGAGGACGCGGCCCTGGCCCTCGGGCAGTAGGTTGGCTATCTGGCAGCGCCAGCCGAGGACCTCGTTGGCTGGAGACGCATCGCTGGGGTTGAAGCCCTGGCAGTTCGGGTCGCTGAAATCGGGAGCGGCGAAGTCGCCCGAGCGCGCGGCTGCGCGATTGGCGCGCAGTCGGTCACTCATGTCGTAGGCTAGGTTGCTAGCCTGCGAACGCAGCAGTGCACTGTGGTTGAACTGCAGCGAATTCCACTGCATGCCGGCGATGCCGAGCAAGCCGAAGGAGAGCACGAGGATGGCGATCAGCACCTCAATCATCGTCACGCCACGTTGTCTGGCGGTGGGGCCGCACTGATACGCATTCTTCAGCACGACGCCGCTCCCTTGCGGACCTGGGTGCGCCCGACGGCGTTGATACAGGCAAGCCGGCCCAGCTGGCCGTCGATGGTGTAGTCGAATCTGCTTGCTGCGGTCGCGGTGCCCTGACCCTGGAAACCGAGATTAGCGGGACCGGTCAAGCTCGCGCCGATCGCCAGCCCGTTCCAGACACGCAGCAGATCGCTACCGTCGGCCGCAGGTGCGCCGGATGCGTCCGGGTCACTGAAGGCGATCCAGCCATCGACCCAGTCGGTACCGGCGGCACAGCTGCTGCCGTTGGAGGAGGGGCAGAGCGTCACACGCTCGCCGCGCCGAACGGCTTCCGAGCGTGCGTAATTCAGGGCCGTGACGAGCTTGTTGACATCCGTCACGGCGCGATTCGAGCGCATCAACTCGCTGAAGCCGGGCACCGCGATGGTGGCGATGATCGCAGCGACAGCGAGCGTCACCAGCAACTCGATCAGCGTGAATCCTTTGGTTGTTGTTTGCATGTCCCCTCGACGCTTACGCCCGATTTCCGGAATGAACAAGCCGTTGTGCGACGGACGGCAATCCGTGGTTGACGGACGTGCGCCCTACTAGATGCTGGACGCACCGCGTTTCTGTTGAGTCTATGAGGGGCAGTCTCGCCGCATGCGTAGGCCGAACGCAAGCATGAACCATCAGTCATCGCATGCCTGTTTCGCAACGCGTGGACGGCCGGTCTTGCTGATAATCACCCGACGATCCCGCCCGTCATGGCAAATCTGCAAATTTCCTGCGATGAACGCGCCGCCGGGAGCCCGCGTCTCACCGGTCGGAGAATAGGTGAGGCTGTGGCCATTGCTGAGATTTTCTGGGATGTCGATGTCGCCGACGTCCGGGCTGTGCACGCGCAGCAGTTCACTGCCTGGGTCGCCAGGGTAGCCGGAGACCACGATCCAGCCCTGGGAGAAGTCGGCGGAGTCTGTGGGGGCCACGTTCGTGCACGTCGCGCCATCGTCCGATGCGCACAGCGTGACCGGCATGCCGCGCCGTACCGCCTCGCTGCGCGTGTGCTGAATGGAAGCCATTAGCCGGTTGGTGACGGTTGTCGCCCGGATATCCTGCATGAGATCGCGGAAGGAGGGCACGCCGACGGTGAGGATGATGGCTGCGACCGCGAGGGTCACCAGCAGCTCGATCAGCGTCATGCCGCGAGTCCGCGCGGTGTGGGCCGGCGGGCGATGGCCGGAGCCTGGGCGGGGTTGTGATGAGACGTCGCGCATGGCCGCCTCACTGCTGTCACCAAGCCTGTGATTAGCTTATACTCCCGCCCCGCTGATGCAAGGGCCGGCGTAGCTCAGCTGGTAGAGCAACGCATTCGTAATGCGTGGGTCGGGAGTTCGATTCTCTCCGCCGGCACCAATTAAATCAGTATGTTACAGACGTGCCAGGCTTCCAGAAGCCCCTCAATTTCGGACTCTGTAACAAGTGCGTAACACCCGAGCAGTGCGTTACGCAGCTTCCTCGGAATAGCTGCGTAACAGAGCAGCAAGTTGTTACGCAGACGCATCGAACGCGGCGCGTCGCCATAGGCCATTGATTAGGCGTGGCATTTTCGATACCTGCTTTTAAGCCGCATCTCGCGTCGTCTGAGCCCAGCCTAGCCAGCCAGGCATTCCGCGCGGTAATCCGGCTGGTGCGGCGCTGTTGCTAGTTCCTGCGCGCGTCTACTTGCCCCAAGCCATCTTGCTGAGGTCAAAGCGCGCGAACTGCTCTCCCTGCTGATAGAGGGGCAGTCTGATGCGGACCTCGTCTACGCGGTGAGAGTTGGCCAGGAATCGGCTGTAGTTCCGGAAAAACAAGGTATCGCTAGAGCCGTCGCTGGGCTTCGAGGCCTTCAAAGTCAGCGGATCCCAGCTTCCCCACCGAACAACGACGTCGCAGTCCCTTACGCCGCAGGTGAACTGGCCGCTGTCGAGCGCAAGGATTACGTCTTTGCCATAACGCGGGTGGTCGCGAAAGGTGAGTTTGGCTCGCTGTGCGCCCTGGTGTGGGAATGACAGATTCAGCACGTTTGTGCTCTCGACGGTCGCTGTTGTCGCCACCTTGCCGCTCATTTCATCGGTATATGAGCTGTTGTGCCACTTCGCCAGATCCTTCTGCGGCTCTGGTGACGGCTGAGCGGAAGAGGGCGAGTCGGTCCCCGATGTGCTGGCAGTCATGTCGTCGCCGTAGTACCCCTGCGAGCAGGTATAGGCGATCGGGAACACGATGGCGATTACGAAGACGGCTTTGATGGCAGAGGCTGTCGACGAAATGGCATCGGCCCCCTTCTTCCCACCGCAATGCGGGCATTGCTTCGCTGACTTTGCGACGGTTCCGCCGCAGTGAGGGCAGGGCATCGTCTTCATGGTCGCCTCAGTCGTGGTCCATTGGCTGCAAGCCTAACCGACGAGAAAGACGACGTCTCCCGTGGGTCTTGCCGGACTAGATGGTCTGCGGAACGCACAGCCCTCTAGTCCCCCTCGTGCGCCAAGTGGTATTGGGCACGCGGCCGAAGTTTCTGCAGAGGTGCCTAAATGCCATTGATAGTTGGTGCGTCTATCCGGGGCTATTTAGAGTGGCGTAAAGGTAAACTGCGAAATTCAGGAGACCGACCACGACAAGCCAAAAGGTAAGAGTTGTTAAGGTCCCCGAGGCTCGAATCTGATCGTCGTGCCGAGACTTTTCTCTATCAAAGGCATCCAAAGTGGCTAACGCTTTTCCAGTAATTTCGTAGTCACTAAATGTGCCTTTTGTCTTTAACTCGCCACTATCAAGAAAGGAGTCTAGTAGCAGTTTGATATGCTCCTGATGAACGGTGCGCTCAGGATGGAATATCCATCTTGTTGAAAACCAACTCAGACCGACGTGCATCGGGGAAACAACCTGTCGGCCGTTTTGCATTCGTTCTTCAACAAGTTTCGAGAGCAGCTCGTGACGGTCGAGCCGTGCGAGAGGGCGGCGGTTGAAGGCGAGCTGCTCCAGCCTATCAAGCTTGACCTTTATTGATGGTACAAAAAGGTAGTCGTCGAACAGTAGCTTTGTAGGCTTACGATATTGAAACTGTCGGCCGCGGAAGAAGCGCTCTGCTTCCATGGACCAGCCTTCACTATTAATTTCTTGCAGAGGCTTTTTGCAGTCTTGCGCTTCTCCGCTTTTCCTGTCCCACAATTTTCCGGTCACGATGTCCTTCGTAAATCCGGTTACATATATTCTTTGCGTGCCGTCTTTTGAGTTAAAATATATTGTGTAGCAATCGTTCTCGTATGCCTTGTTTCCTGATAGAGGTATAGTATCTGGAGCCGGCTTTAATAGGGCGCGTTGGAGCGCTTTACGAAGCGTGTGCATGAGTCCTCTCCCTAGATCTAACGTCCGGACCTTCTAACACCCTTTAAAAACCCTCACAAGGGTTTATTTCGGCGTATAACGTCCGCTGAGAGGATGTGACGGCCAGTAGGGGAGGCGGCGGCAAAGCCGCCTCCCCAACGATCAGGCGAAGTCGCCGACAGCCACCGCGGCCGGACGCTCGACCGTGAAGGCGATGCGCTCTTCCGCCCGGATCGTCACCAGGTTGCGCTGCACGTCGTCGTCATCCTGCTCGAACAGCTCGACCACCGGCTGCTGCCGGTCCCAGAGCGTGCAGGCGGCCGGGAAGTCGGCAACGATGAAGCTGCCCTGCGTCACGCTATTCGTGGCGACCACAGGCAGGCCCCAGAGCTGCGGCATCGCGGCCTGCTGCGGGCTCGCGAAGAGATAGCGGTCCTGGGTGTCCTTCAGCAGCTCGATGGCTTCCCAATCGTCTGGGTGCAGCACCATCGCCGAGGCCATCCAGTCATTGCGCTGCAGGGTGGTGATGGCGCGGCGCAGGGTGTCGAGCTTGGTGTCGCCAGTCTGCGGCGTGACGCTTGTGAAGTTGCCGGCGTTGAGCAGGCCCGAGAGGTTCTGGCCGGTCCCGTTGCCCGTGAGGATCTGCACCTCTTCAGCGAGCTGCACCCCGTGGCGCATCCGTCGGTCGATGAGCTGCGCCAGCGCGGCCTGATCCGAGAGCACCTGCTTGGAGACCTTGATCCAGTGCGCGATGGTGCGGACGGGCGCGTCCTTAAGCTCGAAGGTCAGATCGGATTCGGGCTTGGTCTCGCCTTCGGCCGTGCCGGCCGCATTGTTCGTCCAGGACGCCTCCCGGCTGTACTCGATCTGATTCGAGGCGGTCGGTAGGACGTTGAGCACGTCGCGGATGCGAAGTTGCCGGAAGGCGCCCGCGACGATGCCGGCGCGTCGGGTCGGGTCCACCAGCGTGGCATCGGGGTTCTGGGGCGAGCCCCCTTCGCCGAGGATGGTGTTCTTCGCCAGCAGGCTGCCGGAGAGCGTCATCTTGGCGTGGCGCGAGTTGCCCTCCACGAAAGCCTTGAAGCCCTCCGACTGGCGCACCTGATCGGCGAAGTTGGAGCCGCCGCCGCTCGGAGAGACGCCCTTGAAGCCGTCGGCGGAATGCTGCTCGATGCCCTTCAGGCGCTCGGACAGGCCGCCAACGTCTTCCTCGATGGTGTCGATGCGGTGCTTGAAGCCCTTGACGGCCTCGACGGTTTCGCCGACTTGCTTGTTCAGATCCATGATCAATTCCTCAATGCGTTGGTGAGTAAGGCCAGCGACTCGGCGATCTCGAACTCTTCGTCGCTCTCGCGGAGCGCCTTGAATCCGCCTGCCATGAGCCGCTTGGCCTGGGAGCGGGTGAGGCCGGCGCCTTTCAGGGCGCGCTCCACGTCGCTCGGGCTGTTGATGTCTGGGGTGTGCTTGACCTCGCCCACGCGCGCGCCGAGGTCGGCCGGTTCTTCCACGACCGACACCTCGACTAGCTCGATATCCTTCAGATAGCGGACGCCTTCCCGTTGCTCGAAGTCGCGCACGCGGTAGCCGATGGAGAGGCCGTCGACGCTGCCGTGCTTCATGCTGGCGTAGACGTCTTCCGCTACCGAATGGCCGGGGGTGAGCTCGCCCTCGACGTAGAGGCCGCTCGCATCCTCCTTCATCGACGTCCAGCGACCGATTACCGGGCCGCGGTGGTCCCAGCGCATGCGGACAGGGCGCTCGCGCGAGGCGAGGGTCTTGGCGTAGGCGCCGCGGACGATGGAATCGCCGTAGGAATCGACACCGCCGAAGACTGAGGCGTAACCGCTGAAGGTGCGGGTCTTGTCGTCGAACTTCAGCCCCGTGGTGCTGATATCGACGCGCTTGTATTCGAAAGTCTGGTCGGTCATTGGACGCACTCCAGGTGAGGCTTCCGGCCAAGGCCGGTCCTGATAGCACCGAGCGCGTCCAACGCTGGCCGCCGAGTCCGGTCTTCCGCATCGAACGGTCGCCGGGGTGGCCGTGGTGTCTCAGGTAGTACTGTATAGAAAACCACCATTGCGCGCAAGCCTCACTGAAGGCTCGGCGCTTCGCCGAGGTGCGAGGTCACAGTCGCGTTGATTTCGTGCAGCACGCGCTGTATGCGCTCGAGGTCGTTGTTGGCGACGGCCTCCGCGATGGCGTTGAAGGCCGCTTCAACCGCCTGCAGGGCTTCGGCCTGAGCGCAGACCGTCTTGTCCAGCAGAGCGAGCTGGCGCTCGACGGGCATTTCGCGCAGCATGGGGAGAATGGTCTTAGTCATGGGGCTTCTTCCCGTTCTTGGAAAAGGGGTTGCTCGGGTTCTTCTTGCCGCCATCGCTCGGGATGCGGGCGCGGGCAGCAGGGGAGAGGCCCAGCTCGCCGGCCAGAGCGCGGAAGGCATTCAGGTCGGCCGCGGTGGGGTGGACGCCACTGCTCCAGCGACGCACCAGGCCCGCCCATGCGCCCGCGTAGGCCGCGAGGATGGCGTTGTCCGCCGCTGCCAGGACGCCGGCCCCGTGCAGCAGGTTCGCGACGCGGGTGAACTCTTGCGCCCCCTGTACGTCGAGGAAGTCGGGCGGCTCGGGAATGCCGTCAGCCGGTGGTAGCTCCAGTTCCGGCCGCTCGCGGTCGGGTCTGTCGGTGCCGGCCACCGCTTTCAGGGCTCTAGGCTTGCGTGGGTTCGCCATATCGGGAATCTCCAAGTGACGGTGTGAATAAAGAGATGGGGCGTCGGTCCTGGGGAGAGGCGCTCTCGACTTTCGAAGCCCCCCTGGGGTGCGTCCGGTTTGTGTCCGGTTTGGCGTCCGGTTCTGTCCGGATGCGTCCGATTAAGGTGTCCGTCCGGTCCGGTCTCCCTAGGGGACCGGACGGACGGACGCCGGACGGTCAGGCCGCGAGGCATGCCAAGCCGTCCTTGATCGACACGTCGAAAGGGGTGAGGGAGTCGCGTACCTCGTGCCACCTCTGACGGGGCATGCCGTCGTCGAGACATGCACGTCGCCAGGTATCCAGCGAGACCTCTTCACCTGTACCTCCTAAGGCACGCAGCTTCTCGAGTGCGAGGCATTGCCACTTGCCGCGCCGTTGTGTTGCCGGCCTGCAGAAGTCGATCCTGTCGAGCACCGCACTGGTGACGGGCTCGCCTCGATCGTCCACCAGATCCAGCTCCACCTCCGCAATACGGAAGGCGAGGGGCTCGGGCTCGGCGGCGTCCTTCATCTTGGTCGCTGTCATGCGCACGGTGCCGTCGTCATCCTTTTCGAGCCGATACTCGGCATCCAGTGCGCCCTTCAAGGCCATCGCACCTCGGGCTCGCGACTTGTCGCCGTGCCCCGTGTGATGCACCAGCAGCACGGTGCAGGCATAGCGCGCGCGGATTCGGTCGGCGGCTGCGATGAAGGCGCCCATGTCCTGCGTGGAGTTCTCGTCACCGGCTCCGAAGTTGCGGGCTACGGTGTCCACCACCACCAGGCCGGGGCTGCCGTGCTCGCGCGCTACTGCATCCACCTCTGTCACCACCGCCTCGGCTTCCTCCATGTCCGTCAGTGCGGTGGCCTTCGTGGACATGAAGAGGGGAGCGCCTTCCAGGCTGTGCCCTCGGGCTATCTCCCACGCGCGCGTGCGTCGGCGCAGGCCGTTGCCGCCTTCGCCCGCGATGTAGATGACGGGCGACTGCTTGACCTCATGGCCGTGGAAGGCGCAGCCGACGGACAGCGAGGCGCCGATCTCCAGGGCGAGCAGGCTCTTGCCGGCCGCGGGATCGCCGAATACCAGGGCCGTGCTGTCCGACTCGAGCACGCCCCGCACCAGCCAGCTCGGCGCCTTGAACTCCATGTCGCAGGCGCGCACCAGGCGGAAGGCGCCCTTATTTTCGGCCTCATGGAGTTGCGCGGCTCGGGCTTCGATTGTCGAGAGTGCGGTGTCAGCCATTGCACAGCACCTCCTTGGCGTGGCCGATACGCCCCACGGCTGCCGCGAATCGCGCCCGGTCGGCTTCGGACAACGCCTTGCCTTCGGCGATGTCCTGAGCACCGCACAGGATCACCAGTGCCTCGAACTGCAGCACTGGCAGCACGGCCGTGAGCTGAGTAAGGCGCTGGCGCTGGCGTAGCTCAGCGCGTTGGGAGCGGTTGAGCGGCTGCGCTCGGTCGGGGAACAGGTCGCCGACCTCTAGGCCCATGCCGGCGACGATGCTGTCCAGCTCGCAGCCCGCATAGCAGTGCAGCAGCACCATGCCGTTGTCGCCCTCGGCGATTGCCAGGGAAGGGCGTTTGTCTTCGTGAGCGGTGCAGAGAGCCACCCATCCGCTCGGCGTCTTGCGCACGCCCTCGCAGCGGTTCAGCACCCTGTTGATCGGTGGCTCGGCGCTGGTAGACTTCAGGGTGTGAGAGCTTTGCGCGCCGCTTTCCCGATGGCCGTCGGGGGCGGCGCTTTTCATTTGTGGCATCGCTCTTCCTCCCGTCGCTGCTCAGCAGCGCGCAGCGATGCCCGACGCCACGAGTCGGCTGCCGCCATCACAGCAGCGGCGCGGCCAGGGTCGGGGACGGTCGAACGCAGGGCGTCGCGCAGGTTCTCGCGTGCCCGTCGCTCCTCTTCGTGAGCCACTGTGAGCGCGATCATTTCAGGCCGCCTTGCCTTGGCTGCATTCACCAGCGGGCTCGCCCTGCAGGAGCTTCTGCACGACGTTCTCCGGCCAGTAGTTGCGGCGCCTGATTACGGTGGGCGGGGGAAGGAAGCCATCCTTCCGCCAACGCCAGACGGTCATGTCCGAGATGCCGCCGAAGCGGCGCCGAAGCTCGGGCTGGGGGACTAGCGACGTCTTTTGTTCCATCTCTGCCTCACGCATTAGAACGTGAGGCCAGACTAGAAACCGGCTTTTCCGGTTTACCGGCTAACCGGAGTGGGTTTTGCTGGATTTCCTTATGTGGTCGCCCAAAGTCTTGAAAGACATGCTGTTTTCTGCGCCTCTGCTCAGGTAGTACACACGCCGCTCTTCGCGTGCGACCTCTTGGATTAGCACCGGTATCGGGTCGTATTCCTGCTCTGCCGCGTCCTGTGCGGCATCACCTTCTAGGGCTTCGAGCATCTGCTCCAGGTCCTGATAGCCCATTGCGCAGAGTCTCTGCAGCAGCTGCGTGATCGGCTTGGACTTGCCTCTCTTCCCCGCGGGCCGACTGCGCTGCTTGACGTTGTCCACGATCGGCGCCTCGAGTCGAGCTATGGCTTGACCGAGAAAGAAAGTCTCGACGGCCGCGGCGTGCATGTCGCCCCGTTCCACTGCCGCCTTCGCGGCGTCGAGATAGTCCCAGGCGCTTCGGTCGGCCCATCCTCCAGGCTCGAACTTTTCGAACTTGTAGCTTTGTCGCGACTCTAGTTCATCACGGATTTCCTGCAGCTTCTGCTCCGCGCGCTCGAGTAGAAGGCGGGGGTCTTCTCGCTCAGCCTTTTCTCGATTGAGTGACTTCTCGACGGCGCGCGCAAACCGGCCAAGCCGTTTCCGTGGTGTCGACTCAGGCATCACAGCGTCCCGTTTTGCAGTTCATTGTTCCGCCTTCCGCGCGGCCGCCATAGTGCTCTCAGCATGGCGTAGCGCATCCGTAACGCCATTGAGAATCCAGGCCACACCGTGGCTGCTTGAATCGCTCAATTCCGTGCCGCTGAAGCCGATAGACGGTATGGCGTCGGAAAGAAACTCGGTGACGCTGGCGCACTTGTTGATCGTGTCTTCGGCAGAATCCTCTGCGAACGGATTGGCTGGCAGTGCCGGCGTTGCGTCGCTGGCGGTAGCATTGTGGTCAGCTTTCATGGTGCATCCTCACTTTGAAGGTTAGGGCCGGCGGCGTGCTCTATCACGCCTGCGGCCCGCTTTTACCGGCCGTCCGCGCCGGCTGCGGTTTCGGCATACGCCGAGAAACTGAGAACTTTCGCGGCGTCGCCGCTGAGAATCCTGTCGAGTTCTGCATCCCATCGGATAAGGGCGTCGGCGACGTGAGGCCGATAGTCGGCATGGTCGTACACCGCACGCAGGCCACCGATGGCGTGATTCAGGACGCGCTCGGCAGTATCCGGCGCGACGCCAGCCCAACCCGTCAGCCCCGTGCGAACACTGCGCCGCAAGTCGTGAGGGGTGAAGGCTTCCGTTATGGCGGGCAGCTCGAGCTCGGTGGCGGTTTCCGGGATTCGCGGCAGGATGTAGCGCTTCATCGCCCCTCTATCGCCGCCCCAGATATCGCTGCGCAGGCCCGTGGTCTTCTTCGTCAGGCGAGATTCCACGCCCGTGGTAAAGACGTGTTCGCCGATACGGGGGCAATCCTTGATGATCTTCTGAGCGTGCGGCGCGAGATAGATGTCGATGCGCTGGCCGGTCTTGTTTTCCTTGTTCGCCCAGTAGTCGCCCTGAATGTCGGCCCAGCGCATCATCCCGATCTCTCCGATGCGCTGGCCGGTGCAGAGCGCGAACCGCAGGGCGTGGCCGTGCGGATAGCCTGCAAGCTCGCACGCGCGCCAGAGCACGCGGATCTCGTCACGGGAAAGCGTCCGCTTGCGTCGAACCATTCGCGAGGGATTCCGGATGTCGGCGGCTGGATTCGCGGGCAAGTCGAGTCGATCGACGGCGTAGCGGAAGAGCTGGCGCATCACCACGGCCGCTCGATTCGCCTGTGCCGCGCTGCGGCTTTGCACGCTATCGAGGTGCCGGATGATTTCGCCTCGCGTAATCGAGGCGATATCGCGCCCCTCGAATCGCTCGACAAAGGCGTCGAGCTGCTTGCCGTAGTCGTTGCGCGAAGACGTGCCCAGGGCAGGGAAGTGCAGCTTCCGCCAGTTCTCTGCAGCACGCTCGACAAGACGGTCGTGGTCGATATCGCGCGATTCGGTCTTCTCTGCCTTCTGGCGGGCCTGTACTGCTTTCGGGTGTTGGCCGGCCTCGATTGCTTGCTCGAGTTCGTCCGCGTGGCTTCGTGCTTCCTTTATGCCCACCTGCGGCCAGGGGCCGATGCGCAGCCGGTTGAGCTTGCCGTCGACGCGCCGGAAGTAGTACCAGGTCGCCGCGCGCCTGCCGACCGTGAGGCAGAGCCCGGTGTATCCGGCGTCGAAGTAGTCGGTCCGCTTTTCTGGTGGCTTTGCCGTGAGCGCTTCCAGTTTGGCGCGCGACATCTTGATAGTGGGCATGCGCTGGTCCGATTGCGTAACGAATTGCGTAACAAAATGGCTGTTACGCAGAGTTATACGCCGATCAGCAATGTTGCGCAAACGCAGTAAAAAACTACTGGAAAACAGGCGGCTACGGTGATTATTGGTTAGGGTCTGAGAGGCGCTACACGCTCATTCGTAATGCGTGGGTCGGGAGTTCGATTCTCTCCGCCGGCACCAAATGAAATCAAAGGCCTGCGACCCACCGGTGCAGGCCTTTTTTCGTGCTTGCTGCAGTTAGTGCAGCAGTTAAGTATGCACGCATCCGGCTGCGCTGAACGCTGTGGATACCGGCGGGACTCCAACCAAGGTGGTCAACCGATTGACCTGCCTGTCGATCCTCGGCCCATCCGAGAGGATGGCCTCTGTATACCGAGCGAGGCAGAAGCGATCGAAGTACTCGGGCTCGGAATGTTCGAAGCGCGGTCCATCCTCGTCCTGGAGGTGCGGGTCGTACACGACTGCGCTGAGCGAGATGGGGCTGGGGCTGGGGCGCGTCCTCGCCTGTCAGCCGCATTGCATGAATCTGGTCACCGGAATGCGGCCGCCCCTGCCGGTAGCTGCCGACACCCTCTTGCAGTCGCTGGTCAGACTTGCCTCCAGGGTTTTGGTAGCGCCGGCGGGAGGGGGTGTGGCCGCACTTGCGAGGACTATTCGAGCCCCATGCGGGCGGCAAAGAGTGCGCTCGCCCAGGCTACAAAAGCCTCTACCTGCGCGGCGCGATGCCGTCGATGTGGGTAGAGAACGGAGATCGGCAGACGCTCGGGGCGATGCTGCGGGAGCACCTCAGTCAGTAGTCCGTCTCGGATCTCGGTCTGCACATCGTACGCAGGAACCTGGATCATGCCGAGGCCGGCCAAGCAGCAGGCGATGTAGGCCTCGGCATTGTTGACCGTGACCACGCTGCGCAACCGGATGGCGATGCTACGCCCTTGGTCGATGAACTCCCAGTCTTCCACTCTTCCGGACAGCGGAGAGGCGTAGTGGACAGCCAGATGCTCCTGCAGATCTGCGAGTCTCTCCGGCGTGCCATGGCGAGCCAGATAGTCCGGACTGGCGCAATTGATTTGATTCAGCTCGCCGAGCCGGCGCGCGACCAGGCCGGATTCCGCCAACTCGCCCACCCGGATGGCGCAGTCGACGCCTTCTTCGACCAAGTCGATGGGGCGGTCGGTGACGCCGAGCTCAAGCTCGATCTCGGGGTGCTGCCTGTGAAAATCCGGCAATGCGGGGGCCAATATGAGCCGAGCCACCCGGCCCGGAAGATCGGCCCGAACCTTGCCTGCCGGTGGGCTACCTGCGCGCCGAAACATCGTTTCGGCCTCGTCGAAGTCGGCCAGCAAACGCAGCGCCCGCTCGTAGTAGGTGCTGCCGTCATGCGTCAGGTTGACCCGTCGCGTGGTTCGATTGAGCAACGGGGTGCCCAGCCTCGCCTCCAGCTGTTTCACGGCGGCGGAAACGGTCGACCGGGGCAACTCGAGTTGGTCGGCAGCGCGTGTAAAGCTTCGGCTTTCCGCCACACGTACGAAGATTTCGAGGTTCAGCAGACGATCCATGACCATATTGTTCGTTAATTTAGAACAGTGATGTCAAATTACGCTTGTTTATCCAGTTTAAAGAAACAATCAAAGTGCCATCTGCTGTCGTCCGAAATAGGGCGGCGAGGCAAGACTGAAGGCAACCAATCAAGGAGAAGTGGATATGGATAGGCAGGCCCTCGAAGGCAAAGTGGTGCTCGTTGCCGCCGGCGCCAAGAATCTCGGCAGCCTCATCAGCCGCCGAATGGGCGAGCGCGGGGCGAAGGTTGTTGTGCACTATCACAGCGAGAGTGCTCAAGCGGACGCCGAGGACACGGTGGCGGCGATCCAGAACGTGGGTAGCGAAGCCTTCATGATGCAAGGCGACCTCACGCACCCCGCCAACGTCGTTGCGCTTTTCAAGGAAGCGAAGAGTCGGTTCGGCGGAATCGATATCGCGGTCAATACGGTGGGCAAAGTGCTGCGCAAAGCTATCGTCGACACCAGCGAAGACGAATATGACGCGATGTTCGACATCAACGCTAAAGCCGCCTACTTCTTCATCAGGGAGGCGGGCAAGCATGTTAACGACGACGGCAAGATCATCACTATCGTCACCTCCTTGCTGGCTGCATTCACCGACGGCTACTCGACCTATGCTGGCGGCAAAGCACCGGTGGAGGACTTCACGCGCGCTGCGGCCAAGGAATTCGCGTCGCGGGGTATCTCGGTGACGGCGATCGGGCCGGGGCCGATGGATACGCCCTTCTTCTACGGTCAGGAAACCCCAGAACGTGTGGCTTACCATAAGTCGTCGTCCCTGAAGATTCCCTCATGAGGCCGCGTCCGGCGTCATAGCCGTGCGGTTCGGCAGGGTGAGCGGCAGTAACGCGGCCAGGATTTGGGCCCAAAAAGCGATGATCCAGCGCATCAGCCACCGTAGGTTGTAGCCGGCAGCGGCCAGCACCGGGTTCATGGCATCGCCGAGCGCGCCCTTGAGGTGGCAGCGTCGCATGCGGTTCTCTTCCTTGAGGTGCCCGATGGTGGGTTCTACGGCCTGTCGGCGTTTGAGCAGGCGTTTCTGGCTGGGTGTCAGGGTCTTGGGCTTGCCGCGATGGATGACGGCGACGCCTTCAGGTTGGCGACCGCGATAGCCGAGGTCGACGATGGCGGTGGTTGGTGGGATGCCGGTGAGGATTTCGGTCTGTTCCAGATGCTCGGCCAGGGTGTCGCCGTCATAGGGATTGCCGGGGAAGCTGCGGGCGCCGACGATGAGGCCTTGCTTCGCGGTGATGGCGATGCCGGCCTTGACGCCGAACTCGTAGGGCTGGCGGGCCTTGCCCTTGCCAATGCACTCGACTTCCGGGGCGTGCAGGGCGTAGAGCTTGTGCTTGTCTTTCTTCTGCTGGCTGCGGATGCGCTCGGCGCGCGTCAGCAGGGTGGCGAGCTTCTGCTGTTGCTCGGTGGTGGCCTTGCGCTGGATATCGCGGATCAGCCGGCCAACGAGGGTGCGCTGCTTGCCCAACACGCGCCGCAGGCGCTTGTACTGCTTGGCATGCGCGTAGCCGCCGGCGCGGCGGCGCAGGCTGGGGCCGATGCGGGCGTAGCTTTGCCGCAGGCCGATGCCTTCTGCCTGGGCGGCTTGGACGAGCTTGCCTCGGGCAATCTCCAGCAGGCGGCTGTCGGTGGGATAAGCCACGGCCTTCTCCTGCACGGTGCTGTCGATGACCACGCGTTCCAGATCCCGAGGCCGGATGGCCTTCATGGCCTTGGCGGCTTCGATGGTCTGGGCCAGCAGCTCTTCGACACCGGCTTCGCCGAGGCGCTGGCGGAAGCGGGTCAATGAGGAGGGGTCGCAGGGCAAGGTGGTCTGAAAGTAGACCTCGCCGCAGAAGTGCTGCCAGTAGGGATTCTCCAGCCAGCGGGCACAGACCTGTTCGTCGGACAGGTTGTAGGCGTGCTTGAGATACAGCAGGCCGACAACCAGGCGCATGGGCAGCGCCGGGCGGCCCGCACCGGCCGGCTCCGGTGGCAGCACGCCGGAGAGCCGCTCGGCGATGGCCTCCCACGGCATCTTCTCGGCCAGCTTCACCAGCGGGTGCTCATTCCCGATCATCTGATCGAGCCGCGCCCGAAACAGATCGTCGCTTCGTCCTTCGGGGCCTTCGCAGGCCGCAGGCTTGTGGCGCATCAGCAGGCGTCCAAGTTTTGCAAGGTTTCGAGGCCCATTATCGCCGTTGCTGGCGATTTCGGAAAGCAGAAATCTCTGATTTCTCGCGCCTGGTCAATGGGTTGCGGATTGTTCAGGGCCGACTAAGTCGCAATCGCTGAATGGAGAGCTGACGAAGATCGAAGATATCGAGCCGATCGTCCGCTTTCTGGCGACCGATGGCTGGTGGATCACCGGCCAGACCATCTTTGCCAATGGTGGCTATACGACCCGATGACAGCCTGTGGGGCGCCTCATTTTCGGGGCGCCCCGTTAGGCAATCACTTTCAGGAGATCAGGCGATATGCACACATTGATCATGGTGGCATGTGGACTTGGGGCGCTCGTGCTGTTTCTGCTGCTGAGCGGTGCCTTTGGAATCGCGCGGAGTAGGGCCGTCGCAAGCTTTCTGGCGCTCTGGATGGTGGTTGCGCTGATCAATCTGTGGGTTGGCGTGCGCCAAGCCGGATATACGGTGTGGCAGGAACTGCCCTTTCTCGTGGTTGTTTTCGGGGTGCCTGCGGCGGCGGCGATGTTTGCCAGGCGGGGCAAGGGTAAGCAGGGATGAGGGTGGTGATTCAGTGCTTGGGGCTTTTGCGCCAGGCGCTGGGTGCCATGCCCGTCCATCGGCGAAAAGATCGGGTGAAGTTGGACGGATTGGTATAGCCCAGTCGGGTCGCGATCTTTTCTGGGGATATCCACGGATCGCTCAGCAGGCTGCTTCGCTCCCTGGGCTAAAACGTCAGCTCGTAACTCGTGGAAACTACTGCCAACATCTTTGAGTTTGCGGTTCAGGATACTGCGCGATATCTGGAGCTGGGCGCTGACTTCATCGAGGCCAAAAGGGCGCCCCTGACGATTACGCAGCAGTCATATAATTTGCGAAACGATGCCCTGTTGCCCACGGGCCAGCTCCTTCCGGTGCTGCGGCTCGAGTGCGTTGGCGGCCAGCGTGTCCCCCTTCGGAAGCTACCGGTCCAGATGGGCCGCCGGGCAGCGAGTTTGGTAGCGGCCCACGCTGGAGAAGCAGATCGGGAACCGCTCTGCATGGTGTTTGTTCAGCAATGTGGCGGAGAGGGAGGGATTCGAACCCTCGGTGCCCTCGCGGGCACGGCGGTTTTCAAGACCGCTGCAATCGACCACTCTGCCACCTCTCCAAGCCCGCAATTGTAGCTCTGCTAAGAGGACGAAGCCCGGACGCCGCCGCTCTCCGCCTCGCCCCGCAGGCATACTCTGCGGCTGTGCCCACGCCAATGAGGAATGGATGTCTGCGCAGCGTTACGTCTTCAACCACAGCATGCTTCGGGTCAAGGATCCGGATGTGTCGCTGGATTTCTACGAGCGGGTGATGGGGATGAAGCTGATGCATCGCCTCGATATCGAGCAGGGCGAGTTCACGCTTTTCTTCCTTGTCGACGCCCAGCTTGCGGAGCAGGCACCTCCGGAGGGCCCCGAGCGCGCGAATTGGCTGTTCAGCCAGCGCGGGGTGCTGGAGCTGACGCACAACTGGGGCACCGAGAACGACCCTGATTTCGCTTACCACGATGGCAATGCGCAGCCGCAGGGCTTCGGGCATATCTGCATTTCGGTGCCCGACCTGGAGCGCGCAGTGGTTGCTTTCGACGAGGAGGGTGTGTCTTTCGTCAAGCGCCCGGAGGACGGGATGATGCGTAACATCGCCTTCATTCGTGACCCCGACGGCTACTGGATCGAGATCCTTCAGGCGGACCGGATGACGGTCTTCTAGCGCGGATGGAGAACTTCCTCGCAACCATGGCCGCCGCTAACAGCGGCCTTTTCGTCGCCGCCATCATCGCGGTCGGTTTGGGTGTGGTCTTTCTGGTGTCGGATTGGCGCACGCCGTCCAGCCGCTGGATGGCCTTTGCGCTGATCGTTGCCGGCGCCGCCATCGCATTCAATGCGCACTTGCTGGTGTTGTCGGTGGACGACTTGCCTTTCCGGGCGCGTTTCGCTGGCTTCCTCGAAGCACTTGCCTTTGCCTGCGGTGTGGAATGGGGCATTCGGGTGGGGCGGACGATCGGGGATGCCGAAACCCCAGCACCACGCCGTCTTGGCCCGTCACGTTTTGCCGAGTTGGCAGTTCTTGCCTACGCGGTGCTGGCTGCGCTGTTTCCCGAGCAGCGCATGCAGCATCTCATTGGTGCGTTGGAGTTCGGCGGGCTGGGTTCGCCGATGTTCTGGTTGTTCGCGACGCTGCCCATGATCGGCTTCGGGCTGATCTTTGTTGCCTCCATCAGCATGCTGCGGCGGCGGCCGGACAAGGCCGAGGCGGGGCGCATCATCTCGATGCTGGTGGTCATGCCGCTGCTCGGCCTGGCATTCATTGTTCCGCTGGACTGGGCGCCCGTGACTGTGGCATTGGCGGAAGTCGTTTTCATCCTGGGCGCACTGCGTTATTTCATGATTCAGGGTGCGCGCGCACAGTTCATGGCGCGCTTCATGGCCCCGCAGGTTGCCGAGATGGTGCGCACACGCGGCCTGCGGCACGCCATGCGCCGGCATCGTATCCAGGTGACAGTGGTTTCGGCCGACATCCGCGGTTTCACCAGTTATGCGCACGGCGTGCCACCTGAGACCGTGCTGCGACTGCTGCGCGATTTCTATGCATCAGTAGGGATGACCTCGGAACGCCACGGCGGTACGATCAAGGATCTGGCCGGAGACGGCGTGCTCATCGTGCTCGGTGCGCCGGTTGCGATGGCCGATCACGCCGAGCGTGCGCTGCAGTTGGCGCGTCGTCTGCAGACGCACACACGCCCCGTCGTGCAGCGCTACAGCAGCTCGCTGGGGCTGGGCGTTGGTGTCGCTACCGGCGAAGTGGCGGTGGGCATTGTCGGTCAGCGTGCGCGCTTCGAGTATGTCGCTGTCGGGCCGGCCGTAAACCTCGCCTCACGGCTCTGCGATCGGGCGCGCGACGGCGAGGTGCGTGTCGATGCGCGCACGCTGGAGCTGGCCGGGGAAACGGCGACCGGCCGCCCGTTGCGGCGCTACGTCAAGGGGCTGCGTGAACCGGTCGCAACCTATGTGCTCAATCCGCTTCGGGAGGCGCGCAACGGCTGAGCGCCCCATCCGAACGACGGTTAGAAGTTGTACTCGATCGAGAAGCTGAGGTTATCGCGGTCCTGCTTCAGGCTGACGCGGTCGCCGCTGCCGTAGAAACCCTGGTAGAGCACCTGGGCACGGATTCCCTGGGCGAACTCGATGTCGGTGCCCAGCAGCACCTCGATCTCGTCCTCCACGAAGTTCTGGGCGGGCGAGGGCGAGGTGCCGTAGAAATCGTGAAAGACGCCGATGATGGGCTCGAAGCTCCATCCGAAGGCGAGGTCGTTGTAGCGCGGGCGGATGAAGAGGCGGTAGCCAGTGGAGAAATCGTCGGCGAAGCAGTCGGTGGACTGTGTCGGGTTCAGGCGCCGCGAGTCCGGCTCTTCGGCGCCGGTGCCGTCGGCGCCGGGGCTGAAGTGCGTGCAGTTCGGCCCGCCGCCTTCGAATTGCAGCTCATTCAAACCGGGCATGTCCTGGATGTAGGTCATGCCGAGCTCGGCGAGCAGGATGATCTGGTCAGCGCCCACCCAGTTGCTGCCCGAGAAGATGCGAATGCCGGTGAGATCGAGCTGGTGCTGCTTCTCGCGCTCGTAGCCGCGGATGCGTTGTCCTGCGGTAACTTCCTCACCGCGATAGCGGGTCTGCAGGAAATCCGGGATCGCGTTGCGTGCGCCAGGCACATTGGCAACGAGCAGGTTCTGGTCGTTGGCCGGTAGCGCCGGTTGCAGGCCCGCAAAGATCACGTCGACGTTGGACACCTGCAATGGAAAGTTGGGCTGGAAGACGTACTCGCCAGCGAAGGACCAGGCGCCGAACTGCGTGTTGAAGGCCACCCCGAACATGTGGATGTCCTCCGGGTAGTCGAGGAAGGGGCGGAGCGTGCCGATCGGCAGTGTTTCCCGATTCTCGCCCGGGATGGCGGCGGCAAGCGCCCGACCCGCGGGGCTGGAACCGTTGCCGCCGCCGCAGGCGAGCAGAGCACCGGCGGCTTCCAGGCTGAGGTCGTCGAGCGTGATTCCGGGAATGAGATCGCCGATACCGCTGACGATGCCGTTGATCAGCTCGAAATCACCGACGCTGGGCAGGCCACCCAGTGTGGCGTCGCGCAGACAGGAGCGATCCGCGGCGAAGGTGCTCAGATAGGGCAGGCGGCTGTGGTAGTTCAGGGCATAGAAGCCGATTTCGGTTCCGCCGTTGAAGTCCGGTGCGTAGTAGGTGACGCGACCGCCGAACTGCCCCTGGTCATCCGGCTCGCCCATGCGTTCGTCGACCGGTACGTTCAGCGGTGAGCTGGATATCAGCCGTGGCAGTGGGCCCTTGAAACCGCCGACGAAGTTCGGATCCTCGGAGAACTGCCCGATGCCAACCACTGCCGAATTACCGCCGCCGGCGACGTCGTTGACGGAGTAGAAACTGCCCGCCGCTGCCGGGCGGGCGGCTTCCCAACGGTACTGGTAGACCAGCTCGGCGCTGAGCCGAGTGGTGAGATCGGCCGAGATCACCGCCAGTCCGGTGGGGCGGAAGACGCTGGCGATCTCCGAGCCTGGAAAGTTCAGCCGGTTCTCGTCGGGTGGGTTGAGCTGGTCCAGGCTGCCGAGCGCGACGAAGGTTGACTCGCCCCAGCGTATGCGCTGCTCGCCGACCGAGATCTCAGCGTAGATGTCGCCGATCTGGAAAGGGTAAGAGACGAAGGCTTCGAGCAAGTCGGCGTTGGTGCCAATCTGGCGCGTGATGCGCTCGTTGCGCGGCACATGCGCCGGCTGAAAGGCCGTGTCGGGGTTGGTTTCGGTGAAGTTGTTGTTGATCTCGTCGAAGAAGGCAAGGCCGGACACCTGGAAAATCGCTTCCCCCCACTGCACGTTGAGGCTGCTTTCCAGCCGTGCCTGGGCGCTGACCAAGTCCCACTGGTCGTAGTGCAGGTTGCCGTCGTCGTAGATGCTGCCGAGAAATGCGCCCGGCGCGTCCACGAGACGCTGGTTGGGCTCCTGCGCGCCGGTGAAGGAGATGCAGTCGTCCGGACAGAGGTCGGGATTGAGGTTGAGCTTGCCGATGGTCTCGGGTGCGCGATCGGAAAGACGCACGGCGCCGCCGAGCAGCGCCCGACTATTCAAGGCGACTCGCGCATCACCCAGGGTGAAGTTCATCGCCTGCGCCGGCATGGCCGCTATCGCGCACAAGCCGGTGCCTGCCACGAACTGCCACCCGAATCGAGCTACGGTCATCGCTTTGCCCCCTCTAATAAGTTCTTGCCGCGGCGATGCGGCGTTCGGCGCGCAATGCTATGCGAAGTAACAACCGCAGACAAGATGACATGCCTTCATGGCAAGATGTCGTCATGAGATGGTGGTTGCAGCCTGACCGACGGATCGTGTTTAATCGAATAGTGAGTAACATCACCAAACTTTATGTGCGCCGCCGACACCAGAATCGGCGGCCGAACCTCGGAGACCCTCATGCGAAACCGCTTCTTCGTTCGTCCTGCCGCGCTGGCAGTGGCAGCTTTTCTTGTATTGCCCGCCGCACAGGCCAAAGTCAGCGCCGAGGAGGCCAAGAAACTCGGCAGTGAGTTGACGCGCGTCGGCGCAAACCCCGACGGCAACGAGGAGGGGACGATCCCGCCGCTGGTCGGCAAGGATGCCTTCAACGATGAACAGATGAACCTGACGCCGGAGAGCCTGGAAGAGATCCGGCAGAAGATTGTCGATTTCGCCGAAGAGAATCCGGACCTGAACCTGCTGACGAGCATGGAGGATCTCCGCAAGGCCGCGGAGATGGAGCCGGATCTGAACAATCTTGTCACGCAGATCGGTGTCGATAACCTGGAGCCGAAGTTCACGATCACCGCGGACAATTACAAGGAGCACGCTGACAAGCTGACCGAGGGGCACAAGAAGCTCTTCGAGCTTTATGACAGCTACGAGATGATCGTCTACCCGACGGTCCGCTCTGTGTTCTATCCCGATGAGATTTACGCAGCCACCCAGGCCAACGCCACGCGCGCCACCCTGGAAGGCACCGACGCCATCTCCGGGCACAAGTTGGGTTTCCCCTTCCCGATCCCGCAGAGTGGGGCCGAGGTTATCTGGAACCACAAGCTGAAGTTCCGAGGCTCCACCGCGCGGCGCTACAACGACCAGGCTGTAGTGGACGCCGACGGTGGCCACGAGATTACGCAGGTCATCGAGGATGTCAGCTTCGAGTACGCCAATCTGGCCAAGGGCGAGGATCGCAACAACGAGATCATCGCCTACTTCCTGCAAGAGACGATTGCCCCGCCACGCGTGGCCGGCCAGTTCACGCTGGTGCACGAGGTCTTCGGCAAGGACACCTCGGGCCGCAACGCCTGGATCTTCAACCCGGGTCTCGGCCGTGTGAACCGTGCGCCGGACGTGGGCTACGACAACCCCTCGATCGGCTCGGACGGCCTGCAGTTCAACGATCAGGTGAACATGTTCAACGGCGCTCTCGACCGTTACACCTGGAAGCTGCTCGGCAAGAAGGAGATGTACATCCCCTACAACTCCTATCTCATGAACAACCCGGTGGCGGAGTACAAGGATATCGTCGGCAAGGGGCACACCAATCAAGGCATGGCGCGCTATGAGCTGCACCGTGTCTGGGTGGTCGAGGCGACACTGCGCGATGGCACGCGCCATCAGTTTGGCAAGCGTCGCTTCTATGTGGACGAGGATTCCTGGGGCATCGTCGCGGTCGACAACTACGACCAGCGTGGCGAGCTCTGGCGCTTCCAGGAAGGCCACGTCATCACCGCGCCCTTCGTGCCCACGGCAACCACTGCGCCCGAGACGATCTACGACCTCAAGAGCGGCCGCTACTTCGTAACCGCCATGTCAAACGAGGGCAAGATCACCGACTGGAAGATCGAATATCGCGATGGCTTCTTCGGGCCTTCGGCGCTGAAGCGTCGCGCCCGGGGTCGTTAAGACCGAGGTCTCCGCACTACTGCAGAACACGCACGGCCGCCGCGGTGGCCGTGCGCTTTTCTTGACCGATGCGCGTCAGCGCTCGCCCCTGGGAGAGGGGTGAGCGAGCCCGGCGCCGTCGATGGCAATCAAGCGCAGGGCCGCCGTGCCCGCTGACAGGGGGAGTCCATGAGCGTCACGCAACGCATTCTCAGGATCGTCGAGCCGGCGATCTTCCAGTGGCGGTGGGTCACGCTGGCGGTGCTGCTGGCGATTACGGCCGTACTGGGCTGGCAGGCCTCCAAGCTGGAGCCCAACGCCGGCTGGCTGAAGATGGTGCCCCAGGAGCACCAGTACATGGAGACCTTCCTGGAGCACTACGACGAGTTCGGTGGCGCCAACCGTGTTCTCGTCGCCCTCCGCAACAAGGAGGGAGATATCTACCAGCCAGAGTTCATGGAGAAGCTTCGCAAGCTGACCGATGAAGTCTTCTTCATCCCTGGCGTACAGCGTGAGCGCGTGAGTTCCTTGTTCACGCCCAACATTCTCTACGTCGAGGTTCAGCCGACCGGGCTTTCGGGCTCGACCGTGGTGCCGGCCGATTACGAGCCGACGCCCGAGATGATGGAGCAGCTGCGCTCCAATGTGTCCAAGGCGAATGTGGTGGGCCGGCTGGTTTCCGACGATCAGCGCTCAGCCATGGTCGTCAGCGAGCTGCTGGATTTTGACCCCGTCACCGGCGAGTCGGTTGATTACACCGAGGTCGGTGAGCGGCTGGAAGCTATTCGCGCCCAGTTCGAGGACGAGAACACCACGGTTCACATCATTGGCTTCGCAAAGATCGTCGATGACATGACCGACGCCTCGACCGAGGTGGTGGCCTTCTTCGCCATTACGCTGGTGATGACTGGCTTGCTGCTCTGGTTCTATGTCGGTTCCTTCCTGCTCGGCATGCTGCCGCTGGTCTGCTCGGTTGCGGCCGTGGTCTGGGAGATGGGGCTGCTGCACACGGTCGGTTTCGGGCTGGACCCCTTCGCCATCCTCGTGCCCTTCCTGGTGTTGGCGGTATCGGTGTCGCACGGTGTCCAGTACGTCAATGGCTGGGCGGCGGAGGTGGCCTCCGGCTTATCCAGTTATCGCGCCTCGCTGGCCACTTTCCGGCGCCTGGCGATTCCCGGCACGATCGCGCTGATTACGGATACCGCCGGCTTCCTGACGATCTATCTGATCAACATCGACGTCATCCGCGAGATGTCGCTGAATGCGGCTTTCGGTATTGCCGCCATCATCGTCACCAACAAGGCGCTGATGCCGATCCTGCTTACGGTCACCCCGATCCGCGACCCGCAGGCCTTCCAGCGCAAGCAGGAGCAGCGCAACGCCTACGGCGATGCCGTCTGGCGCTTCATTGCGAAGCACTTCACCCGCACGCCGGCGGCGCTTGCGACGCTCTTCGTTGGCTTGCTGGTCCTGGGCTGGTCGCTCTGGATGTACCCCGCGCTGCAGATCGGAACGGTCGGCGAGGGCGTGCCCGAGCTGCGTCCGGATTCGCGCTTCAACCAGGACGCGCGCTTCATCGGAAACAACTTCGGTCTTGGCCTCGATCAGCTCAACATCATTGCCGAAACCGAGGCCGACGCCTGCATCGACTACGAGTTGATGTCGGAGGTCGACCGCTTCGCCTGGCACATGAAGAACCTGCCGGAAGTGCGCGAGACGATGACCTTGATGGATCTCTCCAAGCTTGCCTATGCAGGTCTGTCCGAGGGCCGGCTCAACGCGCATGTAGTGCCGCGCAACCGTTACGCGCTGGCGCAGGCGACGGCATTGGTGCCGACAACCTCCGGCATGCTCAACACGGACTGCAGCGCGCTGAACATCTTCCTGTTCACGCGCGATCACGACGCCACCTCGATCAAGACGGTGGTGAATGCCGTCAAGGAATACAAAGCCGAAGAACAGGGGACCGATCGCATCGACTTCCAGTTGGCCTCGGGCAACGTCGGCGTCATGGCCGCCACCAACGAGGTGGTCGAGTCCAAGGAAATCGAGATCGTGTTGTGGGTCTACGTCGTGGTGCTCGCCTTCCTGTGGTTGTCCTTCCGGACAATCTCCGGCGTGCTCTGCGTGGCGATCCCGCTGTCGCTGGTATCGATTTCTGCCTACGGTGTGATGGCATGGCTGGGTATCGGCATGAAGGTAGCCACCCTGCCGGTCATCGCGCTGGCCGTAGGTATCGGCGTCGACTACGGGATCTACATCTATTCGCAGTTCGCTGACGGTATCCGGCGCGGGCTGTCGATGGAGGAGGCCTACTACCAGACGCTGCGCAAGACCGGCAAGGCGGTGGTCTTTACCGGCATCGCTCTCGGTCTGGGCGTGAGCACCTGGTTGTTCTCCAAGCTGCAGTTTCAGGCCGACATGGGAATCATGCTCGTCTACATGTTCACCGCGAATATGTTCGGCGCCATCCTCGTGTTGCCGGCGCTGGCGCGTTTTCTCGCGCACGAGGAGCGCAAGCACGCGGGCCAGGACCTGATGGCGGGGGCCGGCGATGCCGAGAACGCGCCCGATAGCAGCCAGGGGAGGAACTGAGAATGACAGTCAAGACACTGCGCAATGCGGCAACGGCGGTCCTCCTGACGGCGTTCGCGTCGCTGAGCCCGGCCCAGGATGAAGGTGCGGAACAGGCGCCGCGACAGCCGCAGGCGGCCGAGATGATGCCGCTCGCCGATCGGGCGATCGTCAACGACATGGTTGCGGTCGATGGTCGCATCGTGGCCGTTGGCGAGCGGGGGCACATCCTGGTTTCCGAAGACGACGGCGAGAGCTGGCAGCAGATGCCTTCGCCGGTGCGCGCCATGCTCACACGGGTCGGTTTCGTCGACGAGCAGCACGGCTGGGCCGTCGGCCACGACGGCAGCGTGTTGACCACCGATGACGGGGGCCGGACCTGGGAGCTGAAGCACTTCGATTCCGAGTGGGGCAAGCCTTTCTACGACGCGCTCTTCTTCAGTCCCGAGCGTGGCCTGGTGGCTGGCGCCAACGGCCGCATGCTGCTTACCGACGACGGTGGTGAGACTTGGCAGGAGGTCGAGGACGAGGTGCTGGACACCGGTTTCAATCTCTACGATCTCGCTGAACTGAATGATGGCAGCCTGGTCATTGCCGGCGAGCGCGGCTTCATGGCGCGCTCGGATGACGAGGGCGAAAGCTGGGCGATGATCGATCCGCCCTACATCGGTTCCTATTTCGGCGCCATGCCGGCCGGCGAGAACGGTGCGGTGTTCTTTGGTCTCGAAGGGCGTGTCTTCCTTGCCCGGGACGTGGGCGCTTTGGAGACGCGTGACGATCCGATGTCCTACGACCCCTTCATTGACGAGTCCGTTACCGATCCCGAAAAGCTCGAGCAGCTCGGCTGGAAGCTCTACGACAGTCCCGTAGGGGAAAGCCTGTTCGGCGGGACGCGCTTGGAGGATGGCCGTTTCCTGATGGTGGGCGTCGACGGCACGATCGTGTCGGCCGAACTGGACGACGCGAAGATCGAGCGCGTGGATTCCCCGACGGGCGAACCGATGTCCGACGCGCTGGTGGTCGGGGACGAACTGCTCCTGAGCGGACGCACGGGGTTCTATCGGCGGGAGCGACCCTGATTACTCATTGGATGTCGTCGATGCGCGCGCTGCGCGAGAATGGGGTCCATTGGGCAGCGAAACTGAGGGCGGCATGAGCGAGGACCGAGAGCGGGCGGAGGACGCGGCGCGACAGCGTCTGCACGCGCGCCGCGCCGAGGCGGCGGAGGCCGACGACGAGGGGGGATTGGTGTCCGGCGCGGCAGCGGTGATGCGCTACGCCGGCCAGGTCGGCCGGCGCTTCGCCATCGTGAACGCCGTCGAGCGGCGCGCGCGGGCGCTGGAGGATCGGCTGGTCAGCGGTGTCAGCGACCGCTTGCAGAGCCGCGAGCGCGCGGCGGGCGGGGGCAGCAGGGCGCGAGGCGGCGACGCAAAGGCGCAGCGCGCTTTTTACATTCCGGTGCATGAGCCGCCCGCGCAGCTGCTCGATGAGCTGCTCGGCATGGCCGAGCGTCAGAGTGCCGACGACGCCCGCGAGTCGCTTTACACGAGCCTGCTGCGCCAGCTCACGCCGGATGAAGCACTGCTGCTGACGCGCTTCAGTGACGGCGCGCCGCGCGCGATTCTCCACCTGGAGGCGGGCGGCCGGCTGGGCGGGGTTGGAGAGCGCCTTTCCGGCTATTTCAGCCTGCTGGAGGAAGAGGTTCGCCTCAAGCTGCCGGCAATGGCACCGCACTATCTGCAGCGCATGGCCGCGCTCGGCTTGCTGATCGAGCGCGAGCCGGCGACGGTGACGAAGGCTGTCCACGGTAGCCTCCAGAATCACCTGGCCGTGCACGCGGCGCTGACGCAATGGCGCAGCGCGAAGCAGCGACCGCGGCTACGCTTCGCAAGCCTTCAGCTAAGCGAGTTGGGTGAAGCGCTTTGGGCGGCGTGCCGGCCTCAGGAGCGTGCTTCACGGCATGGGCGTCCACTGTTGGGCGCTGGCACCGGGCAGGGTTGAAGCTACCCGAAAGGAGGTAGCGTCCAGAAAGTGGCGGCAGTATATTCGCGCGTTGATCGCTCGCTATAAGGCGGGAGACGGCGGCGGGACGAGGCGCGTATGCGCATTCATGGACTCGACAACGGATAACGATGCAGCAGACCACGACCGAACCTACCGACCGTTCAACCGATAAACCGGCGAAAGCCAAACGCAAGCGTGTGCCCCGTGCCGAGCGCGAGCCGCAGATGCTGGACGCGGCCACCGAAGTGTTCAGCGAGCGCGGATTTCATGCTGCCTCGATGGAGGATATTGCTGCGCGCGTGCAGGTCACCAAGCCCATGCTGTACGCCTATTTCGGCTCCAAGGAGGGGCTGTATCGGGCCACCGTCGAGCGCGCCGGTAACCATATCGTGCGTCTGGTGGAAGGGCTGATGGAAGAGCGCGACGCTGATCGGCGCCTGGCCGCCGGGACCGATGCACTTCTCGAATTCGTCTTCTCGCAACGCGCTTCCTGGGCCGTGGTCTACAACGAGCGGGTGGGGCCGGACGGGCTGGTGGACATCACGGCGTTCCGCGAGCGCGTCAGCGGCTTCATCGCGCGCACCTACGTCGAGGTGGGGCGGCAACGCGACGGCGACGCCGGGGCAACGGCCAGCGAAGCAGAAGTCTCCGAAGCCTGGCCCTATGCGATTGCGATGATCGGTAGTTGCGAGTCGCTGCTGCGCTGGTGGAGCAAGGACGAACCCATGGACCAGTCGACTTGTCGCCGTTTGTGCCACGAACTGGTGCACGCGCATCTGAGTTGCTATCTGTCCGCCCGGTAAAGGGCTGAGAGTCCCGCCGCTGCACGCTCAGAGCGATTGCGCCGACCGGAATGACTCAGTACAATCCGCCGGCCAAGCGTCCGTGAGCCGGGCGCGTTTTTCGTAGATCAATCGAGGAAAATCACCATCGCGCAGGATCGCAACGACCGTCGGAACGGCGACATCTCTTCACCCAAGGTGCGTGTGATCGGTCCGGACGGAGAACAGGTCGGCGTCATGTTGACGCGTGATGCGCTCGCTAGGGCAACCGAGACCAACATGGATCTCGTCGAGGTTTCGCCTAATGCGGACCCACCAGTCTGCAAGATCATGGACTACGGCAAGTTCATCTATCAGAAGGACAAGGCCCAGCAGGCGGCGCGCAAGAAGCAGAAGCAGATTCAGGTCAAAGAGGTCAAGTTCCGGCCGAATACCGATGATGGCGACTACAACACGAAGATGCGCAACGTCCTGCGCTTCATCGAAGAAGGCGACAAGGTCAAGGTGACCGTGCGCTTCCGGGGTCGCGAGATGGCACATCCGGAGATTGGTCGAGAGCTTCACGAAAGGGTCCGCGAAGAGCTGGGCGATCAAGTCCAGGTCGAGCAGATGCCCAAGCTGGAGGGTCGCCAGATGGTGATGGTGGTCTCTCCGAAGAAACGCCAGCCCGTCGCATAGGGCGGCATCACAAGCTGTTCCCGGCTTTCTAAATGCCTTGCGCTGCCGGTGACGGTGTCAATCGAAGACAGTAGAGGGAAACACGATGCCCAAGATCAGGACCAATCGCGGCGCTGCCAAGCGCTTCACGCGGACGGGAGGGGGCGGCTTTAAGCGCGCCGCCTCACACCGTCGCCACATCCTCACCAAGAAGCCGTCGAAGCGTAAGCGTCAGCTGCGCACCGTGCGCACGATGCACGCCTCTGACGTGCGCCAAGCGCGCCAGCTTCTTCCGTACAGCTGAGGAGTCTGAACCATGGCACGAGTCAAGCGGGGCGTAACCGCACGCGCACGTCACAAGAAGGTGTTGGAGCAGGCCAAGGGCTATCGGGGCGCGCGGTCGCGCGTCTATCGCGTTGCCAAGCAGGCCGTCATCAAGTCCGGGCAGTACGCCTATCGCGATCGCAAGGCCAAGAAGCGCGAGTTCCGCGCCCTCTGGATCCAGCGCATCAACGCCGGTGCGCGTGAGCAGGGGCTGAGCTATAGCCGCTTCATCAACGGCCTGCAGCGCGCAGGTGTAGAGCTCGATCGCAAGGTGCTCGCCGATCTGGCGGTGCATGACAAGCCGGCTTTTGCGGCGCTGGCGGAACAGGCCAGGGCCGCACTCGACTGAGGCGCTACCCCTCGCGGGCGCGTCAAGCAGCTTTCAGTCCGAAGGGAGTGGCCCCGCCACTCCCTTTTTAGTTTCAGGAAGACTCATGCAAGACGAGGTGGAGGCACTACTCGAAGCGGCGCGGCGCGATATCGCGCAGGCGCCCGATACCGCTGCGGTGGAGCAGCTGCGGGTCGCTCTGCTCGGCAAGAAGGGCAGCTTGACCGCCCTGCTCAAGCAGCTCGGCGGTCTGCCCGCCGAAGAGCGCAAGCAGATGGGCGAGCACATCAACCGCGCCAAGCAGGAAGCCCAGGCGGCGCTTACTGCTCGACGTGAGGCGCTCGAAACCGCGGAGGCCGAAGCACGGCTTGAGGCCGAGCGGATTGATGTGACGCTGCCAGGGCGTGGTGAGTCGCTGGGCGCGGCGCATCCCATCAGTCGCACCATTGCGCGCATGGAGGCTATCTTCGGCCAGCTCGGTTTCAGTACCGAGACCGGGCCCGAGATCGAGGATGATCACCATAACTTCGAGGCGCTGAATATTCCGCCGGCGCATCCGGCGCGCGCCATGCAGGACACCTTCTACGTGCGCGGCGGTGAATATCTCCTGCGCACGCACACCTCGCCGGTGCAGGTCCGCACCATGCGCGACCGTGCGCCGCCCATCCGCATCATCTGTCCGGGCCGCGTCTATCGCGTCGATCTGGATCGCACGCACTCGCCGATGTTCCACCAGGTGGAGGGGCTGTACGTTGCCGAGAAGGTGAGCTTCCGGCAGCTTCAACATGATCTAAAACAGTTTCTTGCGTTGTTCTTCGAGAAAGAAGTTGAGGTTCGCTTCCGGCCCTCCTACTTTCCGTTCACCGAGCCTTCGGCCGAAGTCGATATTCGCGGCGAGCGCGGATGGATGGAGGTGCTCGGCTGCGGCCTGGTGCACCCCAATGTCTTCGAGGCTGTCGGTATTGATCCCGAGCGCTACAGCGGCTACGCCTTCGGCATAGGCGTGGAGCGCTTCGCCATGCTGCGCTACGGCGTTGATGACCTGCGCCAGTTCTTCGCCAACGATCAACGCTTCCTGGACAGCTTCGGAGCAGCGGCATGAAGCTTTCGATGAACTGGCTGAGCGAACGTTTCGGTGCGCCGCTGGCGCCGGAAGCATGGGCCGAGCGCTTCACACTGGCGGGGCTGGAATGCGAGGTGCTGCCGGCAAGCTCGGACACGCGGCTGGATGGCGTGGTTGTTGGCCACATCACCAGCGTCGCTGCGCACCCGGAAGCCGACAAGCTGCGTGTCTGCACGGTCGACGACGGCAGCGGCAGCCCGCGGCAGATCGTCTGCGGGGCCGACAATGCGCGCGAAGGCATGGCGGCCCCGCTGGCGCTGCCCGGCAGCCGGATGCCCGACGGGCGCGCCATCGAGGCAACCGAGCTGCGTGGCGTGGCTTCGGCCGGCATGCTCTGTTCGGCGGCCGAGCTGGGGCTGGCCGACAGTAGCAAAGGTCTGCTGGAGTTGGATCCTGACGCGCCCGCCGGCCAGCCGCTCGCCGAATGGTTAGGGCTGGACGACACCGTCATCGAATTCGAGCTGACGCCCGATCGCGGCGACTGCCTGAGCGTGCTCGGCGTAGCCCGCGAGGCGGCGGCCCTGGAAGAGCAGCAGTTGCCCGTGGGGCCGGCCCCGACGGACATCCCGGAGGATGGTGCGGTTGATGCGCGTACGGTGGCGATCGAAGCGCCGGCGTTGTGTCCGGTCTATTGGGGGCGCCGTATCCACGGCGTGGACGCGACGCGGCGCTCGCCGGACTGGCTGCGCGAGCGTCTCCGGCGCAGCGGGCTGCGCAGCGTCTCGCTGGTGGTCGATATCACCAACTACGTCATGCTGGAGTTGGGTCAGCCGCTGCATGCCTTCGACGATGCCGCGCTGCGCGGTACGGTGCGCGTTCGGCGCGCCGCGCCAGGCGAGACCGTGCACCTGCTTAACGACGAAAGCTACACGCTGAATGATGGCGAGCTGGTGATTGCCGACGGCGACGGCGCCGTCGCTCTGGCTGGCGTCATGGGTGGCCAGCGCGCGGAGATGCGCGCGGACAGCGGCGCGGTCTTCCTGGAGTCCGCCTGCTTCGTGCCGGAGGCCGTTGCCGGGACCGGCCGGCGCCACAAACTGCACAGCGACGCCGTGCATCGCTACGAGCGCGGCGTTGATCCGGCGCTGGCGCGGCGCGCGCTGGATCGCGCCACAGCGCTGATCCTGGAGCTCGCGGGTGGTACGGCCGGCGCGGCGGTGATCGCCGAGGGGGAGAGTGTGCAAGCGCCTCCGGTGACCCTGCGCCGGCAGCGGCTGGACGACATGCTCGGCGTGACGGTTGCGGGGGAACGCGTGCAGTGCATTCTGGAAAGCCTGGGCATGACGGTGCGCGAGACAGCCGATGGCTGGGACGTGGTCGCGCCTTCCTGGCGCTACGACATCGCGTGCGAGGTCGATCTGGTCGAGGAAGTTGCGCGCGTGATCGGCTACGACGAGATCGGGGCGTCCGATTACGCCGTTCAGATTGCGCCGCGCGCGTTGCCTGAAGGCCGGCGCAGCGACTCCGAGCTGCGCGCTCAGCTCGTAGCTCGCGGCTTCTCGGAAGTCGTCAGTTACAGTTTCGTCGAGGGCGGGCTGGATGCCGCGCTGCGCCCGGAGGCCGCGCGCATCCCGGTGGACAACCCCATTGCCGAACCCTACGACACCATGCGCAGCACGCTCTGGTCGAGCCTGCTGCCGGTGGTGCGTCATAACGTCAGCCGCCAGCAACGGCGGCTGCGGTTCTTCGAGATCGCCCGCGTCTTCGAGGCGGCACCCGGCGTGCATCCGGATGTGCGCGAGCGCGAATGCCTCGCCGGCGCCATGCTCGGGCGCGCGCGCCCGGAGCACTGGGACGAGCGCGATGGAGCCGTCGATTTCTTCGATCTGAAGGGCGAGTTACAGGCGATCGCGCCGCAGATGGACGTCGAAGTTGGGCGTCACCCGGCGCTGCACCCAGGTCGCTGCGCGCAGCTGCTGCGCGAGGGCGAGGTGCTGGGCTGGATGGGGCAGATTCACCCGCAGCTGGCCGCGCGCGTAGAGGTGCCCGAAAGCCTGCTGCTCTTCGAGCTCGATCTGGCCGTGCTGCGGCCGCGGACGCTACCGTGGCAACCGCAAGTGCCCGAGTACCCATCGTCGCGGCGGGACCTTTCCCTGGTCGTCGCCGAGGATGTGCGGTGCGCTGATCTGCTGGCTACCGCGCGCGAAGCTGCACCGGCCTTCCTGCGCGATATCGTCGTCTTCGACGTCTATCAAGGCGCAGGTCTGGAAAATGGCTGCAAAGCCATGGCCTTGGGCTTGATATTTCAGGATTATTCGCGCACGCTAACCGATGAGCGCGTCGATGAGGCGACACAGGGAATCGTGGAAGCCGCGCGTCGGCAATGGGGCGCGCGCATTCGGGGATAGGTCTTGGCACTGACGAAGGCGGAGTTGGCGGAAGCGCTACATGATCACGTAGGTCTCAATAAGCGCGAGGCCAAAGAGATCGTGGACCTCTTCTTCGATACCCTGGGAGAAGCGCTTGCCGGTGGCGAAACCGTCCGGCTTTCCGGCTTCGGTAATTTCGAGTTGCGCGACAAGCCGCAACGCCCCGGACGCAACCCCAAGACCGGTGAAGAGATTCCTATTACCGCGCGTCGTGTCGTGACCTTCCGCCCAGGCCAGAAACTGCGCCTGCGTGTGGACGGCTAGCCGATGAGCCAGAGCGCGCATCCGCTTCCCGAGGGCGAACCGCAGCTGCCGCCGGTTCCCGAGAAGCGCTATTTCGCTATCGGCGAGGTTGCGCAGCTCTGCGCCGTCAAGCCGCATGTGCTGCGCTACTGGGAACAGGAGTTCCCGCAACTTAAGCCTTCGAAGCGGCGGGGCAACCGGCGTTACTACCAGCGCGAGGACGTCTACACCGTCCGCAACATCCGACACCTGCTGTACGAGGAGGGCTTCACCATCAGCGGCGCGCGCCAGCGCCTGCAGGAGTTCGCAGCGCTAAAGCAGGGCAAGGCAGTCACCAGCGGCAGCGGCTCCGACCAGCAGGATGCGCTGCGCGAGATTCGCAAGGAGCTGGAGGCTATGCTCCGCCTCATCGAGCGCTTCTGACGCGCGTTCGCTCGTGGCAGTTGTGCGATAATTTTTCGGTCTCGCATTTTGCCGATCAGCTTCCCTCTGAAGGGGCGTCGGCGCTCCGCGAAGGGCAACTTTAGGCTTCGTTACGGCGCCAATGAGAGACAACTTGTGAAATAATGCATACGCTCGGCGCGTAGCGCAGTCTGGGTTCAGCCCGACCGAATGGCTGGTGGCCATTCGCAGCGGGGTGAACGCCCGGGCCAGGGCGGCCCGGGCCGGATCACTTGGCGAGGCGGGAGCCGAGCTTAGTGATCGCGGCCAAGTTGGCATCGGTATAGAATTGGGCGAACAATCGGGGCGTAGCGCAGTCTGGTAGCGCACCTGCCTGGGGGGCAGGTGGTCGCAGGTTCAAATCCTGCCGTCCCGACCAAAATCAAGTAGTTAGAGCGGCTCTTCGAGGCCGTTCCACTATATTTCCACGATAGTTCCACCATTCAAGAAAATGGCCGCCTCACGGGCGGCCTTTCTTTGCTTCCAACGGCTTGGAGTCAGAAGTTGTACTCCAGATGCAGCGAGAGATGGTCGCGATCCTTGAGTAGGCTGACGCGATCCTCGCTGCCGGTCATGTAGTAGCCTTGATAAAGCAGTCGGCCTCGAAGCCCCTGCGCGAAGGTGACTTCACTGCCCGCAAGCAGCTGCATGCGCCCTTCGACGTGATTCTGCGCCGGCGTCGGGCCCACGCCCTTGACGTCGTGGAAGAAGCCCAGGATGGGGTTGAAGGTCCAACCGAAGACAAGGTTGTTGTACTGCGGCTGCAGCAGGATCCGGTAGCCGGTGGAGAAGGAGTCGGCGAAGCATTTGGTCGCCTGCGTGGGGTTCAAGCTGCGCGGGTCCGGTTCCCCATCTGGCTGGCCGGTACCGTCGGCACCCGGGCTGGCGTGCGTACAGTTAGGCCCGCCCCCTTCGAGCTGCAGGCGATCGCGTGAGGGCATGTCCTGGACGTAAGTGAAGCCCGCTTCGGTTAGGAGGATGATCTGATCGGCGAAGATCCAATTGCTGCTCGAAAAGACCCTAATGCCGGTCAGCCCCACTTGGTGCGTCTTGAAGCGCTCGTAGCCCGGAATGTACTGATTGGCCTCGGGTGGATCGTTGCGATAGCGGGTCTGCACGAAGTCGGGGACGGCGTTGCGATTGCTGGGGACGACCAGCGCGCCAAGGCTGATGTCCTCGTCCGGTAGCGCCGGTTGCAGACCGGCGAAGATCGTGTCCGCTAGCGAGACGAGTAGCGGCTGATTCGGGCGGAAGACGTACTCTCCGGCTAGTGACCAGTTGCCGATCTGCGTGTTGAAGTCGAAACCGAACATCCGGATGTCCTCCGGATACTCGATAACGGCTTTCAGCGTATCCACTGGCAGGGGGTCCTGGTTTTCGCCGGGAATGGCATCGGCAAGCACTTGCCCGAGCCCTTGGCCGTTACCGCCACCGCAGTTGAACAGGACCGTGGCCGCTTCCAAGCCGATGTCGTCCAGGTTCAGCCGGGGGATCTGGTCACCGATGCCGGAGAGTAATTCCCCGATCAAGGCGAGATCACCCGAGTCGGGAAGCTCGTTGCCCGGGGCGGTGCGCAGGCAGCTTTCGTCGGTCGCGAAAACACTCGCGTAGGGCAGGCGGGCGTGATAGTTGAAGGCATAAAAATTCAGGCCGGTGCCGCCGTTGAACTCGGGCAGGTACCAGCTGAATCGGCCGCCGTACTGCCCGGAATCGCGAGGTTCGCCGGATTCGTGATCGATGGGAACGTTCAGCGATGTGCTGGTCAGCAGTTGGGCAATCTCGTTCTTGAAACCGCCGACGAATAGGGGGTCCTCGGAAGTCTGACCGAGGCCGATGACGCCATAAGGCCCGTCACCGGCAATGTCGTTGGTGGAGAAGAAGGTGCCCGCGCTCGCCGGCTCCGCCCGCTCCCAGTCGTACTGGTATACGAGTTCGACGGAGAAGGTCGGCGTCAGCTCACCGGAAAGCACGGCGAGGCCCGACGGTCGAAAGACGCTGGCGATATCGGAGCCCGGATAGTTGAGCCGATTCTGGTCGGGCGGATTGAGCTGATCGAGACTACCCAGGGCGAGGAAGGTGGATTCGCCCCATCGGACGCGTTGCTGGCCTATGGTGAATTCGAAGAAGGTATCGGCGAACTGGAACGGATAGCTGATCTTGGCTTCCAGCAAATCCAGGCTTGCGCCTGAGGTGCGCTCGAGATTGTTCGGCCTCTCCATGTGCGCCGGCTGGAAGTTGAGGTCAGTGTTGGTCTCCTGGAAGTTCGTATTGACGAAATCGAAGAAGGCCATCGACGAGACGTTGAGGATGGCGTCACCCCAGAACACGGTCAGGCCGCTTTCAAGGCGCGCCTGGGCGTTGATGAGGTCGTAGCGGTCGTAATTGAGATTGCCGTCATCGAAGTTGGCGCCGACGAAGGCGCCCGGAGCGTCGACGAGCCGTTGGTTCGGCTCTGGGTCGAGTAGCAGGGAGAGGCAGTCGTCGGGGCAGAGGTCCGGATTCAGGTTCAGCTTGCCGATGGTGTTCTTGTCCGGGGCCTCCAGGCGTATGCCCGCGCCGACGATGAAGCGATTGTTGAGCCGCAGCTCACCGTCGGCGAAGTTAATGTTTACGGCGTAAAGATCGGGCGTCAAAAATAACAACGCGGCAGTGGCCGCGGCCAAGGTGCTGCGGTACCCGAGAGTCTGCTGTCCCATGTGGTGTCTCCCCTGATTTCTTTATGTACGGCCCGTTTGCACGGCTTCTTCGGATCGTAATACCGGCCGGTAAGCCGTGACAAGTTGAAGGGGGGCGACCACGCGGCGTGCTTGACCCGCGCGAAATTTACGCCGTAAAGTGCGAGGCATGGACGGGGAAACAAATGCTCTGCCAACGGCCCGTCACAGCCGTGGCAGTCGCGAGGAGCTGGCAACGGCGGCACTCAGGCGCTACCGCAACGGCGGCTTTACGGCGGTGAGCTTCCGGCAGATCGCGCGTGATACCGGCATCAGCCATATGCAGCCCTATCGATTCTTTCGCAACAAGGCGGATCTGCTGGCTGCCATGCGTTGCCAATGCTTTCGCGAATTGCTCGATGTTATCTGCCAAGCAGATCGGCCGGAGGATGTTCCGGTGGCTCGGCTGTATGCCATCACGACCGGCGCCTTCACGCATCTTTTCGCGCGGCCCGCCGACTACCGCCTGATGTTCGCGATGAACCAGCCGTCGCCGCGCGAATTCCCCGAACTTCTGGACGCACGGCAGCGGGTTTACGACCACTTGCGATCGGTGGTGCAGGCCGGTGTGGATCGCGGCGAGCTGCACGGCGATCCGGACGATGTGCTGCATCTCGCCTGGGCCGTATCGCATGGCCTATTCACGCTGCATGTCAGCGAGCAGCTCATTCACGGACGCGCACTCGACGCGCTGATCCAGCCGGCGCTCAACGTCATGTTCGCGCCGTTCCGGGATCCGGAGGACGTACAGAGCTTGCGCGATGCCGCGCGCCGGCTTCCGGACAGCCCCATCCAGAAGGAGGACTCCGATGAGCAACCTGACGCCTGACGCCAGCCCGAGCCCCGAGACCAGTACGCGGGTGATCACCGACTACCGCACCGCGATTGGCGCCCTGGCGCGTTACCCCAGCCCGCGCCTGATTGCCGGCTTCATCGCCATCGCCATTGGTCTGCGCGCCAGCCTGGGTGGATGGCAGACCGCGGACGCGCTGATGCTGCTGCTCGGCGTAACTGTCTGGCCCTTCCTGGAATGGTTCCTGCACAAGCACCTGTTGCACGTGAAGCCGTGGGAGATCTTCGGCCGTCGTGTCGATCCGGACTTTGCCCGCCGCCACCGAGCGCATCATCGCGAGCCTTGGCGGCCGGAGCTGATCGTGTTGCCGCCCTATGTCCATTTCACCTTCGGGCCGCTGTTGCTGGCGTTGGGCTGGTGGGCGGCGCCCGATCCGGCTCTGGCGATGTCGGCGTTGGTCGGCTACGGCTTTGCGGCACTCAACTATGAGTGGACGCACTTCATGGTGCATACGCGCATCCAGCCGCAGAATCGCTATTACCAGGGCTTGTTCCGTGCGCACCGCATGCACCATTTCCGCAATGAGAAATACTGGTACGGCTTCACGCTGACGAGCGTCGATCGCATGCTCGGAACCGGCCCGGATCCCGACGTCACGCCGCGCTCGGAGCACTGCCGCGACCTCGGTGTCGACGGCTAGTCGAATCACTCGTAATGAAGGTTCGAAACCCACGCTTCGACTTCTCGCAGGTGCCACGCTACTGGGCGGCGGGTAATCCGCTGCTGACGCACTATCTCAACGCCTTCCACGTGCTGATCCCGGAGGGCGAACGCTTCTTCATCCGCTGCGCGCGCCCGTATCTGGAAAGTCTGCCGGAGGGAGCCGACCGCCAGCGCTGTCGCGATTTCATGGGGCAGGAGGGCTGGCATCAGGCCGCGCACCGGGCGTTCTGGCAGCGGCTCGCCGAACAGGGCTTGCCCGTTGTGCGTTTTGCGCGGGTCTACGAGCAGCTATCCTTTGGCTTCGCCGAGAAGCGTTTGGCGCCGGCGCTCGGCAGGCGCCGCATGCTCGCGATCACCGCAGCGCTGGAGCACTACACCGCCGTGCTCAGCCGCGAGATATTCATGCCCGGTTTTCCGGGGGATGAACTCGATCCGGAGATGGATCGCCTGCATCGCTGGCACGGCGCCGAGGAGCTGGAGCACAAGGCGGTTGCCTTCGACTTGCATGTTGCCGACGGCGGCGGTTACGCCGAGCGCGCGGCAGCCTTCGCGATCGCGTCGGCGGGTGTACTCGGCTGGTCGCTGATAGGGCTCGCCTGGTTCAGCGCCGGCGATCGGAAATTCTGGCGCGCGCTGCCGGGCGGGCTGAAGGGAACAAGGCGCGTACTGAATGCGCGTGCGGCACGGCGTGTGGGCGGCGCCCTGCTTTCCTATCTGCAGCCGGGCTTCCACCCGGATCAACTGGCCGAGCCGGAAAGCGCCTTCGTCTACCTGGAGACGTGCGTCGCGGCCTGACTGGGCTCAGTGCCCCGCGCGCTTGCAGGCGCGCGCGACCACGACCTTGAAGTAAGGCGGGCGTCCTTCCTGACAGGCAATGTCGCACCAGTCGACCGCTAGCTCGTTGCGCTCCAGCTCGCCTTGCAAGGTGGCCGGGCTCATGCCCTGATTGACGTGGTCGAAGGTTTCCTCGGCAATGCCGTACTCGTGCTTGTCGAGGGTGGCGATGAGCAGCGTGCCTCCCGGCCGCAACAATCGGGCGGCGTTGGCGATCACCCGCTCGGGCGTGAGCGTATAGGTCAGCACGTGCATGAGCAGGATCTGATCGAAGCTGGCTGGCGCCAGCGGCAGCGCATTCATATCGCACTGCAGGAAGCGCGCCCGCGGATCGTTTTGCAGGCGTGAGCGCGCCGCGCGCAGAAGCGTCGGACTGATATCGGCGCAGGTCATGGAGCGCGTGCGCTCGATCAGCAGCTCGGGGACGACACCGTCGCCGCTGCCGATGTCGAGCACGTCGCCCAGCGACACCAGCCCGAGCAGCGCGCGCGCGTTGGCTTCCCAACTCCGCCCTGGTGAGTAGTGTCGCTCCATGCGGCCAGCCACCGTCTCCGCCCAGCTCGTACCCGCGTGACGGCGGCGCACGGCTTCGCGTGCCTTCTCGCGGTCGAACTCGGCCTGCTGATCGTCTATGCGTGCGCGCAGCGTCTGCCACAAGCCGGTAGCCGGGTCTTCCGGATCGCCGAGGTTGGCTCGGAAGTGGCGAACGTTGTTCACTCGCTCGTCGGTAACGAGGCCGGCCGCGCGCAGTCGTGACAGATGCGTGGAAACGCGCCCCTGGGAAAGCCGGGTGATCTGCGTGATCTCGGCGACCGACAGCGCTTCGGCTTCGAGCAGGAGCAGGATGCGCTGGCGGCTGGCATCGGCGAGCAGGCGGCAGAGCAGGGTGCTCTGGTCGATGCTGAGCTGCACGGCGCTAATGTGCTCCGGCCGGTGCGGCGGAGGAATGGGTGAGGCGGATCATTCCTGGTCGTCGTCCTTGTCGTGACGGGCCGGGCGTAGCGACTTGTCGGGGACCTTGCCCTGCTCGGCATCCTTGCGCCCGCGGCTGGTGGCCAGGCGGGCACGGCTGAAGGGCGATGGCGCAGTGCCGACGGGGCGCTTGACGTTGGCGGTTAGCCGGGCCAGCCGCTCGTTGGTTCGGTCGGCGACATCGCGCGCCTGCTTGCCTACCTCGTCGACAGCCTGTTCGGCTCGGGAACGCGCGCCGGAGGCGGTCTTGCGGGCGCTGTCGCGAGCGCGGGAAACGGCTTCCCGTACGCCCTGGGTGGCTGCTGCACGGCGCGAGTCCTGCTTCTCGTTCGAGCCCGCCTTCTTGGCTGCGGCCTTGGTGCCGGTCTTGGCAGCTGCGCTCTCTTTGCTCTCCTTGCGAGCGGCGGCAGTGGCCGCTGTCTTCTTGCCGGACGCCGCGGGTTTGCCGCCTACCTTGCGGTCGGCCACCCGGGCAGGGCGTGCCTTCTTCGCGGCACTGGCGACCAGAGCCTTGCTCGCGGCCTTGCTCGTGGTCGAGCCGCCTGCCGCTTTGCCGGCCGTAGAGGCTTTCTTTGCGCTCGCCTTGGAAGCGCTCTTGCTTGTAGTAGTCGCCTTCTTAGCGACAGGCGCCTTTTGCACGGTCGGCTTCTTTGCTGGAGCTTTTTTCGTGGCCTTCGCAGTGGCCTTCTTGGCGGCGGCCGGCTGCTTCGCCACGGTCTTCGTGGCGGTTGCCTTCTTCGTTGCCGTCTTCTTCACTGACGCCTTCTTGCTGGATGCCGCTTTGCCGGCGGGTTGTCGGGCTGCGGGCTTGTCTGCGCTCTGGGCCTTCTTCGCCGGTGCCGCCTTGCCCCCTGCGCTGGCCTTCTTAGCGGGTGCGGCGCTCTTCTTGGCGCCGGTACGCAGTCGATCCTTGAATTTCTTGAGCATGCCTGTCGATCCCCCTCGACCGTTGCGCGCGCCCGAAACAGCGGCCGCCGCTTCGCGCGGACTTCATCCGACCACTATAGCGCGCGTGGCCACAGCGTGACGCTGCGCGCAGCAGGCGCGGGCGGGCGGCGTTATCATCGCGGCGGTCCGCGATCCCGGCGACTACGCAAGGGGATCGCTGTTCACCGAATCCATCCGGGCTGAGGAAAGGTCTATGTACAAGGGCAAGAGCCTGCGTGTCGAGCGGCTTGAGGGCGATGTCGCCGAGCTGTGCTTCGATCGCGAGAACGACTCCGTCAACAAGTTCGACAAGCAGACCGTCGACGAGCTCGCCGAGGTGGCGAAGCTGCTGGGCAAGCAGACGGATCTCAAGGGGCTGCTGATCACCAGCGGCAAATCTGTCTTCATCGTCGGCGCCGACATCACCGAGTTCGGCGCCAACTTCGAGCGCTCCGAGGAGGAAATCGCGAACTGGGGGCTGGAGGCAAACAAGATCTTCAGTGCCATCGAGGATCTGCCTTTCCCCTCGGTCACCGCCATCAACGGCATCGCCCTGGGCGGCGGCCTCGAGATGTGTCTGGCCACCGACTATCGGGTGATGGCCGACAGTGCCCAGATCGGTCTGCCGGAAACCAAGCTCGGCATCATCCCCGGCTTTGGCGGCACCGTGCGCCTGCCGCGCCTGATCGGCGCCGATAATGCCATCGAGTGGATTGCCGGCGGCGCCCAGAACGACGCGCAGACCGCCCTGAATGTGCACGCCGTCGACGCCGTGGTCGCGCCGGAGAAGCTGAAGGAGGCGGCGCTCAAGCTGCTCGCCGCTGCCAACGCCGGCGATTACGACTGGAAGGCGCGTCGAGCGCAGAAGACGGGGCCGCTGATGCTGGAAGGCGTCGAGTCCATGATGGTCTTCGAGACGGCCAAGGGCTTTGTCGCCGGCAAGGCCGGCAAGGACTATCCGGCGCCGATGGAGGCGATCAACGTCATCCAGAAGGCGGCCACCAAGGGCCGCGACGAGGCCTTGAAGATCGAGGCCAAGGGCTTTGCCAAGCTGGCCAAGACGACGGTCGCCGACGCGCTCATCGCGCTTTTCCTCAACGACCAGCTCATCAAGAAGAAGGCCAAGGCCGCACAGAAGGCGTCGCGCCCCGTCAAGCAGGCAGCCGTACTGGGTGCCGGCATCATGGGCGGCGGTATCGCCTACCAGAGTGCCGCCAAGGGCACGCCCATCATCATGAAGGACATCAATGATGCGGCGCTGGACTTGGGCATGAAGGAGGCTAACAAGCTGCTCTCCAAGCAGGTGCAGCGCGGCAAGATGACGCAGGAAAAGGCCGGCAAGGTGCTGGGTAGCATCCGGCCTACGCTGAATTACGGCGACTTCGGCAACGTCGATGCGGTCGTCGAGGCCGTGGTCGAGAACCCCAAGGTGAAGAAGTCCGTGCTGGCCGAGGTCGAGGCCTCGGTGCGCGAAGACACGGTCATCGCCTCCAATACTTCCTCGATTTCCATCGACGCGCTGGCCAGTGCGGTGAAGCGCCCCGAGAACTTCCTCGGCATGCACTTCTTCAACCCGGTCCATCGCATGCCGCTGGTCGAGGTGATTCGCGGCGAGAAGACCTCCGAGGAAGCGATCTCGACGATCGTTGCCTACGCCACGGCCATGGGCAAGAGCGCCATCGTCGTCAACAACTGCCCGGGCTTCCTGGTCAACCGCATCCTCTTCCCGTACTTCGGCGGCTTCATGGCGCTGGTGCGCGACGGCTGCGATTTCGTCCAGGCCGACAAGGTGATGGAGAAGTTTGGCTGGCCGATGGGGCCGGCCTATCTGCAGGACGTGGTGGGCATGGACACCAGCCACCACGTCGGCGACGTGCTGGCCGAAGGCTATCCCGACCGCATGGGCAAGGAGTTCCGCAGCGCCCTCGACGTCATGTACGAGAACGAGCGCTATGGCCAGAAGAACGGCAAGGGCTTCTACCGCCACGAGACCGATGCCAAGGGCAAGCCCAAGAAGACGCCGGACGACGCGGCCTACAAGCTGATCGCCGAGGTCCAGCCCGACGGCCAGAAGGACTTTGACGAGGAAGAGATCATCGACCGCATGATGCTGCCGATGATCATCGAGAGCGCACGCTGCCTCGAGGAGAACATCGTCGGCACGCCGCAGGAAGCCGATATGGGCCTGATCCTCGGCGTCGGCTTTCCGCCCTTCCGCGGCGGTGCCCTCAAGTACGCCGACAGTCTCGGTCTCAAGACCGTGGTCGAAAAGGCCGAGAAGTACGCCCACCTGGGCAAGCTCTACGAGCCGACGCCGACCATGCGCGAGATGGCCGAAGCCGGCAAGACCTACTACAGCAAGTAGCCCGACGGAGATTTCATCATGACCGACGTAGTGATCGTGGACGCGGTACGCAGCCCGATGGGGCGCTCCAAGGGCGGCGTGTTCCGCAATGTGCGGGCGGAGAACCTCTCCGCAGATCTGATCAAGGCCCTGCTCACGCGCAACGAGGCCCTCGACCCCGAAGAGATCGAGGACGTCATCTGGGGCTGCGTGCAGCAGACCAAGGAGCAGGGCTTCAACATCGCGCGCCAGGCGGCGCTGCTGGCCGGGCTGCCCTTCGGCGTGTCGGGCCAGACCGTGAACCGGCTGTGCGGCTCATCGATGACCGCGCTTCACGCTGCCACCAACGCCATCAAGGGTGGCATGGGCGAGGTCTACATGATCGGCGGCGTTGAGCACATGGGCCACGTGCCGATGGACTACAACTTCGACGGCAACCCGGAGTTGTCGCTGCGCGTCTCCAAGGCCTCGGCCGCCATGGGCATGACCGCCGAGATGCTCACGCAGACGCACCAGGTGGGCCGCGCCGAGCAGGACGAATTCGCGCTGAACTCGCACAAGAAGGCGCAGAAGGCCTATACCGACGGTGCCTTCCGCGAGGAAATGATGCCGATCCATGGGCACGACGCCGACGGTATGGCGATCAAGGTCGACTTCGACGAGGTTGTGCGTGCGGACGCCAATATTGACGACCTCGGCAAGCTGCGCCCGGTCTTCAACCCCAAGGGTTCGGTGACCGCCGGCAACTCCTCGGCGATCTCCGACGGCGCCTGCGCGCTGCTGGTGATGTCGGCCGACCGCGCCAAGGTGCTGGGCCTGAAGCCGCTGGCCAAGGTGCGCGCCATGGCTTCCAGCGGTTGCAATCCCTCCATCATGGGCATCGGCCCGGTGCCGGCCTCGAAGAAGGCGCTGCTGCGTGCCGGCCTGTCGCTTGAGGACATCGACTACTTCGAGCTCAACGAGGCCTTTGCCGCACAGTCGCTGGCCGTGATCAAGGAACTGAAGCTGACCGAGCGCATGGACCGCATCAATATCAAGGGCGGCGCCATCGCCCTCGGCCATCCTCTGGGTTGCTCCGGTGGTCGCATCAGCGGCGCGCTGGCGCGCATCCTCAACGAAAAGGACGCGCAGTTCGGACTGGCCACCATGTGCATCGGCATGGGGCAGGGGGTTGCCACCGTGCTGGAGCGCGCCCAGTAGGGCTCGCGATACCGGTAGTAGCAGCCATCAAGGCCGGCAGCGCGAGCTGTCGGCCTTTTTCATTGCTGGCCCTACTCTTTCGGCTCGGCTGATGGCGGAACCGGTGGTGGGCGCAGGCGCAGCTTGAAGGAGCGCGAGTCCGAACTGCCGAAGGCCTGGATCCCGCCCAGGAAGAGCCGCGCCATGAATTCGGCGGCGGCCTCTGCCTCGGCCGGGCCGGCATCGGACTCGAGCAGGTTGCGACCCATTTCGTAGGCGCCGCCGAAGAAGATCGCGCTGAGCCAGTCGACATTCATATCCGGCAACACACCGCGCTGTACCGCTTTGCTCAGATCCTCGCGCAGGACCTGACGACTGGCGCCGAAGCCGGTCTCGGCGTACATGCCGCGCACAACCGCTTCGTTGCGCAGCAGGATGCGGTAAAGATCCGGCCGCGCGACGATGGCACGGAAGGCTTCGCGATAGGCGTTGAGCACGAAGCTGTGCGGATCGCGCGCCCGACGGCGGGCTTCCTGCATACGCTCGGTGAGGCGGCCGATCTCGTCGCCGATCAGCTCGCGCAGCACCGCTTCCTTGGTATCGAAGTAGTTGTAGAAGGTGCCGGAGGCCAAGCCGGTGCGCCGCACGATATCGCGGATGGTGCAGGCATCGAAGCCGAGCTCTGAGAAGGTTGCGCAGCCCGCGTCGAGGATGAGTTGCCGTGTGGCGCGCTTGCGCTGCTCGCGTCTTCCCAGCAGTCGCCCACCGAGGCTCATGAGTGGCCCGTTCCCCCGGTACGGTGCGACGCTGGCAACAAAGCGGGCATGCAGCCGGCCGTCAGCTGAAACTCGAGAAGTCGGGCTTGCGCTTCTCCACGAAGGCCGTGAAGGCTTCCTTGGCTTCGGGCTCGTGCAGCATCGCCATGAAGATTTCGGCTTCCTCGCGGATGGCGCGTTGAGCGGTTTCGTGCGTCCAGCGGCGCATCAGTTCCTTGGTCGTGCGCAGCGCCTTTGGCGGCTTGGCGGCCAGCTTGGCTGCCATCTCGCGGGCCTTTGCCTCGACGGCGTCGTCCTCGAGCACGGCGTTGACAAGCTGACAGTTCGCGGCGTGCTCGGCGTCGAAGGGCTCGCCCAGCAAGAGGATCTCGGCAGCACGCGGGTAACCCACCAGCCGCGGCAGGATGTAGCTGGAGGCAAATTCGGGGCAGATGCCCAGGTTGACGAAGGGCATGGCGAAGCGTGCCGAGCGCCCGGCGTAAACGAGATCGCAGTGCAGCAGCAGCGTCGAGCCGATGCCTACGGCCGGCCCCTGCACCGCAGCGACTGCCGGCTTGCTGAAGTCGGCGAGGGCGCGCATGAAGCGGGCGACCGGATGATCCTCGCCGGAAGCCGGATTCTCCAGGAAATCGCCGATGTCGTTACCGCTGCAGAAGCTGCCATGGCTGCCGGTGAAGAGCAGGCAGCGGATCGCCGCGTCTTCGGAGGCACGGTCGACGGCCTCGGCGAGCAGCGTGTACATCTCGGTGGTCAGCGCGTTCTTCTTCTCGGGCCGGTTGAGCTGCACCTCGAGGATGCCGCCCTCCGCCTTCTGCACTACGGTTGTGTTCATGAATCGGGAGTTCCGTGGATCAGTGGGTGGCAGAGAATACTGGACTGGCTTAGTCGGAGGCCGTCGCCGCGATGATGGCATCTGCCGTGGCGGCTACGGCGGCGCTCATCGCCGCGACCAGGGCAGCGCCGTCGGCGGTATCGACGCGGCGCTCGAAGTGAATGCCGCCGGATTGCAGCGTGGTGCCACCGTCGCGCAGGCGCCAGTGGCCGATGGCGCGGAAAACGCCGTCGGCCTCGCGTTCGAAGCGCGAAAGCCGGACCTCGACACGGCTCGCTACCGGCAGCGCAGCGCGCGCGGCAAGCTGCTCGGCGAGCAGGCGCTCGAACCCCTCTGCCGGTGACTCGGCCCAGGCCTCGTCCCGCAACGGGCGCAGGCGCTGGTCGGTCGCGCGCACGCGGAGGCTGCGATGGTTGACGTGACTCGGGAGATCGACGCGCACCATTGGCGCCGGGCGCTCGCCGACGCGCTCGGGCGGCGGCAGATAGAGCGCGCGCCGGTCCGGGGTGCTGCCGCAGGCGGCGAGCAGCAGTGCGCCGGCAAGCGCGGAGAGCAGGGAGGGGCTTGGCTTGGTCATGGTCCGAAGAGCAGGCGGTCGGGGCGTTCCTCAATGCTTTCGCTGAAATCGCGCAGGGCACGCGCGCTGCGGGCGAGATCGCGAAGCATCGTTTCGAGATCGCGCCGGGCCGGCGCATCGCTGGCCAGCAGCCCTTCGATTTCCGTACTGATGCGGTGGAGCGATGCGGCTGCCGCCTGCATCTCGGTGGTGAGCTCCGTCACCTCGTCGCCCATGCGTGCGGCTTCGCCGTTGACGGTCAGCAGGGTGGCATCGGCGCGGTCGGCGACCTTCTCGATGCTGGCGCGCATGGCCGAGAAATCGTCGCGCAGCTGTGGGATGGTGGTATTCAGCGTCTGCAGCGACTGGGCGACGTTGCGGCTCATGGGCTCGAACTGCGCCTCAATGCTGGCGGTCATGCGGTCGATGCGCGTCAGCGTGTTGCGCAGCGCGTCGACCAACTCCTGCATCGGCAGTTCCTTGAAGAAGTCGATGACCTGTGCGGTCTCCGACGGCAGCGTCGGAATCTCGGGATGCGTTCCCTGCGAGGCGGTGATCGCGCGGCGCGGCGGCGCGTCGCGGTGGAAGTCCAGCTCGATGTACAGCTGACCGGTGACGAAGCTCTGTGACGCGAGCTGGGCGCGCAGTCCGCGCGCCACCAGGCGCTGGATGTCGAGCCCCTTGTCGCCGTTCCATTGCGCGGCGTCGGGGTTGAGGCTGAGGTAGACCGGAATGCGGGCGCTGGCGTCCTCGGCGTCGATGCGCAGCTCGATGGCCTCGACGCGACCGACCTTGACCCCGCGGAACGTCACCGGCGCACCCACGTTCAGCCCGGAGAGCGAGCCCTCGAAGTGTGCGACGGCGCGCTGCTTGCTGCGGAAGAAGCTGCCTTCGCCGAAGAAGCTGAGCAGCAGGGCGAGCACGACCAGACCGGCCACGAAGAAAAGGCCGACCGTTAGCGCGTTGCGGGCGTTGTCGGCCTGCATCAGGCGCGCTCCTGCCTCGGAGTGTCGGCACCGCGGTTCATGAAGCGGCGTACCGTGTCGTCCGGACAGCGCCCGGATAGCCAGCGCGGGCTGCCGAGGGCGGCCGGCTCGTGCCGGTCGGCGTCGAGGTACAGCGCCTGATCGACGATGGCGTGGATGCTGTGCAGTTCATGCGTGACGATGACGATGGTTGTTCCCAGTGTCGCACGCAACTGCAGCAGTAGGGCGTCCAGGCTTTCCGCGGATAGCGGGTCGAGACCGGCGGACGGCTCGTCGAGATAGAGCAGTTCCGGGTCCAGCGCCAGCGCGCGGGCGATGGCGGCGCGCTTGCGCATGCCGCCGCTGATGGCGGCGGGGAAGTAGTCGGCATGCGCCTCCAGACCCACCAGCGCCAGCTTGTAGCGCGCCAGCTCGCGCGCGGCGTCGGCTTCCATGCGCTTGTCGAAGGCCAGCGCTGCCTCGATATTCTGGGCCAGGGTCATCGAGGACCACAGCGCGCCATGTTGGAACATGACGCCGGCGCGCGGCGACGCCCCGGCGCTGCCCATCCGGTGAATGCTGCCGGCAGCAGGCTCCTCGAGTCCGACCAGATGGCGCAGCAGCGTCGACTTGCCGCAGCCGCTGCCGCCGATGATCGCGAAGACCTGGCCCCGTGGCACGGCGAAATCGATGTTGCGCTGAACGACCGTGTCGCCGAAGGCCATGGTCAGGCCCTCGACGCGCAGGATCGGATCGGCCGGCGCGGCCTCAGATTCCCAATGCATTGCAGATCACCGCGAAGACCGCGTCGATGCAGATGATGCCGACGATGCTGCCCACTACTGCCCGCGTCGTGGCATCGCCGACGGCGGCGGCCGTGCGCGCCGCGTTCAGGCCGTGGTAGCAGCCGGTGGCGCCGAGGAAGACGGCGAAGCCCAGCGCCTTGAAGAGGCCGATCAGCGGCTGGTTGACGTCCACCGCTGCACTGGTCTGCAGCAGATAGGCCGATGCCGGAATCTCCAGCATCAGATAGGACACCGTTAGACCGCCCGCCAGAGCTGCGACGCAGGCCGCCACGAAGAGTATCGGCATGGCCGCCGTCAGTGCGATAACGCGTGGCACGACGAGATAGCGCATGGGGTCGACGCCGGCGGTGCGCAGCGCATCGATTTCCTCGTTGCTCTGCATGGTGGCGATCTCGGCGGCAAAGGCCGCGGCCAGGCGGCCCGACAGCACTACGGCCGTGATCAGCGCCGCCATCTCGCGCGTGGTGGCGATGGCCACCATGTCGGCAACGTAGATCTCGGCACCGAAGGTGCGCAGCTGCACCGCACCGATGAAGGCGAGGATGCCGCCGACCAGGAAGTTCACCAGCAGCACGATGGGCAGGCTCTGTGCGCTGCATTGCCGCGCCACGCGAAGCAGCTCGCGTGCCTGGGGCAGGGCACGGGTCCTCGGCCGCAGCGCCAGCAGCAATGCGCCGATGAAGCGCAGTGCCGGTCGCGGATCCGGGATATGCCACGCCCCGCGCGTGGCTGACTCATCACTCGCGGGCGGGGCCTCGCCGGCCAGCGCCAGCAAGTCGTGCAAGCGTTGCGGCCCGGTAATCTCGGTGGCGACGTCACGGCAAACGGCGGCGCGCTGCAGCGCCAGCACGAAGGCGGGCAGGGAGGAATCCCAATCGGTGTCTTCGGCGACGCACAGCTCCAGCTGGCGGCAGGCATCGAGCTGAGCCAGCGGCTGGCGCGTGGCAGGGGACTCGCCGAGCCTCCAGCGGCCGGAGAGCGACAGCCGCAGCGTGTCGCCCTCCTGGCTGGCGGCGATTTCGGCGCTCATGCCCTGTTACCCGGCTGCGGGCCGCCTAGAACATCTCGGACTTGTCGACCTCATCCCGCGTGTCGTTGTCACGGGCGTTGATCCAGTCGCCAGTGATCATCTGGTCGTAGCTCATGCCGGGTCCGACCATCGGGTAGACGCCAGCATCCGGATCGATCATGACTTCGAGGAAGGCCGGACCGTCGTGACCGAGGAAGTCGGCTACCACCGACTCGATCTCGGCCGGATCCTCAAGTCGCCGGGCGAATTCGTAGCCGTCGGCCTCCGCCGCCTTGACGAAATCCTTCTTGTGCAGCGACTTGTCCGACGCCGAGAAGCGACCCTTGAAGAAGAGCTTCTGCCACTGCCGCACCATGCCGTCGCCGCAGTTGTTGAGCACGATGATCTTCACGGGCAGATCGTAGGTCGTGACGGTCTCCATCTCGCCCAGGTTCATGCGGATGGAGGCGTCGCCGTCGATATCGATAACCGCGCGCCCCGGCCGTGCGAAGGCCGCACCCACCGCGGCCGGCAGGCCGAAGCCCATCGTGCCCATCGAGCCGGAAGTCAGCCACAGGCGCGGCTCGCGGAAGTCGAAGTATTGCGCGGCCCACATCTGGTGCTGGCCGACGCCGGTGGCGATGACCGCATTGCCCTTGGTGTGCCGGTTGATGGCCTCGATCACCGCGTAGGGCTGGATGAGCTCGGCCTTGCGGTCGTAGTTCATGGCGTAGGTCGTCTTGAGCCCCGCAAGATGCTCGTGCCACTGGCTGTAGTCGGGCGCGAAGCCGGTGCTGCGGCCGTGCTCCGTCAATGTCTCCAACGCCTGGTCCATGCGCCCGACGTGATGCCAGTTGACGCGCTTGACCTTGTGGATCTCCGAGTGGTCGATATCCAGATGCGCGATGCACTTTGCGTTGCGCGCGAAGCGCTCCGGCACGGCCGCGACGCGGTCGTCGAATCGCGCGCCGACGGCGAACAGGAAGTCGGCGTCCTCGACGGCGTAGTTGGCAAAGGCCGTGCCGTGCATGCCCAGCATGTGCAGCGACAGCGGCTGGGTGGTGTCGTAGGCGCCGATGCCCATCAGCGTGGTCACCACCGGAATGCCGTAAGCGTCGGCGAAGGCGCGCAGCTGTTCGGCGGCGCCACCATTGATGACGCCGCCGCCGGCGTAGATCAGAGGCCGCTGCGCCTGCGCGAGCTGCTCGAAGAAGCTCTCCGCCGCGGTTTCGGAGAGCAGGTTGCTGTCGATCTGCTGCTGGCGCGCGCGATAGCCGGGAATGCCCAGCGTGCCCTGTCCGAGGAAGGGGCCTTCCCAGTTCTGCACGTCCTTGGGGATGTCGACGACGACGGGGCCGGGCCGGCCGGTGCGCGCGATCTCGAATGCCGTGCGCACGGTGGCTTCCAGCCGCGACGGATCGGTGACCAGGAAGACATGCTTGGCGCAGGCGCCCATGATGTTGGAGACCGGCGCCTCCTGGAAGGCATCGGTGCCGACCGCGGCCGTGGGCACTTGGCCGCAGATGACGACGATGGGCACGGAATCGGCCATGCAGTCGCGCACCGGCGTTACGCAGTTGGTCGCACCGGGGCCGGAGGTGACCACCGCCACGCCGACCTTGCCGGAGGCGCGGGCGTAGCCGGCGGCCATGAAGCCGGCGCCCTGCTCGTTGGCGGGCACGATCAAGGGCATGGCCTCGCTGCGCCCGGCAACCGGCTCGGCGCGGTCGGCCTGGTCGGCGTTGTAGCGGAAGATGGCGTCGTAGGTTGGCAGGATGGCGCCGCCGGAGTAGCCGAAGACCACGTCCACACCCTCGTCGGCCAGTACCTGGACGATCATGTCGGCGCCCGTCATGGTCGTGCCGGCCAGGGGATGCTCGGGGGTGCGCGCGGTGGTCATGGTCAAACTCGGCTCCAGGAAACCGCTATTTATAGCACGCTGCCGGTACTCCGCGCGCGCCCAGCCGCGCGCGCGAGGCGCACGCACGGGCGATTGCGCATTGCACAATGCGCGCATCGCGGCTATTGTTGCGCGCCCATGCGCCACATCATCTCCATCCTCCTGCAGAACGAGTCGGGTGCGCTTGCGCGCGTTTCCGGCATGTTCGCTGCACGCGGCTACAACATCGAGTCGCTAACGGTCGCACCCACGCAGGATGCGGCGCTGTCGCGCCTGACCTTGGTGACCATCGGCTCGGACGCGGTCATCGACCAGATCGTCAAGCAGTCGCGCAAGCTCATCGACGTCGTCGAGGTGCGCGACATCACTGCACGCCGCCACGGTGAGCGCGAGCTGGTGCTGATCAAGCTGCGCGTCGGCGCACAGGCTATGGCTAGTTATGAAGCACTCTGCGAGCGCCGCGGTCTGTATCGGCTCCACGCCGAAGAGGGCACCGAGGTGCTGCAGTACGCCGGCGCCGGCGCCGAGGTCGACGAAGTCCTGGCCGAGCTTTCCGCCCTCGGCGAGCTGATCGAGCAGGTGCGCTCGGGCGTGGCCGCCGTGGAGCTCAACAGCACCGCGCTTGGCGCGCGCGTACTGGCCGAAGCCGACTGATTCCGCGGCGCTGTCCGTCGCATATTTCCACACTCTTCATCATCCGGGAGCACGCAAGCACGTGAGTATCAAGGTCTATTACGACAAGGACGCTGATCTGTCGCTGATCCAGTCGCGCACGGTCGCGGTCATCGGTTACGGCTCGCAGGGGCATGCACACGCCCTGAATCTGAAGGAGTCCGGCGTCGATGTCGTCGTCGGCCTGCGTCGCGGCGGCGCCTCCTGGAGCAAGGCCGAGGCCGCCGGGCTGAAAGTGGCCGAGGTCGCCGAGGCCGCTGCCCAGGCCGATCTGGTCATGGTGCTGGTGCCGGACGAGTTGCAGGTCGCGCTCTACAACGAGCAGCTGGCACCGAACATGAAGCAGGGCGCAGCCCTGGCCTTTGCCCACGGCTTCAATATCCACTTCCAGCTGATCGAGCCGCGCGCCGATCTGGACGTGCTGATGATTGCGCCCAAGGGCCCCGGTCATCTGGTGCGCTCGACCTATTCGCAGGGCGGCGGCGTGCCCAGCCTGATCGCGATCCATCAGGACGCTTCCGGCCAGGCCAAGAATGTTGCGCTGTCCTACGCTTCGGCCAACGGCGGCGGCCGCGCCGGCATCATCGAGACTTCCTTCCGCGAAGAGACCGAGACCGACCTCTTCGGCGAGCAGGCCGTGCTCTGCGGTGGCGCCACGGCGCTGGTGCAGGCCGGCTTCGAGACCCTGACCGAGGCCGGCTACGCGCCGGAGATGGCCTACTTCGAGTGCCTGCACGAGCTCAAGCTGATCGTCGACCTGATGTACGAGGGCGGCATGGCCAATATGCGCTACTCCATCAGCAACACGGCCGAGTACGGCGACTACACGCGCGGGCCGCGCGTAGTCACCGAAGAGACCAAGGCCGAGATGAAGCGCATTCTCACCGAGATCCAGACCGGCCAGTTCGCGCGCGAGTTCGTCACCGAGAACCAGGCCGGCGCACCTACCATCAAGGCGCGTCGCCGCCTCAGCTACGAGCACCCGCTGGAGACCGTGGGCAGCAAGCTGCGCGAGATGATGCCCTGGATCGGCAAGAACAAGCTCGTCGACCGCGAGCGCAACTAAAAGGGTGCTTTCACGCGCTCCGCGACGCCCCGGTACGGCAGCCCCGTGCCGGGGCGTTCTTGCTTGTGGCAAAGGGAGCTTCGTGCTGGCTGCGCGGCACGGGGGCACGCCGGGCCGTTATCCTAGGTAGATGCAAGACGAATCGCGCCCCCGGCAGCGGCCGCGCCGCGGCATCTACCTGCTGCCCAATCTCTTCACGACCGCCACCCTCTTCGGCGGCTTCTACGCCATCGTGGCGGCGCTGTCCGGGCGCTACTCGGAATCGGCGCTGGCCATTCTGGTGGCGATGGTGGCCGACGCCCTGGACGGGCGCATCGCGCGGCTGACCAACACCGCCAGCGACTTCGGCAAGGAGTACGACAGCCTGTGCGACATGGTGGCCTTCGGCGTTGCCACCGGCGTGCTCGTCTACGCCTATTCGCTGCAGCATCTGGCCGACTATCAATGGTTGGGTGGCAAGCTGGGTTGGGTGATTGCCTTTGCCTTTGTCGCTTGTACCGCGTTGCGGCTGGCGCGCTTCAACGTTCTGACCAATATTGCCGGCGGCAAGGGTGACTTCTTCGGCCTGCCGTCGCCGGCGGCGGCGGCCGTGCTGGTTTTCTACGTCTGGAGCGCGCATTCGTGGGGCTTGTCCGGCGAGACGCTGCTGCCGTTGACGGCGGTGCTGACGCTGGGCATTGCGTCATTGATGGTTTCCAGCGTGCGCTATCCCAGCTTCAAGGCCATCAATCTGACCGGGCGGGTGCGCTTTGTTTCCTTCGCGGCGGTGGTGGGCGCTCTGGCGCTGATCATGGTGGATCCGCCGCGCATTCTTTTCCTGCTTTTCTTCGGCTATGCGATATCCGGTCCCGTGGCGGCGCTGGCCGGCAGGCGGCTACGCCTGCGCCCGCTTGGCAAGGGCGGCGGCGGAGAGTAATCTTGTAGACATGACACGCCGTGCCGACAAGCTGCGCCGACTGCCCGCGTTTACCGCGCCGGGACTATTGCGCCTGTCGCTTCGACTGCCCTGAGGGGCAGAAGAACGCAAGCACGGCCGCGCGGGGCCGCCATTGATCCGCGCAAAGCAATCCCCAATTTTCCCGTTTTCAATGACAGGGCCTTCGCGTGCCCGTCACGTCATGGAGCCAAGCCATGCTCGAGCATCCCGAGACCAAGTACCGCCGATTCGAGCCAGTCGGACTGAGCGATCGCCGCTGGTGTGACAGCGTCATCAGCGCGCCGCCCATCTGGGCGAGCGTCGACCTGCGCGACGGCAATCAGGCGCTCATCGAGCCCATGGACATGGAGCGCAAGCAGCGCATGTTCGACGCGCTGATTGCCATCGGCTTCAAGGAGATTGAGGTCGGCTTTCCCTCGGCTTCGCAGACCGACTTCGACTTCATCCGTCGCCTCATCGAGGAGGATCGGGTGCCTTCGGACGTCACCATCCAGGTGCTCACCCAGGCGCGCGAGCACCTGATCCGCCGCACCTTCGAGTCGCTCAAGGGCGCACGGCGCGCCATCGTGCACGTCTACAACGCCACCGCGCCGATCATGCGCAAGGTCGTCTTCAACATGGGCGAGGACGAGGTCGTCGCGCTGGCCGAGCATCACGCGCAGATGCTGCGCGATATCGCCGCGACCATGCCCGAGACGGACTGGGTCTTCCAGTATTCGCCGGAAATGTATTCGGGCACCGAGCTCGAATTCGCGCGTCGTATCGTCGACGCGGTGACGGCCGTCTGGGAACCCACGCCCGACAAGCCCTGCATCATCAATCTGCCGGCCACCGTCGAACATTCCACGCCCAACATCTTTGCGGACATGGTGGAGTGGACGCACCGCCATATCGCCCGGCGCGATTCGGTGGTGCTCTCGGTGCATCCGCACAACGATCGCGGCACCGGCATCGCCGCGGCCGAGTTCGCGATGATGGCCGGCGCCGACCGCATTGAGGGCTGCCTCTTTGGCAATGGCGAGCGTACGGGCAATGTCGATATCGTCAACCTCGCGCTCAATATGTACACGCAGGGCGTGCACCCGGGGCTCGACTTCTCGGACATCGACAAGGTGCGCGCCACCGTCGAGCACTGCAATCAGTTGCCGGTGCCGCCGAGGCACCCCTATGTCGGCGAGCTCGTCTTCACTTCCTTCTCCGGTTCGCATCAGGACGCCATCAAGAAGGCGCTTTCCGCGCGTGGCGACAAGGACGAGGTCTGGGACATGCCCTATCTGCCCATCGATCCACGCGATCTCGGGCGCAGCTACGAGGCGGTCATCCGCGTCAACTCGCAGTCCGGTAAGGGCGGGGTCAGCTATCTGCTTGAGACCGAGTACGGCATCCGTCTGCCGCGTCGCCTGCAGATCGAGTTCAGCGGCGTCGTCAAGCAGGTCACCGACGACTCTGGCAAGGAGCTGACGGCCAAGGATATCTACCAGGTCTTCGAGCAGACCTTCATCACCACGGATCGGCCCTACGCCTATGTCGGCCATCACTTCGTCGAGGATTCGCGCTCTGAGGAAGTGCATCTCACCAGCGAGATTCGCATCGACGGCGAAACGGTGACGCTGGAGGGCCGCGGCAATGGGCCCATCGATGCTTTCGTGGCGGCGCTGTCCCAGCGCGTGGGCGTGCCGATTACGGTGATGGATTATCACGAACACGCCCTCGGCGAGGGCGCCAAGGCGCGCGCGGCGACCTATATCGATCTGCGTGTGGGCGATCAGGGGCCGATCTTCGGCGTCGGCATCGACCCGAATATCGTCACCGCCTCGCTCAAGGCCGTGCTCTCGGGCCTCAACCGCGCCATGGCGCAGCAGGCCAAGGCCGCCTGATGCCGGCGGCGGCGCGGCAGCGCTATCTGGAGGCCCTCGGCCTCCGGGATTTTCTGCGCGAAGCGTCGCCGCCCCTCGAGGCGCCGGCGCCGCAAGCGCGACAGTCGGTGCGGATCGAGCGGCCAACGGCCGGCCCACCGCCGGCCGCCAGACAATCGGATCCAGCGCCAGCGCCAGCTCCGACCGCGGAAGCGCCTGTGCCAGCGGCTCCCGAGCCGGAACCCGTGCCGCAGCTCGATAGCCTGGAGGAAGCCCGGCGCTGTGTGGCCGAATGCCAGCGCTGCGCGCTGGCCGGCACGCGCACGCAGACGGTCTTCGGTGTGGGCGCGGAGGCGGCGCCGCTGATGATTGTGGGCGAAGGCCCCGGCGCCGAGGAGGATCGCCGTGGCGAGCCCTTCGTCGGTCGTGCCGGGCAGTTGCTGGACGCGATGCTGGCGGCCATCGGCCACAGTCGCGGCGACAACACCTACATCGCCAACGTCGTGAAATGCCGGCCGCCCAACAATCGCGATCCGCAGCCGCAGGAAGTGGCGGCCTGCCGGCCTTTCCTCGACACCCAGATCCGCCTGATCCAGCCCAAGCTCATCCTGGCCGTGGGTCGTGTCGCGGCGCAGCGGCTGCTCGATACCGCCGAGCCATTGGCGCGGTTGCGCGGCAAGTTGCATCACTACGGTGAGGAAGAGGTCCCGGTGTGGGTTAGCTATCACCCGGCCTATCTGCTGCGTTCGCCACACGAGAAGGCCAAGGCTTGGCAGGATCTCAAGCGCGTGCATGCCCTGTTGGCAGAAGATGGCGCTGGCGGCTGACGACGAGACGCTTGCGGGCGAACCGGCCCGCGGTCGCCTCTTGCCTATGGCAGAGGCGCATCTCGACGCCGTGCATGCCATCGAGCGAGTCAGTCAGCCGACCCCCTGGAGCCGCGGTATGTTTGCGGACTGCCTGCGCGCCGGCTACAGCGGCTGGGTGCTGCTAGAGTCGCCGCCGTCTGTGCGAAGCCCGCAGGTCGACGCCTTTGCCATCAGCTCCTTGGCGATGGATGAGGCGCACCTACTGAATGTTGCCGTGGCACCGCTGGCCCGGCGCCGCGGCTGGGGTGGGCTGCTCGTGCGCCATGTGCTGCGCCAGGCGGCGGCGGCGGATGCGCGGCGCGTGCTGCTGGAGGTGCGCGCCTCCAACCAGTCCGCAATCGCCCTCTACGCCGATCTGGGCTTCGCTGTCCTGGCTCGGCGTCGCGACTACTATCCGCAAGCGGGCGGCGGGCGCGAGGATGCGCTCGTCATGGCCTGCGAACTGATCCCCGAGACGCAAAGCGCGCGCTGAAACGCCGGTGCGCTGCAGCCATGGCCGGGCGCAGCACCAGCGGCGGCAGTCGGTGGCGCGCATCGCGTACGCGGCTGGCCAGTGCGTCGCGCTCGGCCGAGGTCACCGCTTGATACCGCGCGCGCAAATAGGCATCGGCGGCGTCGTTGAGCGCGCGTTGCGCCGATACCGGGAGTTGCGGCCGGATGCGCTGCACATAGTCGCGCGGGCCTTCTGCGGGCTGCGCCGGTAGCCCCGAACGCCCCAGCCGCGCCAGGATGCGCAGCCACTCGCGCTGCAGTGGGTCGGTATGGTGATCGGCCAGCGCATCGCGCACGACGAGCAGGGCGATGGCACCCATCAGCAAGGCCAGCAGGCCGGTAAGCGCCAGCAGCATCCGCTGCCAGTCCCCCAGACCGACGCGCGACAGCAGCGCGCGCTGAAGCTCGGGGCCGTAGGCGAGCACCCAGCGGTTCCACTGGGCGTTCAGGAAGTCCCAGCGCGCGGTGACCCAGCGGCCGATCTCCAGGCTGCGCTGCCAGCTGAAGGCGCGGCTCTCACCGGCCTCGGCCAGTGCGCTGTCCAGGTTCTGTTCGACGCGGTTGGGGGCGACTGCAGCGGTGGGGTCGATACGCACCCAGCCACGTTGGCGCACCCAGATCTCCACCCAGGCATGGGCGTCGGACTGGCGCACGATCAGATAGTCGCCGACCTGCGCGGTGCTGCCGCCTTGATAGCCGAGCACGACGCGCGCCGGTACACCCGCGGCGCGCATCAGCGTGGCGAAACTGCCGGCGTAGTGCTCGCAGAAGCCACGCTGTGTCTCGAAGAGAAAGGCGTCAAAGCTGTTCGCGCCGAGTGGCGGCGGCGATAGCGTGTAGAAGAATTCTTCTTGCCGGAAGCGTTCCAGAGCACGGCCGGCAATCTGCATGGGGTCGGGGTTCTGAATGCGCCAGCGCTCGGCCAGTGCCCGCGTGCGCGGATTGGCCTCGGCAGGTAGCTGCAATGCCCGTCGCCGCGCGCTTTCGTCGAGGGTTTGGCCGAGCCGGGCCTCCGGGTAGCTGCGCAGTCGGTAGGCGCTGCGGTTGCGAATGTTCTGTTCGGCAACCACCGCTCCATCGGCGTTGCGCGACAGCTTTTCCGGCAGCGTGCCGGGGGCGGCATGATCCAGCGCGAAGATGTACTCCAGCTGATGCGGCTCGATGGTTAGCTCGTAGTCGAAGGCGGGCCCGGCGATGTCGACAGCGGGCGGCTCGCCTTGTCGCGGGCGGGCGCGCGCTGCCGCCTGGGGCCGCCATTCGCGGCCGTCGGTGTACCACAGCACCGGGCCGCGCCAATAGCGCTCTGGCTTGGCCGGGGCGTTGTCGTCGAAGCGGACGCGGAAGGCGACCGCGTCGGACTGGATGAGCTCCGCGATATCACCCGGTGCCATGCGCTCATCGATACCGGTGCGTCCCACGCCCTGGTTGACGGGCGCTCCCCAGAGTGGGCCGGGGATGCGTGGAAACAGGATCCACAGCAGCAGCATCACCGGCAGCGCCAGCAACAGCACGCGGCCGGCCATGCTCAGGTCTTCGCGCGCCGGGCGTGGTGTCTGGCGCTGGCCGTCGATGAGCAGGGCGGTTACCAGCCAGACCGCAGCGATCATCCACGCCACCGTCCAGATCGCTTGGTCGCGCAAGAAATGCGTGAACAGCGTGAAGTAGAGCAGCAGCAGCAGGACGGTGGCGCCGCGGCGGTCCTCCAGCTCAGTGAGCTTGAGGCCGATGAGGAGGCAGAGCAGCGCCGTGCCGGCCACTTGCCCGGAACTGCGGCCGTAGGTGACGAAGACGGCAGCGAAGGCGCCCAGCGTGAGCACGGTACGCAGCCAGCGGCCGGGCAGGGGCCAGCCGTGACGCGCGCTACCCCAGCGCCAGGCGATCAGCGCGCCTACCGTCAGGCTGAGCCAGGGCGGCAGATGCAGGGCATGCGGTGCCAGCACCAGCGCGATGGCGGCAAGCAGGCGCGTCAGGCGGCGTTGGTCGAGGCTTTCGGTATTCAAGCTCACGCTTGAGTCTCCGTACCGAAATGCGCCAGCGCGCGCAGGCAGCGGTGGCGATGTGCACTGCCGCTATCGATGCCGAACTCCTGGTCGGGTAGGCGCAGCCCCCGGCTCAGCCCGCGCGTGTCGGCGGCCAGAATTTGGGCGCAAAGCCGCGACAGACGCTCTTCGGTGTCGCCCATCACGGCATCCCAGTCCAGCCACAGACGCTTGTCAGCGGTGTCGTGGAACTGCTTGACGGTCGGTTTGCCGTCCTTGGGAAGGCGCTTCCAGTGGATATCGTGCCGGGTGTCCCCGCGCCGGTAGTCGCGCAGCGTGTCGAAGCTGTCGCGACCCGTGCGGCCGTCGCTGTGTGCGCCCTCTTGGCCCTGCACAGGCGCAGGCTGCAGCGGTGTCGCCATCGGCGCTGGGTAGACGGTGAGCGCGAGCTCGGGGCGAATCCAGGTCCAGGCGCGGAACAGGCCGAGTGGAAAGCGCGTTCTCAGCGAGATCGGAGGTAGTAGCAGGCGGCCACGCTGCTCGGTGTCGAGGCTCAGCCGAAGGCTGGTGCTGCCGTGAGCGGGCAAATCGGTGCTGTCACCGCCGCCGGGCGTACCGCGTGGCCATTCCGCAGCGATGGCGGCGCGCGTGCTGCCTGCGGTGTGGCCGATGTCGATGCGCAGTCGGGCGGTCTCGCCGGCGTGCACTGGCGGTGCGTCGCAGCCGCGCAACTCGATGCCGAGCAGATTCGCGTGCGTCATGTGCATGGCCACCAACCCGATGCCCGCCAGCAAAAAGGCGAGCGCGAAGCCCATGCTGTTGGAGTAATTCATCGCCCCCAGCCACAGCGCGAAGACCATGGCGGCGAAGGCGTAGCCAGCGGGGGTGGGCATGATGTAGACGCGCCGCCGGCCGACGCGCTGGGGCAGGGGCTGGCGTGGCACTCGTCTCAGCAGCCAAGCCTCGAAGCGATCCTGCCAGCCTTCTACGAGCGCCCTCGGGCCAATCATGGTGATCAGGGAAGGGGAACGGCTGCCAGGATCTCCGCGGGTGTTGGCGGTATCTCGGCGCTATCGGGGCGTGGCTGTAGGCGATGACCGACGACGGCCGCAAAGACCTGCTGTATATCCTCGGGAAGCACGGCGTCGCGTCCGTCGAGCAACGCCCAGGCCTGGGCGGCGCGGCGCACGGCCAGACCACCGCGCGGTGAGAGTCCCTGCCGGAGTCCGGCGGTGTCGCGGGTGTACTGGACCAGTGCGAGGATGTAGTCGGCCGCTGCCGGTGCGACGTGCACGGCGCGGGTGGCGGCCTGCATCGCCTTCACCGAGGCCTCGTCGAGTATGGCGGTCTGCCCGGCGAGCAGGTCGCGGTGGTCCGGGTCGAGTAGCAGCTGGCGCTCGGCGGCGGCGGGGGGATAACCCAGCGACAAGCGCATCAGGAAGCGGTCGAGCTGCGATTCCGGCAGCGGGTAGGTGCCCAGCTGGTCACGCGGGTTCTGCGTGGCGATGACGAAGAAGGGCGCGGGCAGCGGGCGCGTGGCGCCCTCGACGGTGACCTGGCTCTCCTCCATGGCCTCCAGAAGGGCCGACTGGGTCTTGGGCGAGGCGCGGTTGATCTCGTCGGCGAGCAGCAGCTGCGTGAAGATGGGGCCGGACTCGAAGCGAAAGGCGCCGCTGGCGCTGTCGAAGACCGCCACACCCAGGATGTCCGCCGGCAGCAGGTCGCTGGTGAACTGGATGCGTTGATAGCCGAGTCCGAGCACTCGAGCCAGGCCGTGCGCCAGCGTCGTCTTGCCGACCCCGGGTAGATCCTCGATGAGCAGGTGACCGCCGGCGATCAGGCAGCAGAAGGCCAGCCGGGTCTGCTCGGCCTTGCCCAGGATGATGGCGTCTATGGCCGCGAGCGCTTGCTCGGCCGCTTTCTGCATCGGGAAATTCCTGTGAGAGAACGGCGACAGAGTGTACCGATGCCGCTGCGGCTTGCCTTGTAAGGTGGATGGACGCAGGATGCGTTGAATAGTCACTACCGGGACAAACTGGCCGATGGATCGAATCGCGCGCGAAGCCGACGTGGCCATGCGCAACGCCGAGAGCTATGCCGTCTGGCACGAGGCCGCCTCAGTGCTGGATCAGCGCGAGGGTCTCGATGAATGGATGGAGCAGGATGCCAGTGAGGATTACGACTGGCGTCTGCTGCGCTCGCGCTTGCGACAGCTGCAGCAGCTGCGCGCCGAAGGCGACATCCCGGCGCTGGTGCACTATCTGCGCCAGGGTCTGCACTGGAATATCGGCAACATCGGCAATCCGGTGCTCTATGCCCACGCGCGCACCGGCACCAAGAATCTTATCGACCAGTATCTGCAGACCATCTCCGAGGCCCTGGAATGGCTCGCCGATACCAGTTTCCCGGATTTTCCGCACGCCAAGAAGCTGAAGTTCTTCCGCGATGTCACGCGTTCCTTCGGTCAGTCCGGTCTCCTGCTTTCAGGTGGCGCAACGCTGGGGCTCTTCCACGTCGGTGTGGTCAAGGCGATCTATCTGGAGGGGCTGCTGCCGCGCGTGCTGTCCGGCTCCAGTGCCGGCTCGGTGGTGGCAGCCGCCGTGTCGACGCGCAACGAGGACGAAACACTGGCGTTGCTCGATCCGGAGAACAGCTACTACCGCTTCTGGCGCGCGCTGCGCCCCGCGGACATGCTGCGTTTTGGCTCGGTGATGGACCCTACCCAGATGCGTCGTGCCATTGCGGCCAATGTGCCGGATCTGACCTTCGAGCAGGCCTTCGAGGCCTCCGGGCGCAGCCTCAACATTACGGTCTCGCCGGCGGGCAGCAACCAGTCGCCGCGGTTGCTCAACCATCTGACCTTTCCCTATCTCTGCATTCGCGAGGCGGTGGCGGCTTCCTGCTCGGTGCCGCTGATCTTCCCGCCCGTGATGCTCATGACACGCGACGCTCGTGGTGCGCGCGTGCCCTTCATGCCGGCGTTGAAGTGGAACGATGGTTCTCTGAAGTCCGACCTCCCCATTCTGAGATTGCGGCGGCTGCACAACGTCAACCACTTCGTCGTCAGCCAGACCAATCCGCACGTTATCCCCTTCATGAGTCGGGCCGAGGGAGGACCGCGGGCCGGTCGGCTGGCAGGGCTGCGCAAGCTTGCAATGGGTACCTTGCTGCAGCAGTCGCGCAGCGTGGTCGACATCGCGCGCTCCGGCCTGCCGGATGGCGCGCTGCGCAAGCCGCTGGATGTCGCCGCCTCGATGCTCGATCAGAACTACCGCGGCAACGTTACGATCATGCCGCAGAACAGTCTGTGGCGATTCATGCGTGTGACGGCGAATCCGCGCATCGACGATGTTCGCCGCTTCATCCTGGAAGGCGAGCGTGCCACCTGGCCGCGCATGGCGCAGTTGCGCAACCAGCTTATGATCAGCCAGACCTTGGAGCGCTGCCTCTCCACGCTGGAGGCGCCGGAAGCCCAGCGCCGCCCGCTCACGCGCAAACCGCGCACGCTGCGGCTGGTGCGCCAGCAGGCGGCGGAGTGAGTCTCCGGCAAGAAGCCACAGATTTCACAGATGGACAGGATGGTTTGGGTGACGCTGACTTTGTCAGCGTCACCAGGTGATTAATCTGAGTGAATCTGTGCCATCTGTGGCCGCTTCTCTTCTGGATCAGGCGATGGCGGCCACGCGCTCGCGCTGTTCGCGCAGGGCTGCGAGGTCTTCGCGCAACTGCTCGGCCCGGTCGCGGGCGCCCTGGACGACGTGCTCGGGGGCCTTGGCGAAGTCCGGGTTGGCCAGGCGCTGATCCAGGCCGGCCAGCTCCTTCTCGGCCTTGGCGACGCGCTTGTCCAGACGCGCCAGCTCAGCCTCGGTGTCGATCAGGCCCTTCATCGGCACCAGTAGCTTCATGTCGCCGAGCAGGGCGGTGGCGGCCTGCGGCGCTTCTTCGCTCGCTTCCAGGAAGAGCGGGGGCTCGACGCGGGCAAGGGTTGTGATCGACGCCTGCATGCGCCGCACGCGCTCGACGTCCCCGGCTGCGGCATCGCGCAGATAAACCGGCAGCGCCAGCGCGGGGGCGAGATTCATCTCGCCACGGATATTACGGATGCCGACGATGAAGCCCTGCAGCCATTCGATATCGCCCTCGGCTTCGGGGTCAATCTTCTCCGGCTGAGCCTCGGGGTAGGGCTGGCGCATGATGCTGTCGCCGGCTTTGCCGGCAAGGGGGCCGATGCGCTGCCAGATCTCCTCCGTGATGAAGGGCATGATCGGGTGAAGCAGGCGCAGGATGGCCTCCAACACCAGCAGCAGTGTACGGCGCGTGCCGCGCTGGGCGGCGACGTCGCGTCCGTTCAATGCCGGTTTGGCCAGCTCCAGGTACCAGTCGCAGTACTCGTGCCAGACGAAGTGGTAGAGCGTCTGCGCAATGAGATCGAAGCGATAGTCCTTGAAGTGTTGCGCGACCTCGGTTTCGACCCGCTGCAGGCGCGAGACGATCCAGCGGTCAGCCGCCGACAGCGTTACGGCCTGGCCCTGCTCGGGTAGCGCTTCGGTCTCGCACTGCATGAGCACGAAGCGCGCGGCATTCCATATCTTGTTGCAGAAGTTGCGATAGCCCTCGGCGCGCTTCGGATCGAAGCGGATGTCGCGGCCGGTCGAAGCCAGCGCGCAGAAAGTGAAGCGCAGCGCGTCGACGCCGGTGGCCTGCAGCCCCTCCGGGTAGGCTTCGCGCGTCATTTTCTCGATGGCCTTGGCCTTCCGCGGCTGCATCATGCCCGCCGTGCGCTTCGCGACCAGCTCGTCGGCGCCGATGCCTTCGACGAGATCCAGCGGATCGATGACATTGCCCTTGGACTTGCTCATCTTGGCGCCGTCGGCGTCGCGCACCAGGCCCGTGATGTAGATGTCGCGGAAGGGCACATCGTCCATGAAGTGCAGGCCCATCATGGCCATGCGCGCGACCCAGAAGAAGATGATGTCGAAGCCGGTGACCAGCACGTCGCCCGGGTAGTGGCGCGCCAGATCGGTGGTCGTCTCGGGCCAGCCCAGTGTCGAGAAGGGCCACAGCGCCGAGGAGAACCAAGTGTCGAAGACATCCTCGTCGCGCGATAGCGGCACGCTGGCATCGATGCCGCCGGCGGCGCGCGCCTCTTGCTCGTCGCGGCCGACGAGCACCTGCCCGTCGGGGGTGTACCAGGCGGGCACGCGATGGCCCCACCAGATCTGCCGCGAGATGCACCAGTCCTGGATGTTCTCCAACCAGTGGCGATAGGTGTTGATCCAGTTGCCGGGAACGAAGCGCATGCGCCCGTCCTCGACGGCGGCCAGGGCGCGATCGGCCAGGGGCTTGGCGCGCACGAACCACTGCTCGGTGAGGAAGGGTTCGACCACCGCCCCGGTGCGATCGCCACGCGGCACCATGAGCTTGTGCTTGTCGATGCGTTCGAGCAGCCCCAGCGCCTCCATGTCCGCGACCACCCTGTCTCGGGCCTCGAAGCGGTCGAGACCGACGTACGCCGCTGGCGCGGCGTCGCTGATGCGGGCGTCCGGTGTCAGGATGTTGATCTGCGGCAGATCGTGGCGCAGACCCAGAGCGTAGTCGTTGAAGTCGTGCGCCGGGGTGATCTTGACGCAGCCCGAGCCGAACTCGGATTCGACGAAATCGTCGGCGACGATGGGAATGGGCCGCTCGGCCAGCGGTAGCATGACCTGCTTGCCCACAAGATGCGCGAAGCGCTCGTCCTCGGGGTGCACCGCGACGGCGGTGTCGCCCAGCATGGTTTCGGGGCGTGTGGTGGCTACGGTCAGATGGCCAGATCCGTCGGCCAACGGATAGCGAAAATGCCAAAGGTGACCGTCTTCCTCTGCGGACTCGACTTCGAGATCCGAGATCGCGGTGCCCAGCTGTGGGTCCCAGTTGACCAGGCGTGTTCCGCGGTAGATCAGATCGTTGTTGTAGAGGCGTACAAAGGCTTCGGTGACGGCGCGCGAGCAGGTTTCGTCCATCGTGAAGCGCTCGCGCGACCAGTCCACCGAGTTGCCCATGCGGCGGATCTGCTCGGTGATGGTGCCGCCGCTCTGCGCCTTCCAGTCCCAGATGGCCTGCAGGAAGGGTTCGCGCCCGAGGTCGTGACGCGACTTGCCTTCGGCCTCCAGGCGCCGCTCAACGACCATCTGCGTTGCGATGCCGGCGTGGTCGGTGCCGGGCAGCCAGAGCGCGTCGCGGCCCTGCATGCGCTTGTGACGCGTGATGGCGTCCATGATGGCGTGCTGGAAGGCGTGCCCCATATGCAGGGTGCCGGTGACATTCGGCGGCGGGATGACGATGGTGTGCGGCTCGCCCTCGCCGTCGGGGGCGTAGCAACCGGACTGTTCCCACTGCGCGCGCCACTTTTGCTCGATGCCGCGCGGCTCGAATGCCTTTTCCATGCCTGTGCCTGTTGGTCGGCCTGATTGGGGGCCGGAAGGGTACCGGAAGCGTGGCGCGCGTGATGTCAGAGCTTGTGTGTCGCCAGCGGGTAGCCGCGCTCGCGATAGAAGCCGAAGCGCTTGCGCGCCGCTGCCCGCTGTTCGGTATCACCGAAGACCGGCTCCAGCACACGCTCGAAGCTGGAGAAGAAGCGCGGCGTCTCACCCGCGATATTGATCAGTACGTCGCGATGGCTCTCCGGCGGCTCGCCGTCGCCCAGGGCGACCGCCGCCAGCGGCGAGCAGACGCCGCGCTCCACGCGTTCGTGAGCCAGGAAGCTGTTCTGGCGGAAGCTCCATAGCGCGCCGTCGACATCCTCCAGCAGCGCCGGGTCGTCAACGTGCACATAGACCTTCTGTCCAGCTCCCACCGCCTTGTCGCAGAGCTTGCAGACCAGCATCACCGGGCCGATATCCTCGGCCTCCGGCAGCACATAGAAGTCGACCCGCGTCATTTCTGCTTGCTGTTGTCCACGCGTTGCAGCAGGAACTGCATCAGCAGCGGCACCGGCCGGGCCGTTGCGCCCTTGGGGTTCTGCTCCCAGGCCGAGCCGGCGATGTCCAGATGCGCCCAGCGCAGCTTTTTGGCAAAGCGGTGCAGGAAGACTGCGGCGGTGACCGAGCCGGCCTCGCGGCCGCCGACGTTGGCGACGTCAGCAAAGGGTGATTTCAGCGCCGATTCGTAGTCCTCCCACAGCGGCAGTTCCCAGACGCGGTCGCCGCTGAGCTCGCCGGCGGCGGTCAGCGCCTTCGCAAGCGTCGGCTGATTGGCGTAGAGGCCGGAGGCGTGCTTGCCGAGCGCGATAATCACCGCGCCGGTGAGCGTGGCCATGTCGATGACGCAGTCGGCGTCGTAGTTCTGCTCGACGTAGGTCAGCGCGTCGCAGAGCAACAGACGACCCTCGGCATCAGTATTGAGCACCTCGATGGTCTGGCCCGACATCGAGGTGACGATGTCGCCCGGCTTGTTGGCCTGGCCGTCGGGCATGTTCTCGGAGGCGGGCACTATTCCGACGACATTGATGGGCAGGCCGAGCTCGGCGACCGCCTTCATGGCGCCGAAGACCGCCGCGCCGCCGCACATGTCGTACTTCATCTCGTCCATGGCCGCTGCCGGCTTGATGGAGATACCGCCCGAGTCGAAGGTCAGGCCCTTGCCGACCAGAACGACCGGCTTGGCCTTCTTCGGGCCCTTCATGTATTCCATGACCGTGAAGGTGGCCGGCTCGCGCGAGCCGCGCGATACCGACAGCAAGGCGCCCATGCCCAGCGATTCCATCTTCTTCTCGTCGAGCACCTTGGTCTTGATCGCCGGATAGTCCGAGGCGAGCTTGCGGCCGGTATCGGCGAGGTAAGTGGGCGTGCAACGGTTGCCCGGGAGATTGCTCAGATCACGCGTCAGCATCATGCCCTGGGCAATGCCCAGCGCGCGGCGCAGGGCTTCCTCACCCTCGGGGAGATGGCTGCGTGAGGCGACGTCGAAGGTCAGTCGGGTCAGCCGGCCTTCCTGTGGCTCGGGTTTGCTCTTGCACTGCGTGAAGCGATAAGCCGTGGATTCGGCGATCATCGCCGCGCGCATGACGGACCAGCTCAGGTCGCGTTTGCGCGGAACGAGATGCGTAAGATAGCTGACCGCGTCCGTCGCGCCGGTCTTGCGCAAGGCCTTGATGGCGGCGCCGTTGGCGCGGACGAAGGCCTTGTCGTCGAAGTCGCGCTCGCGGCCCAGCCCAACCAGGAGCACCCGATCAGCCAGTACACCGTCAAGTCCGTGGAGCAGCAGCGTGTCGTCGCGTCGGCCGTCCATGTCGCCACGGCGCATGGCCTGCGTGATGGCGCCACCGGTGGCGCCATCGAGCGCCTGCGCGGCCTCGCTGAGCTTGCGGCGCTCGTAGACGCCAACGACGACACAGCCACTACGCTGCTTGCTGGGCGCGCCACTCTTGACGAAGTATTCCATCGGCCTGTTTCCCGTTATTCCGTGCAGTTTCTGATGCGGACCCGCGAGTGTCCGGCAAGCGTGCGGGAGCTGCAAGCCTTGTCGCGGCGGCCGGACCGCTCGTCCGGGCAGCACCCAGGGTGCGCCCGATGATAGGCGCGCGCACCCTGTCGCGTTATCTGCTGCGCGAGACCGCCGCCGCCTGGGCGGCGGTACTGGCCGTGCTGCTGCTCGTCATGCTGGCCAGCCGTTCGGTGCGCTTCCTGACCGCAGCGGCCGAGGGCAGTATTCCGCCCGATCTGGTGGCGCAGGTCGTGCTGCTGTCGGGAATGCAGTACCTGATGCTGATCACGCCCATTTCGCTGCTGCTGGGCGTCATGCTGGCGATGGGGCGGCTCTACAAGGATCAGGAGATCACCGCCGCTACAGCCTGTGGCGTCGGCCTCGGGCGCTTGGCGCAGCCCTTCGTCGTGCTCGCCGTCATCGCAGCGCTGTTCACCGCGATGCTCTCCCTGGACCTGGGGCCGCGTGCCGGACGGGCGGTGGATCAGCTCACCCAGGAAGCGCGCGAGCAGCTGTCTTACGCCCCCTTCGAGTCGGGGCGGTTCAGCAGCATGGCCGGCGGCGACGCGGTCTTCTACGCCGAGCGCGCGCGCGACGGCGGCACGCGCTTCGAGACGGTCTTCATCCACGCCGACATGCCGGAGTTCAGCGGCACCGTCGTTGCGGACAGTGGCAGCCAGCGCGTGCTGGAAGGTGATGGTGCGCGCGAGATCGCGCTGCGGCAGGGCAAGGCCTACCAGCAGCGCGACGGTGCGCTGGCCTGGGATATCGTCAGCTTCGAGGGACTGGTGCTGCGGTTGATGCCGCCACCGCTGATGTACACGCCCTCCAAGACCAAGATCGAATCGACGCCGGCGCTGCTCGAACGCGGCGATGCCGAGGCCATGGCTGAGTTCCACTGGCGCATCTCGGCGCCGGTGGCGGTGCTGCTGATGGTGCTCATTGCCGTGCCCTTGTCGCATGTCGGTCCGCGGCAAGGGCGTTATTCCAAGCTGGTGCTCGGGCTGTTGGTCTATCTCGTCTACGCCAATCTGCTCGGCGCCGGACAGACTGCGCTGGAGCGCGGCATGCTGCCCATGGCCGCCGGGCTGTGGCCGGTGCACGCGCTGGCGCTGGCCGCAGGCATCTGGCTGTGCGCGCGGCGCGCGGGGCGGCCGAAGGCATGAAGATCCTCGACCGACATATCGCCTTGCACGTGCTCGGCTTCTCGGCCGTGGTGGGTCTGGCGCTGATGGCGCTGCAGAGCTTCGTGACGCTGGCCACCGAAGCCGATGACATTGGCGGGAACTTCGGATTCTTCGAGCTGGTGCTTGTAGTGGTGATGCAGACGCCGGCGATCCTGCTCGTGCTGCTGCCCATCATCGCGCTCATCGGTACGCTGCTGGGACTCGGCGCGCTCGCCCAGCAGGGGGAGATCGTGGCGATGCGCGCGGCCGGTGTTTCGGTGTTGCGCATCGGCGCGGCGACGCTGGGTGCAGGTTTGGTGCTGGGTGCGCTGGCGCTGCTGCTCACCGACGTGGTGGCCCCGGCCGGCGAGCGCGGTGCCGAGCGCCTGAAGAGCGAAGCCCGCTACGGCACCGATCCGGGGGCGGTGGTGCGCCCGGTGTGGCTGCGCAGCGGAAACCAGATTTACCACATCCGCCGCGTCGAGAACCCCCGGCACGTCGAGGCGGTGACGGTCTACAGCATGGACGGCGAATCCGGGCTCGACAGCGTCGCCGAGGTTGGCAGCGCGCGCTTCATGGATGGCGGCTGGCGCGCCGAGGATGTGCGCGTCACGCGGCTGGATGCCGAGGGAGCGACGCGCGAAAGCATCGACAGCCTGCGGTGGGAGGATGGGCCGCAGCCGGACGTGCTGCAGCTGGTCGTGCTGGAATCCGACACGCTGTCAATCCGGGGCCTGTACCGGCTCATCGACTATCTGCAGGCCAACGGTCTCGACGCGCAGCAGCACCGGCTGGCCTTCTGGCAGAAGCTGGTGTCGCCGCTGACAGTGCTGGTCATGATGCTGCTGGCGGTGCCCTACGTGCTGGGCTCGCTGCGCGACAGCGGTGCCGGGCAGCGCCTGCTCGTGGGCGTGCTCATCGGCGTCGCCTTCTGGGTGGGTAACGAATTGGTGATCAGCAGTGCGCTGATCTACCGCTGGCCGCCCTTGCCCTCGGCGCTGGCACCTTCGGTGGTGGTTTTGCTGATCGCGCTCTGGCGCCTGCGCGGCGCGCGCGGCTGACGCCTCAGCCGCGCTCGGCGGCGGCGCGCAGCGAGCTCAGCGTCGTGGTGACGTCGCGCCGCAGCGTGGCGATGTCGTTGCGCATGGCCAGCGTCACCGCCGGTGCACCGCCGCCGCGCAGCACGCCCTGTTCGACGCGCGCGGCCTGCGCCTTCAAGCGGTGCAGATGGTAGAAAGCGGCCGTGCCGTGCAATGCATGCGCGGCCTCGCGCAGCGCTGTGGCGTCGCCGGCGGCGAAGCTGTCTTCCACGGCCGCGAGCTGCTGGGGGAGTTCCTCGGCGAGCATTTCGCGCAGCTCGGCGTCTTGCAGCAGGCGCGCGTCGATGCTCTGGTCAGCTGGCTGCGAGCTGGCCTGGGCGGCGCCGCGCTGGCGCAGCCAGGGGGCGAGGGCGCGCAGCAGCTGGCGACTGTCGAAGGGCTTGGTCAGCACCACGTCAGCGCCGGAAAGGGCCGCGCGCCGCTGTTCCTCGGCATCGAACCAGGCGGACATCAGCACCAGCGCCGGCCGCTGAGCGCTCGTATCGCGGGCGCGCAGGCGGCGCATCAGATCCAGACCGTCGATGCCAGGCATGTGTAGGTCGAGCAGGGCACCGTCGCAGGGAGTCTGCTCGAAGCGCTCCAGGGCTTCCTTGCCGTCGGCGGCAGAGACGACCTCGGCACCATGTTCGCGCAGCATCTGTGCGATCAGGCCGCGCGTGGCGGTTGCATTGTCCGCGACCAGGAAACGCAGGCTTGCCAGCGCCGGCCGTTCGCCATGTTGTTGGCCGACGGCCGCCGCACAAAGATTGCGATAGAGCGCGCCACGCCCCACCGCTTTCGGTAGCGCCGTATCGGCGCCGCAGCGTAGTGCCTGCTGCATGTCGCCCGGAGCGGCGCTGCGCAGCAGGACGACGCGCGAAGGGTCGGGCGCGGGGGTATCGAGCAGGCTGAGCACGCTGCGCTCGGACAGCTCCTCGATGCGCAGGCCGAGAATGAGAAAGGTCGGTGGGTTGTCGGTGCCGCCGAGGGCTTCGCCGAGGGCGTCGGCCGAATCAAAGACGCGCCACTGCACGCCCCAATAGTCGAGGCTGTGGGTCAGCGCCAGGCGGGCTGTGTCGCTGGGTTCCAGCAGCCAGGCGCGGGTGCCCCGCAGCGACTGCGCGGGGGGCGCGATGCCGTGGTCACGCTGGCGTTCGAGTTGAACCGTAACGCCGAAAGTGCTGCCGCGATCGGCTTTCGAGTCGACGTCGACCGAGCCGTGCATCGCTTCCGCCAGGCTCTTGACGATGGATAGGCCCAGGCCCGTGGAACTGCCAGGGTGGCCGCTGGCGGCGCTGCTGTAAGCGTCGAAGAGCTTGGATTGCCGCTCGGCGGGGATGCCGATGCCGGTATCGCTGACCGTCAGGCGCAGTCGCACCGCTTCGCTGTCCTCCGATTCCTTCATGATGCGCAGAACGACCTCGCCGCGCGCGGTGTACTTCACGGCATTGGAGAGCAAATTGGTCATGATCTGCTGCAGTCGAGCCGGATCGCCGCGCAGTCGGGTTGGAACGTCGTGGTAGATGAAGTGGACCAGCTCCAGCTCCTTGTCGCAGGCAGCGGGTGCGATTAGGGCCAGCGCGTCCTCGACGGTATCCGCCAGATCGAAGCTGACTTCGTGCAGCGTCAGCGCGCCGGCGGTGATGCGGCTCCAGTCCAGGAGGTCGTTGATCATGCCGAGCAGATTCTGGGCGCAACGGTAGAGGCTCTCGGCGTGGGTCTGGCCCTCGCCGCTGGCCTGACTGGTACGCAGCCGCTCGGCGTGGCCGAGAATGGCCGATAGCGGCGTGCGCAGCTCATGACTCAGCCCGGCCAGCAGCTGCGTCTGGTGGTCGAGGGCGCGTTGCTGTTCCTCGGCGCGTCCTTCGCTGGCGCGCATGCTGCGGCGCAGGCTGGCCAGCTGGTCGCGCAGTGAGCTGGTCGCCTGTTGCACGGTCTCGTTGGTTGCGCGCTGCTGCCTGTCGCGCGCCAGAGCGTGCTCCGACAGCGCCTCGGCTATGGCGCGCGCCTCTGCCGGGAGACCGGAACCCGGCATGTGCTCGAAGCGCTTCTGGCGGTGCGCTTGAGCCACGGCGTGCAGCTGCTGCCAGGGCTGCAGCAGGCGTCGGCTTGCCCACAGTGCACCGAGCAGTGCGGCGACGACGCCGATGCCGATAGCCACGGGCAGCGGCAGGGTCGGGAACTCGGGCGCCAGCCGCGGAAGCGCCAGCGCGGCGGCCGCCGCGCTGCCCCCGACGACCGCGGGTAGCAGCACGAGCGAAAGGCTGCGCAGCTGTGAGCGAAGCGGGATGGCTTGTGGCAAGCGCATGGGGGCGGAGCTTAGGGCAAAGCGACGTGTTTCGGGCTTCGCTAGACTATCGCGCTCTTCGTCTCTCGCTCTGCGTCCGGCCGATTCATGCTCACCGATTTCATCGGCAACACGCCGCTGGTGCAGGTCACCCGACTAGACGGCATTGGCAGCAACCGCCTCTTCCTCAAGCTGGAAGGCAACAATCCTGCCGGTTCGGTGAAGGACCGCCCGGCCTGGAGCATGATCCGGCGCGCCGCCGAGCGCGGCGAGATCCATCCCGGCGATCGACTGATCGAGGCCACCAGCGGCAACACCGGCATTGCGCTGGCCATGGTTGCCGCTGCCGCCGGCTATCCGCTGACGCTGATCATGCCCGCGCATATGAGCGCGGAGCGCCGTGCGGTCATGAAAGCCTTCGGCGCCGAGATCGTGCACGTGACTCAGGAAGAAGGCATGGAAGGCGCGCGCGATCTCGCCGATGAGATGCAGCGCGAGGGTCGAGGCACGGTGCTCGATCAGTTCGGCAACCCCGACAACCCGCGCGCGCACTACGAGGGCACGGCCCCAGAGATCTGGCGCGATACCAAGAGCTCGCTTACCCACTTCGTCGCCACCATGGGTACCACCGGCACGATCATGGGCTGCTCGGCCTATTTCCGCGAGCACGCGCCGGATGTGCAGGTCGTGGGTGTGCAGCCGGACGGCGATTCGAGCATTCCCGGTATTCGTAAATGGCCGGAGGCCTATCTGCCCGGCATCTTCCGCGCCGAGGCGGTGGACCGCATCATCGAGTGCGGCGCCGGCCCGGCCGAGGACACCATGCGCGAGCTGGCGCGTCGTGAGGGCATCTTCTGCGGTCCATCCTCGGGCGGCTCGGTCTGGGCCGCGCTGCAGCTCTGCGCCGAGCTGGAGAACGCCACCATCGCCGCCATCATCTGCGATCGCGGCGACCGCTACATCTCGACCGGCGTGTTTCCTTCGTGACCTCAGCGCCCGGATATCTTTAGCCACAGATTGCACAGATTGCACAGATTGCACAGATTGACGCAGATTGAGTCTGATCGATCATCACGATTTGCTGCCGCGCTGCCGTACTCCGGTATCGCCGCCAGCACGGGCACTACTGACAAGCGCAGAATCACGCGGACAAACAAGAATCTGCGGAAATCTTTGGAATCCGTGGCTTTCAAAACCGGCCCATCGCCGTGAGCACGCGCCGGAGAAATCGTTTCGATCCGACGCCCTTCGACTGCGCGATCACCGATCTGGCGAGCGACGGGCGGGGTATCGCACGGGTGGACGGCAAGGTGGTTTTTGTCGCCGATGCGCTGCCCGGAGAGCGCGTCCGCGCGAAGCGTCACAAGGGCGGCAAGCAGGCCGACGAGGCGGTCTGCCTGGAGGTGCTGACGGCAAGCCCGGAGCGCGAAGAGCCGGCCTGTCCGCACTTCGGTGTTTGTGGCGGCTGCGTGCTGCAGCATCTGGCCCCCGAGGCGCAGCGCCGCTTCAAGCAGCATCAGCTGGCCGAAGCCTTTCAGCGCATCGGTGAGGTGGCGCCAGAGCAATGGGCCGAGCCGCTGGCCGGGCCGGTCTGGGGATATCGCCGACGCGCACGGCTGGGAGTGAAGTATGTAGCCGCCAAGGGCGGCACGCTGGTCGGCTTCCGCGAGCGCGGATCGCCTTTCCTGGCGGTGCTTCAGGGCTGCGAGGTGCTCGATCAGCGCGTCGGTCGCCATCTGGCCGATATCGGTGCGATGATCGACCGGCTTTCCATTCGCGAGCAGATTCCGCAGATCGAGGTGGCCGCGACGGACCGCGTTGCGCTGGTCTTCCGCGTGCTGGCGTTGCCAAGCGCGGCGGATCGCGAGGTGTTGGGTCGTTTCGGGCGCAGCATGGGCTACGACATCTGGCTGCAGACCGGTGGCGTCGACACGGCCGCCCCGCTGGGCAAGGCGCCCTTGCCCCGCTACGTGCCGGATGGCGGCGCGCATTCGCTGGCCCTGCGCCCCACCGACTTCATCCAGGTCAACGGGCCGTTGGCCGAGGTTATGGTGCATCAGGCGCTCGATTGGCTGGCGCCGGATCCGGGAGCGCATGTGCTGGAGCTCTTTGCTGGTCTGGGCAATTTCACGCTGCCACTGGCAGCGCGCGGGGCCGAAGTTACCGCCGTGGAAGGCGAGGCCGGTCTGGTGGCGCGCGGGCGCGCCAATACCGAGGCGGCCGGGCTGACGGTGGACTGGCAGTGCGCCGATCTCTTTGGCGAGGGAGGACCGGCGGGCTGGCAGGGACGGCGCTTCGATGCGGCGCTGCTTGATCCGCCGCGCGCCGGCGCGCGAGAGATTCTGCCCGCGCTCGCGGCTTCAGAGGCGTCGCGCATCGTTTACATCTCCTGCCATCCGGCAACGCTGGCGCGCGATGTCGGCATACTTGCGCACGAATACGGCTTCCGCCTTGAGCGCGCTGGCGTGATGGATATGTTTCCGCACACCGCGCATGTGGAATCCATGGCCCTCCTGACGAGATGAGCATGGCGCTGGAAATCGAACGCAAGTTCCTGCTGTGCGGCGACGGCTGGCGCGCGCACGCGCATTCGGCACGGCGCATGCGCCAGGGCTATCTGGGCGGCGAGGGCAGTCGCGCCTCCGTGCGCGTGCGCGTCGACGACCATGAAGCGCGGCTCAACATCAAGGCCGCCGTCGTGGGCAGCGCCCGCGCCGAGTACGACTACCCGATTCCTCGCGCCGACGCCGAAGAGATCCTCGATACCCTTTGCGTGGGTGTCGTCGACAAGACGCGCCATCTCGTTGATTTCGAGGGGCATTGCTGGGAAGTCGACGAATTCGAGGGCGCTAACGCCGGGCTCGTCGTGGCCGAGATCGAGCTCGGGGCGGTGGACGAAAGCTTCGCCCGACCCGACTGGCTGGGCGAGGAAGTCACCGAGCAGCGCTGCTACTACAACCATGCGCTGGCGATGCACCCCTACCGGGAGTGGGCCGCGGCGCAATGAGCGCGGTCCGGCTGCAGATCGACCTCCGCGGGCAGCGCCTGCACTGGAACGGGCCGGAAGGCGCGTGCCGGAGCTTCGTGATCTCCAGCGGCGCCGCCGGTGCCGGTGAGCGTGACGGCAGCGGCTGCACGCCACGTGGCCGGCATGTCGTGCGCGCGCGCATAGGCGCCGGCGCGGATCCGATGGCCGTTTTCGTTGGCCGGCGACCGACCGGCGAGTGCTGGACGCCCGAGTTGGCGGCAGCGCATCCGGCGCGCGACTGGATTCTCGGCCGCATCCTCTGGCTCAGTGGGCGCGAGCCGGGCCGCAACCGTTTCGGCGCAGTGGACACGATGCGTCGCTACATCTACATCCATGGCACGCCGCCGGATCAGCCGCTCGGCGTGCCAGCCTCGCATGGCTGCATCCGCATGGCCTGTGAGGATGTCGTGGCGCTCTTCGAGATCACCCCGGTTGGCTGCACGGTGGAAATCCATGAGTGATGCGCTCGATATGCCCCTGGGCCCGCTCATGGTCGACATCGCGGGTGAAACGCTTGATGCGTCCGACCGGGATCTGCTGCGGCATCCGCAGGTCGGTGGCGTGATTCTTTTCACGCGCAATTACCGCGACCGTGCGCAGCTTGGCGCCCTGGTTGCCGAGATTCACGCCCTGCGCAGCCCGCGGCTGCTGGTGGCGGTGGATCACGAAGGCGGGCGTGTGCAGCGATTCCGGGAAGGCTTCAGCGCGCTGCCGCCGATGGGCGAGATCGGTGCGCGCGCGGTCGAGGCTCCCGGCGATGCATTGGCCGCGGCACGCGAGCAGGGTCGTGTCATCGCCGCCGAGCTGTCTGCCTGCGGCATCGACCTGCCTTTTGCACCGGTGCTGGATTGCGACCGCGGCGTCGCCGCGGTTATCGGCGACCGCGCCATCGCCGCCGATGGCGACACCATCGTCGCGCTGGCCAGTGCCTTCTGCGATGGGCTCATCGATGGCGGCGGCATGGCGGCCACCGGCAAGCACTTTCCGGGGCACGGCGGTGTGACAATGGATTCGCACGAAGCCCTGCCGGAAGACCCGCGTTCCCTGCAGGAGCTGCGCACCAGCTGCCTGGCGCCCTTCGCCGCCATGATTCGGCGCGGGATTCCGTCGCTGATGACCGCACACATCCGGTTCCCGGCGGTGGATGGCCAGCCCGTGACCTTCTCGCGGCGCTGGTTGGACGAAATCCTGCGCGGCGATCTGGGTTTCGAGGGCGTTATCGTCTCCGACGACCTCGGCATGGGCGCGGCCGGTGTCATTGCTGATCCGGCCGAGCGCGTCGCGGCAGCGCATGCCGCTGGCTGCGAGCTGATTCTTTTCTGCAACGACCGCACCGCAACCGAGCGCGCGCTGGACACGCCGCTGCCGGCGGTGAGTCGCGCCGCCAGCGCCCGGCTGGAAGGCCTGCAGGCACGCGCGATCGACATCTCTTTCCCATCCCATCCGGAACCCTCCGAATGAGCACACCGATAGCCTCCGAAACGATCCAGACCGGCCGAAGCGATTGGCAGTCCGTGGCCGAAGAGGCCGGCGCGCTGCTCGCCGCCTCCGAGCGCATTCATGGTCCCTCCGAAGTCGCGGCGGCGCTGGATGCCATGGCGGCCGAGATCCGTGATCGCTACGGCGATGCCCCGCTGCACGCGCTATCGGTCATGAACGGGGGCTTCTACCCTTGCGCCGAACTGCTGCAGCGGCTGCCCAACCCCATGTATGTCGACTATCTGCACGCCACGCGCTATAGGGGCGGTACGCGTGGCGGCGAACTGGTCTGGAAAGTGGCGCCACCCGCGGACCTGGCCGGTCGCGATGTGCTCATCGTGGATGACATTCTCGATGAGGGGCACACGCTGCAGGAGATCGTTGAGGCCGTGCGCGCCGGCGGGCCGGCCAGCGTGCGGGTGGCCGTGCTGCTGCGCAAGGAGCACACGCGCTGTGTGGACGAGGGGCTCGCCGACTTCGTCGGTCTGCGCGTGCCGGATCGTTACGTCTTCGGCTGTGGCATGGATGTCCACGGCTTCTGGCGTCAGCTTCCAGAGGTGCGGGCACTGAAAGCGGGTGAGGTATGAGCCAGGCACGTATCGCCGTCATTGGTGGAACCGCCATGAACGAGTGGCCGGGTTTCGAGGCCGCTGGGGCCCGTGACGTGGACACGCCCTGGGGTGCGCCCTCGGCGCCGCTGCAATCCGGCCGTTTTGCAGATACGCCGGTCATCTTCCTGGCGCGGCATGGTCCGGGGCATCACATACCGCCGCATCGCATCAACTTCCGGGCGAACATGCACGCCCTGGCAGAGGCCGGGGTTACGCGTGTCATTGCCGTGGCCGCGGTCGGCTCGATGCTGGACGCTTTTCCGCCGGGGCATATCGCGCTGCCCGACGATGTCGTCGACTACACTTGGGGTCGTAGCCACAGTTTCTCGGATAGCGCCGATGCGCCCCTGCAGCACATCGACTTCACTGTGCCTTTTGATCCGCTGCGCGGACGCCTGATCGCGCTTGCCGGCGCCGAGGAAGGCCGTCACGACGGTGGCGTGCTGGCGGTCACACAGGGCCCGCGGCTGGAAACCGCTGCGGAGGTGCGCCGGCTCGTCAAGGACGGCTGCGGGATGGTGGGCATGACGACCATGCCCGAGGCCGCTCTGGCTCGCGAGCTCGGCCTGGAATATGCCGTGGTAACCGTCTGCGTGAACTGGGCCGCCGGCATGGGCAGCGGTGATATCCACGGCGAGATTGCCGAGCACGCTGCACGCGGCATGGCACGTTTGCGCGACCATCTTTCGGCTGTTCTCCCCCGTTTGTCCTGACAGCGGTGGTGTGCGCGTGCCGTAGGCGCGAGCATCGCCAGCATGAAGCCACTGGTCGACGCCTCTTCTGCGGAAAGTCTGGATGCGGTGGTGGACGGCATCATGCGTGCCGCCGTGGACGCGGTGATTGTCGTCGACGCGCAGCAGCGCATTCACGCGGTCTCGGAGACGGCAGCGCGTTGGCTCGATAGCGACAACGCTTCGCTGTGCGGCGAGGCACTTCCGGCGGTACTGCGCTTCGTCGAGGCTTCGCGGCTTGCCGCGGGGGCGCCGGTCTCGGATGCGCTGGTGGTCGAGCCCGTGCGCTGGGCGATCGAGCGCGGCTGGCGCGGTGAGAGCATGGATCACCTCTGCGCGGTCTTCAGCGGGCGTGCTCTACCGGTGCGGGCGCGCTTCGCCGCGTTGGCGGCTCCCGATGGCACGGTCTGTGGTGCGGTCTGCGCCATGAGCGACCTCTCGGCAGCCGCCGAAGCCGCGCGTGCACTGGATTTCGCGCGCGATCACGATCCCGTGACGGGGTTGCCGAATCGTGAGCACTTCGAGCGCAGCGTGACGGTCTGCGAGCTTGACGGGACTCCGCCCAATCGACCGTACTGGGTAGCCTATGCCGACGTGGACCGATTTCGCCTGATCAATGACGCGGCCGGTCATATCGCGGGCGATGCGCTGCTGCGCGCTGTGGCCGGGACGATGCGTGGCGTGCTGCGCTCCGGCGACCAGCTCGCACGCATCGGCGGGGACGAATTTGGCATCTTCATCCAGCCCTGCTCGCGTCGCGAGGCGGGTGTTTTGCTGCAGCGATTGTCCGATGCCGCTGGCGGACTGCAATTCAGCTGGCAGGGTCGCGACCTGCCTTCGACCATCACCATCGGCGCGGCGCCGCTGTCGAGCACGAGCCGCGATGTGCAATCGGTGATGCGCCTGGCCGAGCGCGCGCGCTTTGAGGCCAAGGAGAGCGGGCGCGGTCAGGTGGCTTTCGCCAACGAAAGCTATGCGGCCGGCCAGCACGACGCGGAGGTGGCCTCGGTCTCGCGCGTGCTGTCGGCGCTGGATGACGGCCGCTTTCTGCTGCACAGCCAGGACGTGCAACCGGTCAGCGGCGAGCCGCGGGCGGTCTATCGCGAGCTGCTTGTGCGTATGCGCGATGACGACGGTCGGATGGTCCCGCCGGGAGATTTCATTCCGGGCGCCGAGCGCTACTTTCTGATGGACGCGATCGACCGCTGGGTGGTGGATGCTGCGCTGAAGGCCATCGAGTCGATGCCGGACGATGGTGTGCTGCATGCGGTCAATCTCAGCGGCCAGTCGCTGAGCAACCCCAGCTTCCGCGATTGGCTGATTGAGCGTCTGGAGGCTCGCTCCTGCCTGCGCCGTCGGCTGTGCTTCGAAGTGACCGAGACCGCCGCCGTGCGTCAGCTCGGGGTTGCGCGCATCTTCTTCGAGCAGCTCAGCCGCATGGGGGTACAGCTCGCGCTTGATGACTTTGGTGTCGGAATGTCCTCCTTCGGCTATCTCAGTTCGCTGCCGGTGCGCTACCTCAAGATCGATGGCAGCTTCGTGCGTGACATCGCTGACAACGCCTTCAATGCCGAGGTCGTTCGGGCTATCGCTGATGTGGCGCGGGCGGCGGGTATGGTCTGCATCGCCGAGCATGTCGAGGACCGGGCGATGCTGCCGCAGCTGGCAGGGCTGGGTGTGCATCTGGCGCAGGGTTGGGGTGTGGCGCGGGAGGTCGAGTTTCCAGCCAGGTCCGCCGGTGAAGTCGCCGCTCCGGGGCTTGCGACGGGCTAGTTCTGCGTGCCCTCGACGCGTTGGATTTCCACGAGCAGGCCGAGTCGCGCGCTATCGATGTAGTGCAGCGTCTCCGAGCGCATGCGTCGCTGTTCGCGCAGCGGCCAGCTGCGCACTAACGCGCCCGTGTCGCTGCGCTCGCTCCAGCGCAGATCCGCGTCGAGATGCAGATAACGACGCAGCGTGAGTCGCAGGGTGCCTTCGAGTTGGCGCACGGGCTCGCCATCCAGCGAAAGCAGCGGCTGCCCATGGCGCAGCAGCAGCGTTGGCCCGCCGCGCTGCGGCGGGTTGCGCTGCAGCCAGGACAGGCGCAGCAGTGGACGGAAGGCGGTGGCGTTCTGCAGGCCGCGCCACTGCGCGCTTAGGCGCGAGTTCTCGGGCGACAGGATGCGGATGCCGTTGGCCTCGAGCCGGGTTCGCTCGTCGAGCGGAATGGCCTCTTCCGCGTCCAACGGGCCCGGCGCCGTTCCGGCTTCGTCGCCGGCAAACTCCTCATGCGCGAAGATCAGCAGGTCCACGCGCCAGTCGTCGGCGTGCGCGAGGTTTGCGGCGCAGGCGAGCAGCGCCCCCGTCAGCAGTCTTTTCATGCGTCTAGGGTAGCAGGCGACCGTCCCGAGCCGGCGGCCTCGCGACGGGTGCCGGTGAGGGTCTGCAGTACCTCGCGCGCATGCGCGGCCCGCGCGGCGCCGTCCTCGGCCGGTTGACGATGGATGAGACGGTTCTCGCCCTCCATGCGCCACGCGCGGGGGTCGGACTGGACCAGACCGATGATCGCAACCGGATCCAGCGGATTGTCGCTGCCGAAGTCGATGCTGAGCGAGCTGTCACCGACGCGCAGCTGCGTGATGCCAAGTGCCCGCGCGGCAATGCGCAGCCCGGCATTGGCAAATAGGTTCTCGGCGGCTTCAGGCAGAGCCCCGAAGCGGTCGATGGTCTCGCTCTTGAGCGCGTCGACCGCCGCGGTGTCCTCGCACGCTGTCAGCCGCTGGTAGAGGGCGAGGCGGGTGTGCACGTCGGGGACGTAGTCCTCCGGCATGAGCGCGCTGGTACCGAGATCGATGTGGCAGTCGCTGCCGGCGAGTTCGCTGTCCTCCAGTGCGCCGCTTCTGACTGCTTTGACGGCGCGCTCCAGAAGATCGGCGTAGAGAGTAAAGCCGACTTCCTCGATCTGGCCGGACTGCTCGTCGCCGAGCAGCTCGCCGGCGCCGCGAATCTCCAGGTCGTGTGTGGCGAGCTGGAAGCCGGAACCGAGATCGCCGAGGTTCTCGATGGCCTCCAGGCGTTTCTCGGCGTCGCCCGCCAGCGCACTGCGCGACGGTACCAGCAGGTAGGCATAGGCGCGATGGTGGCTGCGACCGACGCGGCCGCGCAGCTGATGCAGCTGGGCCAGGCCGAAGGTATCGGCGCGGTCGATGACGATGGTGTTGGCGTTGGGCACGTCGATGCCGGACTCGACGATGGTGGTGCAACAGAGCACATCGAAGCGATGGTGATAGAAGTCCAGCATCACCTGCTCCAGCTCGCGGGTGCGCATCTGGCCGTGGGCGACGCGGATGCGCGCCTCAGGCACGAGCTTGCGCAGGTCGGCCGCTACGCGTTCGATGTCCTTGACCTGGTTGTGCAGGTAGTAGATCTGACCGCCGCGCTTGAGCTCGCGCAGCAGCGCTTCCTGCACCAGCGCCTGCTCCCAGTCGGCGACGAAGGTCTTGATCGCCATGCGGCCCTCGGGCGGGGTGGCGATGATGGAGAGATCGCGCAGTCCGGCCAGCGACATGTTCAGCGTGCGCGGAATGGGTGTGGCGGTCAGTGTCAGCAGGTCGACCTGCGCGCGCATGGCCTTGAGCTTCTCCTTGTGGCGCACGCCGAAACGGTGCTCCTCGTCGACGATGACCAGGCCCAGGTGGTCGAAGCGCACATCGGGCTGCAGCAGGCGGTGCGTGCCGATGAGGATGTCGATCTTGCCGGCGGCGGTATCGGCCAGCATGGTCTTCAGCTCCTTTTCGCCGCGCAGGCGCGAGGCGGCGGCGATGCGCACCGGCATGCCGGCGAATCGGTCGCAGAAGTTCTTGTAGTGCTGCTGGGCGAGCAGGGTCGTGGGTACCAGCACGCAGACCTGGCGGTTGCTGGTCACCGCCGCGAAGGCCGCGCGCAGTGCTACCTCGGTCTTGCCGAAGCCGACGTCACCACAGACGACGCGGTCCATGGGAGTGGCGGCCGCCATGTCGGCCAGAACCGCTTCGATGGCCGACTGCTGGTCGGCTGTGGTGTCGAAGGGGAAGTCCTCGCAGAAGGCGGCGTAGTCGTCTGGCTCGACCTGCATAACGCTGCCGGCGGTAGCTGCGCGGCGGGCCTGCACCTGTAGCAACTCGGCGGCTACGTCGAAGGCGCGCTTCTTGGCGCGGGCAGTGGCTTTCTTCCAGCGTTCGCTGCCCAGTCCGTGCAGTGGCGCGGCCTCGTCCTCGGCGCCGGTGTAACGATGGACCAGATTGAGCTGGCCCACCGGCACATAGATGCGGTCGCCCTTGGCGTACTCGATGATCAAGTATTCGGTGGACACGCCGCCGGCATCCAGCGTGGTCAGACCCTGATAGCGGCCGACGCCGTGCTCGACGTGCACCACCGGGCTGCCCGGATTCAGCGCCGAGAGATCGCGCAGCAGCGTATCCGGGTCGCGCACGCGCGCTCGCGGTCGGGATACCTGGGCGCGCAGGCCGAAGATCTGCGTCTCGGCCAGGATCAGCGTGCCGTCGGCCAGCCGCAGCGACTGCTGCAGCGGTCCCTGGGCGATGCAGATGCGGCCAGGGCCCTGCAGGAAGTCCGCCCAATCGGCGCAATGCCGGGCCTCCATGCCCTGCGGCTTCAGCCAGTCCTGCACCGCCTGCACGCGTCCGGGCGACTCTGCGACCAGCAAGGAGCGTGGTGCTTTCCCCAGCGCCGCGGCTAGATCGGCCTGATCGCCCTCCAGTGTCTCAGTCTGCTGTGGGGAGGCGTCGTCCCCGGAAAGGACGCGAGCCTGCCCGTCCAGTGCCTGGAACAGCGGCTCCGGGCCGCGAAAGAGGTCGGCGGGTGCCATCAGCGGACGCTCGATGTTGCCGCTGTAGCGCTCGTGGCGTTCGTGGATCTGCTGCCACTGTTCCTCGAATACGCGTTCGACTTCCGGTGGCAGGCAGAGCACAGCGCCATCGGGCAGATAGGCCTCCAGAGTGGTCGTCTGCTCGAAGAAGAGCGGCATGTAGGCTTCGATGCCGGCCGGCATGATGCCGCGGCTGACCGATTCGTAGACCTTGGAGCGGCTCGGATCGCCACTGAAGTAAGCACGATAGTTGCGCCGGAAGCGCTCGATGGCTTCGGCGTCGGTGGGGAATTCGCGGGCCGGCAGCAGATCGATGGCCGCGACCCGCTCGGTGGAGCGCTGCGTTTCCGGATCGAAGCAGCGAATGGATTCGACTTCTTCGTCGAAAAGATCGATGCGGTAGGCGCGGTTGCTGCCCATGGGGAAGAGGTCGACCAGCGCGCCGCGCAGCGCGAACTCGCCCTGTGTCTGCACCTCGGAAACCGAGCTGTAACCGGCGGCGACCAGCTGGGCGCGGAAGGCCTGCGGGTCCAGGCGGTCGCCTTCGGCCAGGCGCAGGCGGCGGGCGGCCAGCCAGTCGTGCGGCGGCAGGCGCAGCAGCAGCGATTCGGTGGTGGTTACGACGATGCCGCGCGTCATGCCGGGCAGGGCGGCCAGCGCCGCCATGCGGTCCGAGACCAGCTCCTGATGTGGCGAGAAGGCGTCGTAGGGCAGCACCTCCGTGTCGGGCAGATGCCGGATGGGCAAGCCTTCGCCAGCGAAGAAGCGCAGTTCGGACTCCAGCCGGTAGGCTTCGCTTTCGTTGGCGCAGACAACGATCAGTGGCGTGCCGTCAACGGCGTGCTCGCAGAGGGCCAGCGCCTGGGCAACCTCGGGCAGGCGCGGCCATTTCACTCGCAGCGAACGGGCATCGGGCAGCGGCAGGCGGGGAATCATCGGCTCTGGCGGCTTGTCGGACACGGGCGGCGCGGCCGGAAAACGGGGGCGCGGATTATGTCACGCTCCTCGGACTACCGATCGGGCGGCACGGACAGCGCTGATATACTGGCTGATCAAAGCCGGAAGCCCTGGAGCGGTCGGCTATCAGACACGCGAAAGTGGCGGAATTGGTAGACGCACTGGTTTTAGGTACCAGCGCCGCAAGGCGTGCGAGTTCGAGTCTCGCCTTTCGCACCAGTTTTCGCTACCGCCGGATGTGCCACAGGGCGCGTCCGGCGGCCTTTCGAGCAGATTCATCATCACCAACAGGATCGGATGAGCATGGAAGTGGAGTTGCAGAACCCGGGTGGCCTTCAGCGCGTGCTGCGCGTCTCGGTGCCGGCAGAGCGTTTCGACAATGCTGTTGACAAGCGCCTGCGCCAGCTCGGCACACGCGCCAAAGTGCCCGGCTTCCGCCCCGGCAAGGCTCCGCTCAAGGTTGTTCGCCAGCAGTACGGCGAACAGGCCCGGGCCGACGCCATCAGCGAGATCGTGCGCGAGACCTGGCCGGAAGCCATGCAGCAGGCCGAGGTCAGCCCGGCCGGTCAGCCCAGCTTCGAAGTGGCCGACGAGACGCAGGGGCAGCCACTGGTCTACAGCGCCAGCTTCGAGGTCTATCCCGAGATCACGCTGGCCGATCTGGAGAAGGTCGCCGTTGAGCGCCCGGTGGCCGAGGTCACGGATGAGGATGTCGATCGGCTGGTCGAGAACCTGCGTCAATCGAAGCGCCGGCTGGAAACCGTGCCGCGCGCTGCGGCCGAAGGCGACAGCGTGCGCATCGACTTTGTCGGCCGCATGGATGGCGAGGCGTTCAACGGCGGTTCCGGCGAGAATCAGGAAGTCGAGATTGGCGCAGGCAAGTTCCTGCCGGATCTGGAGCAGGGCCTGATCGGCCACGCCGCCGGCGAGGAATTCGACGTCACGCTGACCTTCCCAGAGGACTATCAGGCCGAGGATCTGCGCGGTCGCGAGGCGGTCTTCTCGGTGAGCATGAAGGAAGTCAACGAGGTCCAGCTGCCGGAAATTGACTCTGAGTTCCTGCAGGCCCACAGCGTCGATCCAGAAGCTGGCCTTGAAGGTCTGCGCACGAAGTGCCGCGAGGCGCTGGAGCGCGAGCAGAAGAAGGCCTCGCGCAACAAGCTCAAGGCGGCGGTCATGGATCAGCTGCTCGAGATGCACGAGTTTGATGTGCCACAGGCCATGGTCAACGACGAGATCGGCCGGCTGCGCCAAGAGACGGCAGAGCGTTTCAACGCCGCGCAGCTATCGGCCGAGCAGCTGCAGCAGATGATCCCGGACGAGCTGCTGCAGCCGCAGGGTAGCCGCCGCGTGTCGCTGGGCCTGCTGTTGGGTGAGCTGATTCGTCAGCACAACATCGAGCTGGATGAAGCGCGTTTCGAGCAGACCCTCGACGAGCTTGCGTCTGAGTACGACGAGCCCGAAAAGGTCAAGCAGCATTACCGTTCGCAACCACAGATGCTGCAGGGCATTCGTGCCATGGTGATCGAGGAGCAGGTCATCGACCATGTCCTGGCCTCCGCCACCGTTACCGACAAGACCGTTCCGTTGCAGGAACTTCTCAATCAACAGGGCGGGCAGCAGTAAGCTCTGACCCTGCCGCCTTCATCCCTTCCAGGAGACACGAATGACCGATTCCGTGCGCGCCCAGCACCTCGTTCCGATGGTGGTCGAGCAGAGCCCCCGGGGCGAGCGCTCCTTCGATATCTTTTCGCGCCTGCTGCGCGAGCGCGTCATCTTCATCACCGGCGGCATCGACGACCACGTCGCCAATCTGGTGGTGGCCCAGCTGCTCTTCCTGGAGTCGGACAACCCCGAGAAGGACATCCACGTCTACATCAACTCGCCGGGTGGCGTGGTGACGGCGGGGCTGTCGATTCTCGACACCATGCGTTTTATCAAGCCGGACGTGGCCACAATGTGCGTCGGCCAGGCTGCGAGCATGGGTTCGCTGCTGCTGGCCGCGGGTGCCAAGGGTAAGCGCTATGCGCTACCGCATTCGCGCGTGATGATCCACCAGCCGCACGGCGGTGCCCAGGGCCAGGCCTCGGACATCGAGATCCAGGCGCGCGAGATCCTCTATCTGCGCGGTCGGCTCAACGAGATCCTCGCCGAGTGCACGGGCCAGGCGGTCGAGACCATCGAGCGCGACAGCAACCGCGATTTCTTCATGTCCGCGGAGCAGGCGAAGGATTACGGCGTTATCGATACGATCATGACGGAGCGCGTGGCAGCGGCTGAGGGCAACCGCTGATCGGCCATTCCGGCCGGTCCGGACGGTATGTGCACGGGTTTTGCAAGGCGGTAGCGGCATGCTAATAATGGAATTAGCCCGGGATCGGGCAGTCAGAGGTTAATCATGAGCAACGACAATCGCGGAACCGCCAACGGCCGGGTGCTCTACTGCTCCTTCTGCGGTAAGAGCGAGCACGAAGTGCGCAAGCTCATTGCGGGCCCGTCGGTGTACATCTGCGACGAGTGTGTCGATCTGTGCAACGACATCATCCGCGAGGAGGTGCAGGCGCGGCCGCAGCATGCCGGCCTGCCCAAGCCGCAGGAGATCCGCTCCGTGCTGGACGAGTACGTCATCGGCCAGGAGCAGGCCAAGAAGATTCTCTCGGTCGCGGTCTACAACCATTACAAGCGTCTGAACAGCAAGGACGACAAGGACGAGATCGAACTCTCGAAGTCGAACATCCTGCTGATCGGCCCGACCGGATCGGGCAAGACCTTGCTGGCCGAGACCCTGGCGCGGCTGCTGGATGTGCCCTTCGCCATCGCTGATGCGACCACGCTGACCGAGGCGGGCTATGTCGGTGAAGACGTCGAGAACATCATTCAGCGACTGCTGCAAAAGTGCGACTACGACGTCGACAAGGCGCAGCGCGGGATCATCTACATCGACGAGATCGACAAGATCTCGCGCAAGGCCGAGAACCCCTCCATTACTCGCGATGTATCGGGCGAAGGCGTGCAGCAGGCGCTGCTCAAGCTGATCGAAGGCACCACCGCCAGCATCCCGCCGCAGGGTGGCCGCAAGCATCCGCAGCAGGAATTCCTGCAGGTCGATACCTCCGGCATCCTCTTCATCTGCGGCGGTGCCTTCTCGGGCCTGGAGCGGGTCGTTCAGAACCGCACCGAGCGCGCCGGCATCGGCTTCGGGGCACATGTGCGCAGCGCCGTGGAAGGACGCGACACCTCGCTGCTGCGCGGTGTCGAGCCGGAGGATCTGGTCAGCTATGGGCTGATTCCGGAATTCGTCGGCCGTCTGCCGGTAGCGGCGGTGCTCGAGGAGCTGGACGAAGAGGCGCTGGTGACCATCCTGCGCGAGCCGAAGAACGCGCTCGTCAAGCAGTACAGCAAGCTCTTCGAGATGGAGAATGTCGAGCTGGAATTCCGCGACGAGGCGCTGAGCGCCATCGCCAAGAATGCGCGCGAGCGAGGCACCGGCGCGCGCGGTCTGCGTACGATCCTGGAGAAGATCCTGCTCGACGTGATGTACGACCTGCCAAGTATGGAGAACGTCTCCAAGGTGGTGGTCGACGACGCGGTCGTGCGGGGCGAGTCCAAGCCCTATATCGTTTACGAGAACAACGACGCCCAGCGCGACGTCAAGTCCAGCGCCTGACGGGCGGGGTAGGCGGGCACTTGAAAATGCCCGCTTCCGCCCCGATCTACAGCGACGGAGCTCCACTGACGGCGCCCTTGGGGCGCCGTCTTCGTTTTGATGACGAGGTAATGCGGTCATGAGCAGCAGCCAAGAATCCAACACCCCCGTCCTGCCACTGCGCGACGTGGTGGTCTATCCGCACATGGCGATCCCGCTCTTCGTCGGGCGCGAGAAGTCCATCGCCGCGCTGTCGGCGGCCATGCAGGATGACAAGCGCATCCTGCTGGTGGCTCAGCGCACAGCCGACAAGGACGACCCGGGCGCCGAGGACCTCTACGAGGTCGGCACTCTGGCCAGCGTGCTGCAGATGCTGAAGCTCCCCGACGGCACCGTGAAGGTGCTGGTCGAGGGCGCGCAGCGCGCGCGCATCCAGGAACTCGGCGCGGGAGGCGACTATCTGCAGGCCGATATCGAGCTGCTCGACGAGGATGACAGTGCCAGCGAGGGGCGCGAAACCGACGCGCTGATGCGCTCGACGGTGGCGCTCTTCGAGCAGTACATCAAATTGAACAAGAAGGTGCCGGCCGAGCTGCTGCCCTCGCTGAGCGCCATGGATCAGCCCGGCCGACTGGCCGACACCATTGCCGCGCATCTGAATCTCAAGCTCGAGGACAAGCAGGCCGTGCTCGAGGTCGGCGGCGCGCATGCCCGGCTCGAGCATGTGCTCGCCGCGCTGGAGGGCGAGATCGACACGCTGCAGATCGAGAAAAAGATCCGCGGACGGGTCAAGTCACAGATGGAGAAGTCCCAGCGCGAGTACTACCTCAACGAGCAGATGAAGGCGATCCAGAAGGAGCTGGGCGAGGGTGAGGATGGCTCCAACGAGTTGGAGGAGCTGGGTAACAAGATCGAAAAGGCCGGCATGCCCAAGGCCGTCAAGACCAAGGCGCTGGCCGAGTACAACAAGCTGAAGATGATGTCGCCGATGTCGGCCGAGGCCACCGTCGTGCGTAACTACCTGGACTGGCTGGTGCAGGTGCCCTGGAAGAAGCGCAGCCGCACGCGCATCGACCTGGACAAGGCTCAGGAGATCCTCGACCGCGACCACTACGGCCTTGAGAAGGTCAAGGAGCGCATCATCGAGTATCTGGCCGTGCAGAGCCGCGTCAAGAAGCTCAAAGGCCCCATCCTGTGCCTCGTCGGGCCGCCTGGCGTGGGCAAGACCTCGTTGGGCCGTTCAGTGGCCGAAGCGGTCAACCGCAAGTTCACGCGCATGAGCCTGGGTGGCGTGCGCGACGAAGCCGAGATCCGCGGCCACCGCCGCACCTACATCGGGTCGCTGCCCGGCAAGATCGTGCAGAACCTCGCCAAGACCGGCAAGAAGAATCCGCTCTTCCTGCTCGACGAGGTCGACAAGATGGCCATGGACTTCCGCGGCGATCCCAGCTCGGCGCTGCTGGAGGTGCTGGACCCCGAGCAGAACAGCACCTTCAACGATCACTATCTAGAGGTCGACATCGACCTCTCGGACGTGATGTTCATCTGCACCGCCAATACGCTGAATATCCCGCCGGCGCTGCTCGACCGCATGGAGGTCATCCGCATCCCCGGTTATACCGAGGACGAGAAGGTCAATATCGCCAGGACCTATCTGCTGCCCAAGCAGATCGAGTCCAACGGCCTGCACGAGGGCGAGCTGGCCGTCACGGACGGCGCGCTGCGCGCCATCGTGCGCCACTACACCCGTGAGGCCGGTGTGCGCAATCTGGAACGCGAGGTCAGCAAGATCGCGCGCAAGGTCGTCAAGGAGCTGCTTTCGAGCACGCAGAAGAAGCGTGTGCGCGTGACCGAGAAGAACATCGACAAGTATCTCGGCGTGCGCCAGTTCCGCTACGGCCTCGCCGAAGAGAAGAATGCGATCGGCCAGGTTACGGGGCTGGCCTGGACCGAGGTGGGCGGCGAGCTGCTGACCATCGAGGCAGCGCTGTCACCGGGCAAGGGCAAGCTCACGCAAACCGGCAGCCTGGGCAACGTCATGCAGGAGTCGGTACAGGCGGCGCTCACTGTCGTGCGCGGCCGTGCGCCGGCACTCGGCATCCCGTCGGATTTTTACACCAACAATGATGTGCACGTGCACGTGCCCGAGGGAGCGACCCCCAAGGACGGCCCAAGCGCCGGTGTCGGTATGTGCACGGCGCTAGTCTCCGCGCTGACACGCATTCCGGTGCGCGCCGACGTCGCCATGACGGGTGAGATCACGCTGCGCGGTGAGGTGCTGCCCATCGGCGGTCTCAAAGAGAAGCTGCTCGCCGCGCACCGTGGCGGCATCCAGACCGTGTTGATCCCGCAGGAGAACGAGAAGGATCTCGCCGAGATCCCCGACAACATCAAGGGCTCGCTCGACATCCGGCCGGTGCGCTGGATCGACGAGGTCATTGCGGTGGCTCTGGAACGCGTTCCAGAGCCACTTGCCGAGGGTGCTCCGGCGGCCGACTCGCCGGCTGCGGCAGACGCGGCGCGCGCCCATTAGATGTTGCGGCACGGGCAAGCGATGGCTGCAAGCGCGGAACCCGATGCGCGTGTCGCCCATCTACCGACACCATGCGGCAGCGCGGTCGTCATTTTTTTGGCATGATCCTTCGCCATGGCGTTGACGGTCCAGCAGGCCGCGTGCGATAACAGCTGTGCCGTTTCGCACGCCTCCACGGGCCCGCCATTCGCGAGTCACAGGCTGTGCTTTTTTTGACTACCAAGACCATCGAGGGGATCTTTCAAGATGAATAAGTCGGAACTGATTGACGCGGTTGCCGCGAGTGCGGATCTTTCCAAGGCTGATGCCGGGCGCGCGGTTGACGCGACGATCGAATCCTTGACCAAGGCGATGAAGAAGGGCGACAAGGTTTCGCTTGTCGGCTTCGGTACGTTCGAAGTGCGCGAGCGCGCTGCCCGCACTGGCCGCAACCCGAAGACGGGTGCCACGCTGAAGATCAAGGCAAGCAAAACTCCGGCCTTCAAGGCTGGCAAAGCGCTCAAGGACGCTGTAAACTAAGCGTCTTATCGGGGCTGCCTGTAAGGGGTGCTTAGCTCAGCTGGTAGAGCGTCGCCCTTACAAGGCGAATGTCGGCGGTTCGATCCCGTCAGCACCCACCAAGCCCCGATTCCTGGGTTAACGCGGAGCGGTAGTTCAGTCGGTTAGAATGCCGGCCTGTCACGCCGGAGGTCGCGGGTTCGAGTCCCGTCCGCTCCGCCAATTCCTGCAAGGGCGCCGCATCTGTGGCGCCTTTGTTGTTTCTGGCTTCGAGTTTCCCGCGGCAGCGTCCAATGATGCGCGTGCCGCGTTCTGCCTAGAGAGAATCCATGCTGCAGTCACTGCGTGATCGAACGTCCGGCCTGGTGGCCTGGTTCATCGTCGGCTTGTTGATCATTCCCTTCGCTTTTTTCGGCATCGAGCAGTTCGCGACCGGTAATCCGGATCCGGAGATCGCGACCGTGGGCGATGAAGAAATCACGATGCGGGAGTTCCGCAACGCCTACAACCAGCGCTATCAGCGGCTGATCCGGATGCTGGGCGAGGATTTCGACGTCAGTCAGCTCGATCAAGGCGCGCTGCGCGAAGGTGTGCTGGAGAGCATGATTCAGGAGAAGGCGCGCTTGCAGTATGCCGAGCGGCAGGGCTGGCGCACCAGCGATCAGGCCGTCGTCGACTTCCTGAAGAGTGTGCCCGCCTTCCAACAGGACGGCCGCTTTTCCAGCGAGCGCTATCGCCAGCTATTGGCACAGCAGGGCATGGACCCGCAGCGCTACGAGCGGCAGCTGCGAGAAGGCTTGCGTGCTGAGCAGTTGCGCAATGCCGTGGTGAGTTCCGCTTTCGTGGTGCCGAAGGAGGCCGAGCGCGTGGGCGCGCTGCGCAGCCAGCGTCGTGATTTCGATTATGTGCGCGTGCCGGTATCGCGTTATCTCGGCGAATCCGAGCCCGAGGAAGCCGCCGTGCGCGAAGCCTACGAGGCCGAGCGCGACCGCTGGCAAGTTCCGGAGCGCGTGCGACTCGCCTACCTGGAGATCGATCGCGAGAATCTTGCCAGCGAGCAGGCGATGCCCGAAGAGAGCGTGCTGCGACGCATCTACGAGGCGGAAGCCGAGAGCCGTTTCTCCGAGCCGGAGCGCCGGCGCGTACGCCACATCCTCGTGGAAGGCGAGGGTGCGCGCGCGAAGCTGGAAGAAGCCGCTCAGCGCATCGCCGATGGCGCTGACTTCGGCGAAGTCGCGGCTGAGCTGTCCGACGATCCGGGATCGGCCGAAGAGGGCGGTAGCCTGGGCTGGGTTGAGCGTGGCGATATGGTGCCCGGCTTCGAGGAAGCGGCTTTCGCACTCGATGAAGGGGCCGTGAGCGATCCGGTGGAAAGCGAGTTCGGCTGGCATCTCATTCAGGTCGACGAGATCGAGGAATCCCGTACGCGCGGTTTTGAGGACGAGGAGGTGCAGGAGCGCTTGCTGCGCATCTACCGTGAGCGCGAAGCCGATGTGGTTTTCCGAGAGATCTACGAGACTGTCGAGCAGATCAGTTTCGAGCAGGCGGCTTCGCTTGAGCCTGCGGCCGAGGCAGCCGGCCTCGAGGTGCAGACAACGGAGTGGCTTCCCCGCGGGAGCGAGGAGGCTCTGCTCGCGCATCCGGAAGTCGCCGAAGCCGCTTTCAGCGAATCGCTGCGCGCTGGCGAGAACTCGCGTCCCATCGAGCTTGCACCGGGTCGCGTCGTCGTCATCCGGCAGGCCGAGTATCAGGAAGCGCGTGTGCGCGATTTCGAAGAGGTGCGCGAGGATGTGGCGTCTCGGCTGCGGCGCGAGCGCGCGCGCGAGCGCGCCATCGAGGTTGCCGAGCGAATGCTGGAGGGTCTGCGCGAGGGTGTCGAACTCTCCGCGCTTGCCGAGGAAGAGTCGCTCGAGCTGCGCACCGCAGAAGACGTGACACGAGGCAGCGGGGCATGGCAGGGCCGAATCCTGAGCGCGGTTTTCGCGATGCCGCGTCCGGCGCAGGCCGACGGTGTGGTCGCCCGCCGCGTGGATCCGGGTGATGACGGTATCGGCGTGCTACGGCTGCGTGCGGTTCATGACGGTGAAGCCGAAGGTATCGACGAAGGGCTTGCGCGCCGCCTGCGTGGTCGCGTGGCGGGGGCCGAGTTCGCCGGCGTGGAAAACCATATTGCCGAGGCCGTGACCGTGGAGCGCCAGCACAGCGCAGATGATCTTCCCGAACCGGAGGGCGCGCAGCGCTGATCGCGCGCGCCCAGCCCGGCTGATCGGCCATGCTCCGCCGACTTCCCGCCCTGCATTGGCAGATCGCTGCAGCGCTAGTGGCCGCGGTGCTGGCGGGATGGCTGCTCGCTGGGAACGCGACGTTTCTAACGGTTGCTGACTTTCTCGGCGAGCTTTTCCTCAACGCGCTGCGCATGCTTATCGTGCCGCTTATCGCGGCCTCGATGATGCAGGCGATGCTCAACCTTCCCGCTGCGAGCGCAGTAGGTCGGATGGGGCTACGGCTGCTGGGGTGGATCGGTCTGTCGACTTTGATGGCTGTGCTGGTCGGGCTGACGCTGGTGAACCTGCTACGTCCCGGCGTGATTGACGGCCAGCCGGCGGGGGATGTGCTCGGTCTCGACGCCGGCACCGAGCGCGTGGCCGAGCAGGTCGAGGGCGCTGCGACAGGCGATATGGCCGACATCTTCCTGCGTATGTTCCCGCCCAATATCGTCGAAGCGGCTGTCGAGAATCAGATGCTCGGGATCATCGTCTTCAGCCTGCTTTTCGGCTACTTCGCAACCCGGCTTGGCTCCGAACTCCGCGCCGCGCAGCAACGCTTCTGGCAGGGTACCTACGAAGTCATGCTGGGCATCACCGACCTGGTCATGCGCTTCGCGCCGATAGGCGTGTTCGCGCTGGTTGGCGCGACGGTAGCCCGAACCGGATGGGGCGCCTTCGGGCCGCTGATCCTCTTCTTCGCGTGCGTTGCCGGCGCTCTGCTCATTCATTTGTTGATCGTGTTGCCCGCGCTGCTGCGCGTACTTAGCGGAGTCGGCGGTCTGATGCATTTGCGCGCGATGATCCCGGCACTGCTCACCGCTTTCTCGACCAGTTCCTCGGCTGCGACGCTGCCGGTATCACTGGACTGCGTCCAGCGTCGAGCGGGTGTCTCCTCCACCACGGCCGGCTTCGTGCTGCCGCTGGGCGCGACTGTGAACATGAACGGCACAGCGCTCTACGAGTGCGCGGCGGTGCTCTTTATCGCGCAGGCCTACGGCCTGGAACTGAGCCTGATCAGCCAGGCGCTGGTCGTGCTGCTGGCACTGCTCACTTCGGTGGGGGTGGCCGGCGTGCCCTCGGCCAGCCTGGTCGCCATCGCCATGATTCTAGGCGCAGTGGGCTTGCCGCTGGAAGGTGTCGGTTTGATCCTGGCGGTGGATCGTGTCCTCGACATGATGCGCACTTCGGTCAACGTCTACAGCGATACCTGCGGTGCGGTCATCATCGCGCGGGCTGAAGGCGAGTCACCCTATTCCGGAACCTCTGGTCAGAGCGCTTGAGAGCCAAGAAAACATCACAGCTTCAGATTCAGAAGCCTTGCTCACCGAGCCAGGAAGTCAATCAGCATTAGCGTTGCCCTTCGGTGGTTGTGCGCCGACATCGTCTGCGTGCACAAAAGGATAATCCTTTTGATCTATGCAATCTGTGGATCAGGCCCGTTGGCTACTTCTCCTCGCCGCCGCTCTCGGTAAAGCCCATCATGCGGAAGCCAGCGTCGACATAGGTGACTTCGCCGGTGATACCTGAAGCGAGGTCCGAGCAGAGGAAGGCGGCGACGTTGCCGACTTCGTCGGCACTGACGTTGTGCTTCAGTGCCGACATGCCTTCGGCCTTGGAGAGCATGCTGCGGAAGCCGCTGATGCCGGCTGCGGCCAGCGTCTTGATCGGGCCCGCCGAGATGGCGTTGACGCGGATGCCCTCCGGCCCCAGATCGGCAGCCAGATAGCGCATGGTGGATTCCAGCGAGGCCTTGGCGGGGCCCATGACGTTGTAGCGCGGTACCGCGCGCTCGGCGCCGAGATAACTCAAGGTCAGCAGCGCGCCCTGGCGTCCCTGCATCAGAGGCAGCAGCGCGCGCGCCAGTGCCGCAAAGCTGTAGGCCGAGATGTCCTGAGCGACGCCGAAACCCTGCCGCGTGACGTTGTCCACGAAGCGTCCCTGCAGCTCATCGCGCGGCGCGAAGCCGATGGAATGCACGACGATGTCCAGGCCGCCGTGCCGCTCCTTGATGGCCGCGGCCAGTGCCTCGATATCGTCATCGCTGCTAACGTCGAGGGGATGGACGCTGTCGCTGCCCAGGCTGGCGGCGAACTCGGTAACGCGGGGAGCGAGCTTCTCGCCCTGGTAGCTGAAGATCAACTCCGCACCTTCGCGCCGCATCGCGCGTGCAATGCCGGCGGCAATGGAGCGCTCGCTCGCGAAGCCCGTAATGAGTGCCGTCTTGCCCTGCAGAAATGCCATGCCTGTTGTCTCCCTGAAATTGTGGCCGGCCGGCCCCGCGGATCGCTTCGCGGCTCAGCTCGGCATGAAGTACATCGGATAGGTCACCGTCACCGTGCCCACATCCTTGGCGCCGAAATTCAGCGTCCGTACGCGTGTCAGGATGCGGCTCTCCAGCCCGGGATTGTTGAGCTGGCTGTCGATGATCTCTACGTTCGTGACGCTGCCATTCGGGGCGATGGTCAGGCGCAGCGTGACCTTGCCGCGCAGCCCGGGATCCTGGCGCAGCGCCCGGCTGTAAAGGGTGTAGAAGCTACCCTTGTTGCGGTCAAAGACCAGCTCAATCTCATTCATGCTGCGGCCCGCTGCGCGCCGTTGGCCGCCTGCGCTGCTGCTCGCGCGCGGTTGGTTGGAGGACACGCGGCGGTCGACCTGCGTGCGCTCACGATCGCCCAGCTCGGTATTGCCGGCACGCGCGGTACGCGCGCCGCTGGCACCTTCCGAGCGCTCGCGCGCCGAATCGGCAACGGCCCCACCGCGGATGCCGCTGTCCTCAGCTCGCAGCACATCCTCGCTGCTACGCAGTGGTTGCTCCGAGTTGGCCAGACTGTCGTCGCGCAGATCGTCGAGCCCCTCGAAGTCGCTCGCAAAACGCCGACGCACTTCTTCGCGCGGGTCCGGCTCGGGCTCGGTGGCTTGCTCGGGTTCCGGCTCCGGCTCCGGCTCCGGCTCCGGCTCAGGTTCCGGTTCCGGTTCGGGTTCCGGCTCAGGTTCCGGTTCAGGCTCTTCCGCTTCGACGACCTCCGTCGGTTCCTCCTCAGGGACCGGCTCCTCCTGCTCAAGCAGACGGGCGAAACGCTGTGTGTCGTCCTCGCCCTCGTTGTCGTCGAGATTCGGGATCTGCAGAAAGGGAATGACGATCGACAGGATGAGGAAAGGCAGACTGAGCGCGAGCAGCACGCGCCGAAAGCGGCGATCGGCAGCTTCGGCATAGGGCGCGAGTTCGCTAGTGATGCCGTATAGCTTCACGATCCCCCCTGGCCGCCGCCCTGCGATTGCAGGACCGTGAGCGAGATGTTGGCGAAGTCGGCTTCAGTAGCTGTCTGCATCACGCGCTTGAGCGTCGCGAAGGGTGTGCCCTTGTCCGCCATGAGGTTGAGCTCGCCGCGGGTGCGGCGCTCGGTATCGTTCTCAATGGGTAGCAACTCGACTTCGCGCTGTAGCGCCACGCGCAGAGCGGGCAAGGCGCCCTTGTCGCCCTCATTGAGTTCGTCGAGTCGCGCGACCGACAGTGTGCGACCGGCATGCTGCAGCAGCACCTGTTCGCGCGTGACCATGACCACCGGGACTTCACGTCCGCGCTCTTCTGCGCTTGAGTTGGGCAGGGTCATCGCCTGCGGGGTGGGCAGAACCTCGACGGCCGCCGAGTTCACAAGCAGGAAGAAGACGAGGATCGTGAAGATATCCATCAGCGACACGAGGTTCAGCGTGCCGCCGCGCCGCTGCTCACTGGCTCTTCGCTCCAGGCGCTTGCCCCGAAAGCTCGTGCTGTTTCTCACGCCGGATCCTCGTGGCGCGCTTCGCCGATGGCGATGTCAGGGAACATGGCTTGCTCAGGGTCTTCGGGATCGATGCGAACCGCATCCATGACGCGAACCAGGTCCTCGTAGGGGACGCGGGGCTCGAGCAGCAGCGTGATGCTCTCCTCTTCGGGCATGCGGCTCTTGATCTCCGCGAGCAGTGTGGCGAGTGCTTCGGTGTCGACGCTGCCGTCGTCGAGTCGGTCGATGCGCTGCAATGGACCGCCGCCGTCGAGCACGACCACTGCGGCCTCGCGGATCTCGATACGCAGCCCCGGATCCGGCGGTGGCGTATCGGCTTCCTCGCTGGCGGGTTCCGGCAACGCGAGCTCAAGCACTGCCATCTGCGAAAAGACGGCAGTGATCAGCAGGAACGGCACGAGCACCACCATCAGATTCATGAAGGCGGTGATCTGCAGCTCCGACGTCGGCGAGCGCCGGCGCCTGTGCAGCCTCGATATCATCCGTGACGGTGCGACAAGGCGTTGACAAACTTCACCGAAGCCATTTCCAGGCTGTCGATGAGGTCATTGGTCTTCGTCGTCAGGAAGGTGTGCAGCAGCAGTAGCGGGATCGCCACCATCAGACCGAATGCGGTGGTGTTCATCGCGATGGAAATGGAGGCTGACAGAAGGTTGGCCTTCTCCGCCGGATCGACATTGGCCACGGCCGAGAAGCCCCGGATCAAGCCGATAATCGTTCCGAGCAGCCCGAGCAGGGTCGCGATATTGGCGAAGGTGGCGAGATAGTGCGTGCGCTTCTCCAGCAACGGTGTCACTTCGAGTAGCGACTCCTCCATCGCGCTTTCCATGTCCTGCCGGGATGTGCGTCCGTGGGCGCGTGCGAGGCCCAGCGCGAGCACTTTGCCTACCGCGCTGTCCGAACTGGCGGCCAGCTCACTGGCTTGCTCGACCTGCCCAGCGTCGACCTTCGCCTGCAATTCTTTCCACATCCGGCGGTTCTCACGCTGTGCGCGGGTCAGAAAGATCCAGCGCTCGATGGTGATGGAAAGCCCGAGTATCAGCACGATACCGATTGGATACATGAAGGGCCCGCCGCGACCCAGGAATTCGAGAATGGTGCTCATGTGATGTCTGCTCTCACCGGAATTGTGAATACGAAGAGGGGGTGGCGCGTCACGGTTGCGCGGTCTCGTTACGCCGTTGCGCGGCGCGGTGCCGGCTCAGCGCCTCGTGGTACTCCACGAAGCGGCGGAACTGTTTCTCATCAACGGCCTCCTGCGCGGCATCCACGAAGCGGGCAGGGCGGTCGAGCTGGGGGGTCGGCGAAGACGCGCGCCATGGAATGATGTACAGGCCGATCGGGGATTCGTTATCGCCGATGATGCTTGAGCCACCGCTGCCTTGGGGGGGCGTATCGACGGCTGGTTCGGCCCCGCTGTCGGACGGAGGCTCGAACTCGCCGGCGCTGGTGTCGAGGGCGGGGCCTTCATTCTGCGCGAAGGCGGTCGCAGCCAGCAGCATCGAGGCCAAGGCGGCGCTCAGCAGTTGGTGGATTCGTGGTTGCATCACGGTTCCTCGTTTGCGGAGGCGGTATCCGACGCATTCTGCGCGTCTGCGCCTGCCGGCGCGTCCTTGGATCGCCTACCTTCTTGTAGGCGTTCTTCCAGTTGCGCTATCCAGGGCAGGACGCGAAGCGCCTCGCCGTTACTGCTTTCGAAAGCAGCGCGATAGTGTCGGATAGCGGCCGGGAGGTCAGCAAGAACCTCCTCGTAGAGGCGCCCGAGGTTGATATGCGCGGCGGTGTAATCAGGCGCGCGCTCCAGGGCGCGCAGCCAGACCTGCTCGGCACTCTCGGGGCGGCGGTTCTCGCGGTGGCTGTGGGCGAGCCAGTTGCGTGCCACCAGATTGTCCGGATTGCGCCGGATGGCTTCCTCGAGCAGCGCCTGTGCCTGAGTGTGCCGCCCTTCGCGTGCCTGCAGGATGCCGAGGTTGGTAGGCGGTCCGGACGCTTCAGGCAGCTCCTGCATCAAGGATTCAAGGGCGCGTCGGGCCGCGTCGTTGCGCCCGCTGCGCAGGAAGCCGATAGCTTCGTCATAGCGTGACTCGACGGTTTCCGGAGCGTCACCCTCCGGGGAGGGACCACGGTCGATCGGCTCGGCGGGAACCATATCGTCGGCCGGCTCCGGCGCTGGCCCACGCTTCGGTCCGGTACCGCAAGCTGCCACGCCCATCGCCAACAGGGCGATGGTGAGTCCCTTAGCGCAGCGCGTCATAGTGATCCTCCAGGATAGGCTCCTCGCCATAACGGGCAGGCACCAACTCCTCCAGGGCACGCCAGGATGCCCGGATATCGGCATTCCAAGCTCCCTCGGGTATGCGGCGAAGGTTGGCTTCGTGCAGCGAAATGGCCTGCTCCTCAAGCGGGAAGGCCTGATCCTCTAGCAGTAGCGTGTACTCGTCGCGCTCGATACCGCTGAGCCCGGAGGGCGGGTCGGCCACCAGCAGCGCTTCGGCAAAGTCCTGGTAGACCCGTGCCAGCGCCAGCGTGGCTGCAGGGGTCACCGATTCGAAGCCGAAACTCGCGGCGCGATCCAGATGGTCGCGTGCTTCGCGAACCTTTTCCTGGCGCGCGGCAATGCTGTCTCGCAACGGCTGGCTGAGTTGGAGTTGTCGTGCTTCTTCGGCTGCGGCCCGTCCCAGCGCCAAGCGTGATTCGGCTGCCAATAGCTGCGCTTCGGCAGTGTTGCCGGAAGCGCCCGCAGCGCGTTGCAGCCAACGCCGGTGGGCAGCCGGGTCACGCCCCTCAGTCAGTGCAATGAGGCGGCGCAGCGCGCGTGTGGCACGCGCGCTCTGACGCTGTGGGGCCCCCATGTAGTTTTCGTAGGCCGCAACCGCTCTTCCGGATTGCCCGGCGTCATCGAAGAGCAAGGCGGCCTTCCAGGCGGCTTCTTCGCGGACTTCCGGGCTTTCACCCGCTCGTCCTGCGATACGGGCGTAGGCGTTGGCCGCGCGCGCCGGCTGCCCGGAAGCCTCATAGGCGGTGGCCAGACGCTTGTCGGCGTCCGGCGCGAGTTCGTGCTCCGGGTAGCGCGACTGGAAGCCTTCCAGCACACGTGCTGCGCCTTCCCAGTCCTCGAGTTCGGCGAGCAGCACGGCTGCGTCGTACTCTGCGTTGGGGCGGATCTCGGCGTCGGGTGTGATCTGGCCGATGCGCAGGTATTGGGCGACCGCTGCGCGCTTGTCGCCCTCCGTTTCCAGTGCCTCGCCCTGCCTGAAGATGCTGAGCGCGAGCTGGTCTGCGACACGCGTGCGCTCTTCACCGGAAGTCTCGCTCAGCATGCCCAGGAGATCGATGTAGGAGCTTTCTGCTGCGGTGAAGCGTTCCAGGGTGAATTCGGCGTCGGCCCGGACGGTGAGCGCGCTGCGCAGAAGTTTGGTCGGGACCCCGGTCTCGTTGAGAACACGCGAGGCGACGCTGATCGCGTTCTCGTAATCAGCGATGCGGTAGAGATCCTCTGCCGCGCGTGTCAGAACCGGCAGCCGTTGCGGATGCTCGGGGAAGCCTTCGGCGAAGCGGGTCGCTTCGCTTACTGCGCGGCGCAGTGCCTGGGTCCGATCGCCTTCTCCGATCGCCTCTACGGCCTCGTAGTAGGCGAGCACTGCGGCGTGACCGGCTTCACCGCTGCGCTCGTGCGACGGATAGTCATAGGCGCTGGCGTGGAAGGCTTCGGCTGCGGCCACGGTCTCGCCGCCGGCGAGCAATGTCTCCGCCATCAGGAAGTGCACCTCGGGGGCATCCTCGGCGTCCGGAAAGATGTCGAGGGTGCGCTGATACCAGCCGGCTGCGGTCAGGAAATCCTCCTTCGGAGCGGGCCATTCGGCGTCACGCGTGGATTCCTGGGCGCGGGCGTGGTAGTAGCTGGAGAGATCGTCGAGATAGTCGCGCAGCGTGGCGACGACGCCCTCGCTGGCAGCGTTATCGCCCCAGTAGTCGGCGGCCGGATCGTAGGTGTTGATATAGCGCTCCTGCTCGGCCAGGCGCAACGCTTCGAAGCCGCCGGCACGGTAGCTGTCAACGACATCCACCTGGAACTCGGGTGCCAGCTCGTGCTGCGAATAACGCGCGATGAACGCAGCGTAAGCATCGGCCGCATCCGTGTAGCGCTCACGGTCGAGGAGGAACTCGCCGAGCGCGGCGTAGATCAGCGGATAGAAGCGTGGCTCCTCACGACTGGCCATGACTTCGTTGGCGGCCTCGCCGCCACCCATGGCGCTCAGCGAGAGGCTGCTCAGACGAAGCACGTCGCGCACCAGATCGCGCTGAGCCTGCGGCACCTCGGCCAGAGTTGCCGCAGGCTCGTGCGGCTCGCCATCGGGAAGTTCGCGGTCGAGGATGCTGAAGATGACCTCCAGGGCATCCTCGTGGCGTCCCAGGTTGTAGAGCGTCCAGGCGTATTTGTATTGGCTCACCTCGAAGAAAGGCGTCTGCCCGGCGAGGCTGATGACCGCCTCGTACTCCTCGGCGGCTTCCGCGTGGCGGCGGCTTGAAAAGAGCAGTTCGGCGCGGCGGAAGCGGCCGTCGGCGGCGTAAGGGCTGTCGGGATGCTTCTCGATCAGATCGCGCAGAGTCGTGATCGCGGCATCGATTTCTCCAACGTTCTGCAGCGCCCGGGCCAACTGATAGCGCACTCGATCATTGCCCGGATCGTTCGGACGTTGGTCGAGCAGATTGCGGTAGAGCGCTATGGCCTCACGCACACGCCGATCGGATTGTGCGTCCGGATCGGTGTCCTCCATCATCAGCTGGAGATCCGCCATCCGACGCTGCGCTTCCGCACGCGTCGTTTCGTCGCCTGACAGTTCGAGAAGCTCGCGATAATTCTCGAGCGCCAGTTCTGGATTCGCCTCGACCGCCTGCGATTCCTCTACACGGATATCGCGCTCCTGCGGTGCTTCCTGTCGCTCGAGGTCACGAATGGTCTGTGGCTCGCGCTCGGCGCCGCCGCCGTATCCGCCGCAAGCGGCGAGGAAGATTGCGGGAACTGGGAACAGGCGATATAACGACTTTCGCATCATGGATTCGGGTTCCGGTCGTCGCGCAGGCGCCGGTCGTAGAGACGGGCTACGGCGAAACGGGCTTCGAGCAGATAGCGTTCCAGCACTTCGCGTTGCTCCTCGAGCTCTTCGATGGCCATGGCGCGTACGGCCTCGCTTTGCTCACGGGCGATGCGCTCCAGGCGCTGTTGTGCCGGCGCAAGATCGGACGCTGCGCGTGCATAGGCTTCACGGCGTCCATCGAAGTTTAGTGGTGGCGCGGCAGCCCGCAGCGGGATGTGCACGGGCGCTGCTTCAGCGGGGTCCCGGACGTCACGCATACGCAGGCGCATGTCGCTGCGCAGGCGCAGAGCGGGCAGGTCGCGACGATCGAGCATGCTGTAGCCGCCGCTGAGTATCTCGCTGTCCGGCGGCGCCGGCAGTGCAGACGCTGCCATGAAGATGTCGTCAACCTGGTTCCGGATCGCCTCCACGCGTTGCGCCAGCAGGCGCGCATCGCGGAAGTTCTTCAGCTGTTCCTGGAAGCGATGCTCGGCCAGCAGGCGATTCAGCCAATAGGTTTCGGGAAGATCGGGAAGATCGAGCAGCCGCCAGTTGTAACCGGACTGCGCAGAGGCATCGCGCCGCACGATGGTGTTCAGCATGAGCGCGCCTTCGACCGAGCGAATGCCCTGATCGATGCGCTTGCGCGCTTCCTCAAAGACGTCGATGGCCTTCTGGTAGCGCTGCATGGCCTGCTCGTAGTCGCCGAGGCGGTCGAGGGCGTAGGGGATCGCCAGCATGCCTTCCTGGACAGCGGCATCCATGGGGTCGCGCTTGACCAACTCGTTCCACACGACGAGCGCACGCAGCAAGGACTCTTCTTCGCTTTCGCCAAGGTTGTCCCGCCGGAAGGGGCGGTTGGCCAGCCGCTCGTAGATATCGGCCTCGAAAAAGCCCGGGCGAATAAGAACGCCTAGTGATGCGACGTCTCGGAAGCCTTCCGAGTCCTCGTCCTCAACCAGCGTCTGTCGATCCTGCCGGCTTCCGCGCGGCGCCAGCTCCGCCCATCCCATGCCGAGCAGGGCGCGGTTCGAGAAGGGGCCTTCGGTGCGTACACGCGAGAACAGAGGGCGCGCCGTGCCGCCCTGCTCGGCGCGCAGGAAGTGGTAGCCCAGGACTGTGTTGGCGCGGTCGCGTAACGCGCGCTCGGCGTCGTCGTTGATGCGCGTCCGAGAAATGGCATCCAGCGTGCTGCGTCCCTCATTGAGCTGCCCGTCGTTGAGTAGCGCGACGCCGAGGTTGTAGCGCATGAAAACGCTGTGATCGCTGCGATCAGCGCGCTCGCGCAGCACATCCGCAGCTTCGCCGTAGCGCCCCTGCGCCAACAGCACGCGGCTGGTGATGTCCTGCCAGCGGGTCATCTGCTCCGGTGCGATTTGGTTGCGGAGGTCGCGCAGACGCTCGACAGCCTCGAAAACGTAGCCGCGCTCGTACTCGAACTCTGCGAGGTCGAGCAGCGCTGCATTCAAGCGTTCGCGGTCGGTCGTGCGCTGGCCGAGCCTTCGGTAGGCGCGGCGCGCCTCGTCGTGCATGCCGAAATTGAGGTAGCTGCGTGCAAGCAGCCAGTCGAAGCTTTCCGGAAGGGCGGCGTCGCCGCTGCCGCTGTCGACTTGGCGCAGCTCGACGAGCGCGCCGAAGTTGCTACCGGTGCCATTGAGGAAGCGGGCGTGACCGAGCCTAGGGTCCTTCTCGCTGCCGGCGACAACACGATCGATGCCTTGCTTGCCGCTGGCGTCCCCGCGCGCATCGGGGGCGATCTGCCGATACTCGATCGGCTGTGGGCTGATGGCTACCGGCACGATGACGTCGAGTGCCTCTGGACCTTTCTCGAAGCGGCCCTGCAGCTCACCGGAAACCGGCTCGCCATCGCCGCCTCGGAGGGCGCGCGCGTTGTAGCGCACGCTGATCTCGTGATCGCCGCGCGGCAAGGCGACACGGAGAATGCGCTGCATCGCGCCGTCGGCGAGAGCGCGGGCTTCGGTCAGGCCGTAGTCCTGGCTGGCGACGGTGCGACCGTCGATGCGTACCTCCAGGGATTCCAGGATGAAGCCGCCGGAGCGCTTGTCCACATAGATGCTGGTGCGCGCATGGGGTGGGTAGCGCAGTGCGGTTTCCTGTTGCCGCAGCCCCGCTTCCTGCGCCAGAAGCGCGCTTTTGGCCTCGTTGAGCGAGCGGTCCAATTCGACGCGCGTGTCGCTATTTCCGGATGCCGCAAGGGGCAGCCAGAGGAGGGAGGACAGCATGAGCCGCGACAACAGGCCGGCGATGGGGCTTCGGGTCACTTCCGGTATGCCTTCGGTGCGGGAACGCAAGCGCAGGGAGTGTAGCAAAGCTTCTTTGCCTGACCGCCGATTGCGCGCAGTTATCAGGATTGGCCTACAGCTCGCGCCGGCCATCGCCGCTCGCGAGGGGTACGCGCAGCTCCATCCCGATGCGAATGCGGCTGTCCGGCAGTTCATTGAGTGAGCGAAGCTGGCTCGTGCTGGTGCCGTGGCGCAGCGCGATGTGCGAAAGCGTGTCACCACGGCGCACGCGGTAGGCGCCGAAGTCGACGAGCTGCGGTCCGTCCGTCTGGCTCAGATGCTCGCGCAGTCTCCTCTCCTGATGGGCAGGAATCCACAAGCGATGGGGCGCGCTGGAAGGCTGCTCGGAATGCGCCGGGTTGATGCTTTCCAGCTCTTGCCGGGACATCCGTCCGATGGCGGCAATCTCGGCGAGATCCACGGGCCGATCCAGGTGCACCAAGCGAATGAGGGAGCGCGCGGGCAGGGTGGGCAGGCGCACGCCGTGTGCCTCGGGTGCGCAGACCACGCGGGTCATCCCGAGCAGTCGGCGATAGTGCCGGGTCGTTTCGGGAGGCAACTGCAGTGCTTCTCGCCGCACATTGGCACCGGGGCTCGCCCCGACGGCGTGCAGGGCACGGACGATACGGCCCTCTCCGGCGTTGTAGGCGGCCAGCGCCAGCGGCCAGTCGCCGAAACGGCCGTGCAGATATTCCAGGTAGTCGAGCGCTGCGCGCGTGGCGTGCCCGACGTCGAGGCGCTGGTCGAGGCCGTCGTCGACGCGCAACCCGAAACGCCGGGCGGTCGACGGTATGAGCTGCCAGAGCCCTGCAGCCGCGCGATGGGACTCGGCGCGGGCCTGGAAGCCGCTCTCGATAGCCGGCAGCAACGCAATCTCGGCCGGCATGCCGCGCTGCTGCGTCTGCTGCAGTATCGGCCAGAACCAGGGCTCACCGCGGATCATCAGCTCGCGGAAATGAAGTGGCGAGCGCGCCAGAGCCTGCGCCGCGCCATCGACAGCGGGTGTCGTCTCAGAGGTCAGCGCCGTCTGCGCGCAGAAGCGCTCCCAAGCGTTGACCTCGCCGGCCTGAGCGGCGGATATTAGTAGCAGACCAGTCGCGGCGAGCGCGCCACGCAGGGCGCGCATCAGTATTGATCCTTCAGGGCACGCAGCGCGCTGAAGGTAGGCAAGCCCGGCGCGACCTTCTCGCCAAGCTGGCGCGAGACCGCCTCGGCCAGCTCGGGCTCCTCGCTGCGCAGAAAGGGGTTGGCCGCGCGCTGCTCACCGATGGTTGTCGGCAGAGTGGGGCGATGCTCGGCGCGGGCCGCGCGCGCGGCCTCCTCGATGGCCGTCAGGCGCGGGTTCTCCGGCTCAACGTGGCGCGCAAAGTCCAGATTCGCCAGCGTGTACTCGTGCGTGCAGTACACAAGGCTGTCGCCGTCAAGCGACGCCAGAGCCGCCAGGGAGTGCTGCATCTGCTCCGGGCTGCCTTCGAAGAGCCGGCCGCATCCCATGTGAAAGAGCGTGTCGCCACAGAAGACGCAGTCGTCACCGACGAATGCAATGTGGCCCAGCGTATGACCGGGGACCGCCATGACGCGGAAGGCATCGCCGAGCACCTCCAGCGTGTCGCCGTCCGCCAGCTGTCGATCCATGGGCGGGATGCGGTCGGCTTCCGCGGCTGGCCCGCATACGCGTGCGCCGGTCTCGGCGACGAGAGTGGCGACACCGCCTATATGGTCGGGGTGCCAGTGGGTGATCAGGATATCGGACAGCTGCACGCACTCGGCGGCGAGCCAGGCGCGCACGACGTCAGCGTCGCCCGGATCGACCACCGCGGCGTGGCCGTCACGGTGCCAGGCCCAGATGTAATTGTCCGTGAAGGCGGGGAGTGGAATGGCATCTTTCATACTAAGATGCTCAGCGATGCCTGCCTTCCGGTCAAACCCTGTCATGAATTCGCCGGCGGATACACCTGCCCAGCACCGCATTCAGGCGCGGCATCGGTGGCGCCATAGCCAGCGGCGCGAGGGCATCGAGGCGCTCGCCGAGACCCTGCTCAGCGAGGCGCTGGGCGATGTCTTCGGCCGCTGGTGCCTGCAGATCGGCGCCTGCCAGCGCAATCTCGGCGAGCGTGCCGGCACCTTGCGCCGCGTGGCATGTGCGCCCTGGAGCCGCAGCGACGGCGATCTGGTTGCGGACGAGTGCATGCTGCCCTTTGCCAGTGACAGCTGCGACGCCGTCATCCTCGCCTTTGCGCTAGAGTTCTCGACGCGGCCGCACCGGCTGGTGCGCGAAGCCGAGCGCGTGCTCAATGATCGCGGCGTGCTCGTCGTGCTCGGCCAATCGCCGCTGAGCGTCGCCGCCTGGCCGCGCCTGCTCGGCTTGTCCGGCCGGGCGTTGCCTCGCGGCGCGGGTCTGGTGCGGCCGGGGCGCTTGCAGGACTGGCTCGATCTGCTCGACTTCGAGGTCGAGAATCGACTCGGCTTCGCCACAGGATGGCCGTGGCGCGGGCAGGCGCGCTGGGCGCCCATGGTGCCGCTGGCGGACTGCTATGCCCTCGTGGCGCGCAAGCGCGTGGCACCCATAACACCGCAGCGCGTGCCGCAGAAGCGACTGCGTCCTGCTGCGGCGCCGGGTGGCGTCGTGGCCGGAAATTTCCGGAAGCGCTGGGAGCGCGAGACCTCTTGAAGACGGTAGAGATTCATACTGACGGCGCCTGCCGCGGCAACCCGGGGCCGGGTGGCTGGGGCGCACTGCTGCGCCACGGCGGCCGCGTGCGCGAGCTCAGCGGCGGCGAGGCCGACACCACCAACAACCGCATGGAACTGATGGCCGCCATCAGTGCGTTGGAGGCGCTGCGCGAGCCCTGCAGTGTCACCCTGCATACCGACTCCACCTATGTGCGCAACGGCATCACGCAGTGGATGGCGAACTGGCGTCGCCGCGGCTGGAAAACGTCCGACGGCAAGCCCGTGAAGAACCGCGAGCTTTGGCAGCGACTCGACGCCGCCGCGCAGCAGCATCAGATCGACTGGCGCTGGGTGCGCGGCCACGCCGGCGATCCCGGCAATGAGCGCGCGGATGCGCTGGCCAATCAAGGCCTTGAGGACGCCCAGTCCCGGAAGTCGGCATGAGTGAGCGGCAGATTGTTCTCGACACCGAGACCACCGGCCTGGAGCCTTCCGAGGGCCATCGCATCATCGAGATCGGCTGCGTCGTCATGGAGCAGCGCCGTGTCGTCGATCAATTGCATTGGTATCTGAACCCCGAGCGCGATATCGACGAGGGTGCTTTTGCCGTGCATGGCATCTCACGCGCCTTCCTCGCCGACAAGCCGCGCTTCGCCGAGCGCGCCGCCGAACTGCTCGATTTCCTGCGTGGTCACGAACTGTTGATCCACAACGCGGACTTCGACGTCGGTTTCCTCGATCACGAGCTGGCGCTGGCCGGCCTGTCTGAGCGCATTGGTGGACTGTGCACGGTCACCGATACCTGGGCGATGGCCAAACGCAAGCATCCCGGGCAGAAGAACAGCCTGGACGCGCTGTGCAAGCGCTACATGGTCGACAACTCCAACCGCGAGCTGCACGGCGCGCTGCTCGACGCGCAGCTGCTCGCCGAGGTCTATCTGGCGCTTACCGGCGGCCAGGAAAGCCTGGCGTTGCACGCCGACGGCGATCACGCCCACCCGACGCTGCCGCCGGCCGTGCAGGCCCTGGTGGCCGAGGCCGGATCGGGGCCGTTGCCGGTCATCGAAGCCAGCGAAGTTGAGCGTGCCGATCACGATGCGCGTCTGGGAGAGATTCGAGACAAGGCCGGGCATTGTCTCTGGACGGAGGCGGGCTGAGGGGCGGTCGACTCGCGGATTCACGCGAGGCCACGGTCACAAGTCGCACGGAGGTGGTTGCGCCTCGACTTCGTTTAAGGCATCGGGTGGCAATGGGATCTCTTCCTGCTCGGGGGTCCGCGCTTCATAGCTACTGAGCTATCGGATGTTGCCGCGCGACCGGCGCGGGTGAGCCCGACCGAAGCGCCGGTGGCGCTTCGCAGCGGGTGAACGCCCGGACATGGACGTCTGGGCCGAGTCACTTAGGTAGGTAGGAGTCGAGCTTAGTGACAGCGGCAGTTTGGGCAGTAACGCTTGTGCCGGATAGCTCTTGTGCTTCGAAGCGCGAAGTTCGCCGCAGTCACTAGGTGAGCTGGCCCCTTCTATCTCCGGACACGGTGTAGTGTTCCGATAAGTGATAGGACAAACACCGTGGATAAGACTAGTCATTACCGAGATGTGGATGTGGTGGGGCCGGAGCGGCGGCGACGCTGGACGCCGGCCGAGAAGGTCCGGATGGTGGAAGAAACCTACGAGCCGGGCACTTCGGTGTCCTACGTTGCGCGGCGCAACGGCGTGGCACCGAACCAGCTGTTCCGCTGGCGGCGGCTGCATCGCGACGGTGCCCTGACATCGGTGGGCAGCGGTGAGCAGGTCGTGCCGGCCACGGAGCTGGCCCAGGCGCAGAAGCAGATCCGGGAGCTGCAGCGGCTTCTGGGCAAGAAGACGCTGGAGACCGAGATCCTGAAAGAGGCCGTCGAGGTCGGCCAGAGAAAAAAGTACATATCGCGCTCGCCGTTGCTGCCACCCGACGATTCCCGGTGACGGCGGTGTGCGCGGCCATGGGCGTGGCGCGCTCGCATATCCACGATCGGCTCCACCGGCCGCCCGGCTGGCGGGATGGCCGGCGCAGGCGGGCATTGGATGACACAGCGGTGCTGGCCGAGATCAAGGTCGAGCTGCTGCGACGGCCCACCTACGGCTACCGCCGCATTCATGCGCGCCTGCAGCGCTGGCGTCGGGAAAGCGGGGCGCCGCCGGTCAACCACAAGCGCATTTACCGGGTCATGAAAGCCCATGACCTGCTCTTCGCCGAGCCGGAAAGCTATCGGCCGGGCCCCGTCCACGATGGGCGGATCATGACCGAGGCGAGCAACCAGCGCTGGTGCACCGACGGCTTTGAGTTCCGCTGCGATAACGGCGATCCGATCCGCGTGGCCTTCTCGCTGGACTGTTGCGACCGCGAAGCCATGAGCTGGGCGGCGACCACCCGGGGCGTCGACGAGCAGATGGTGCAGGACCTGATGCTCCAGGCCGTAGAACAGCGCTTCGGTTTGATCGATCAGCTGCCGACACCGATCGAATGGCTCTCCGACAACGGATCGCCCTTCGTCTCTCGCGAGACCCGCCGTTTCGCCCAGGACATCGGGTTGGTCACCTGCCGCACAGCCGTGCGCAGCCCACAGAGCAACGGCATGGCCGAAGCCTTCGTCAAAACCTTCAAGCGCGACTACGTGGACGTGCAGCCGAAGCCGGATGCCCAGAGCGTGTTACAAAGCATCGGCGCGTGGTTCGACGACTACAACGAAAATCACCCGCACAAGGCACTCAAATGGCGCTCGCCACGCGAGTTCCGCCGGCAGCAACGAAGTTAGGTGCCGTGTCCGGGGATATAGGGGCAACTACACTAGGCTCGGTCATCCGGACCTCGCCAAGTGACCCTGGCTGGGCCTTCCATGGCCCAGCCGTGATGCGCGCTGCGACTTGCCACCGGCAAGTCGGTCACGCATCACCCTGCGCGCGACGCCCGCCTCGGCCACCCTCAAGGGCACGTAGTTGGTCCGGCTCGTCGCTTCGCGACAACGCCTAATCAACTCTGACTTATCCGCGTCAACCGGTGAAATCTGCAGTTCTTGCGCTGGCCATCAAGGCTAGTGGAGGCGTGCTTTCAATCCCGCCAGCGCTTGACCAGATCGCCATAAGCGTCAATGCGCCGGTCGCGCAGGAAGGGCCACCAGCGCCGCACGCGCTCGGTGTTGGCGCGCTCGATCTCGGCCAGGTGCACGCCCGTTTTGGCGCCGGCCTCGGTGAGGATCTCGCCCTGCGGGCCGGCGATGAAGCTGTCGCCCCAGAAGTCGGCGCCGGCGTGCTGGCCGGCCGGGTCGGGCTCGAAGCCGCAGCGGTTGGCGACCGCTACCGGCAGGCCGTTGGCCACGGCGTGGGCGCGCTGGATGGTGCGCCAGGCCTCGCGTTGGCGCTGCTGTTCTTCCGGCGCGTCATCGGGATTCCAGCCGATGGCGGTGGGGTAGAGCAGGATCTCGGCGCCGGCCAGCGCCATCAGCCGCGCGGCTTCGGGGTACCACTGATCCCAGCAGACCAGCACGCCGAGGCGGCCGACCGCGGTATCGATGGGCTCGAAGCCGAGATCGCCGGGGGTGAAGTAGAACTTCTCGTAATAGCCCGGGTCGTCGGGGATGTGCATCTTGCGATAACGGCCGGCCAGCCGGCCATCCGCGTCCAGAACGACGGCGGTGTTGTGGTACAACCCCGGCGCGCGCTTCTCGAAGAGGCTGGCGACGACGACCACGCCCAGCTCGGCGGCCACGGCGCCGATGGCCTCGGTACCCGGCCCGGGAATCGCTTCGGCCAGATCGAAGCAGTCGGCGTCCTCCTGCTGGCAAAAGTAGCGCGAGCAGTGCAGCTCCGGCAGCAATACGAGCTGCGCGCCGCGCTTCGCCGCCTCGCGGATGCCGGCGATGGAGCGATCGAGATTGGTCGCCCGGTCGGGCTCGCAGGCGTGCTGGACGACGGCGATGCTGAGCGTGTCGGTGGCGGTCATGGTGCTAGAGGACCGGTATCTGCATGGTGGCGCAGTGCAGGCTGCCATTCTGCGTCACCAGCGTGCGGCAATCGACGCCGTGCACCTTGTGCGCTGGAAAAGCCTCGCGCAAACGCGCCAGCGCCTCGGTGTCGGCCGGATCGTCGTAGGTGGGCACCAGCACCTGCTCGTTGCTGATCAGGAAGTTGGCGTAACCGGCTGGCAGGCGGCGTCCGTCCGCGTCGTGCATGGGCGCCGGCAGCGGTAACGGAATCAGGAGATAGGGCGCCCCCTCGGCAGTTCGCAGCGCGCGCAGTTCGTCGGCGAGCGCCTGCAGCATGGCGTGCTGGGGATCGCCCGAATCTTCGCTGGCCTGATAGGCGATGGTTGTCGGATCGCAGAAGCGCGCCAGCGTGTCGATGTGACCGTCGGTGTCGTCGCCTTCGAGCTGGCCGGGGTCGAGCCAGAGCACGCGCTCGGCGCCCAGATAGCGCCGCAGCGCGGCCCCCATGTCGGCGCGTGTGGCGCCGGGATTGCGCGCGTCGTCGAGCAGGCAGCGCTCGGTGGTGAGAATCGTGCCCTGTCCATCGGATTCGATGGCGCCGCCCTCCAGCACCAGCGGCACGGCATCCACCACGCCGGGCAGCGCGCCGGCGGCGTGCAACGCGGCGGTTAGGGCATCGTCGGCAGTGGCCGGATACTTGCCGCCCCAGCCGTTGAAGCGGAAATCGCGGTGGATCAGTCGGCCGTCATCGATGACGGTGATCGGGCCGTGGTCGCGCGCCCAGATGTCGTTGCAGGGCAGGCGTAGAAGTCGCCGGCGGTCGGCCGGCACGCCGGCGGCATCGAGACCGGCTTCCAGGTCATCGTCGTCTTCGGGCGCGACGACGATTAGTGGTGTCGTCTCGGCAATGGCGGCGGCGATGGCGAGGAATTGCTTCTGAGCCGCTGCCAGATGCGGAGCGAAATCGGTGCCAGCGTGCGGCCAGGTGAGCTGGACGGCCTGCTGCGGCGCCCATTCGGCGGGAAGGTACATGGTGATTCGCTTGTGATGCGCGGGGCGCGCGCGGCTCAGTCGGCGGCGGGCAGCGTCTCGCTGGAGATTTCGAGGGATTCCTGGCCGCGCGTCGGCGCGGTCTGCCCGTCGCGGCGCACGGTGTTGATGACCCGGTCGCGCTCGAAGACCACGCTGAACTCGGAATAATCCCAGCGCGTGATCGGCGGTCGCTGGGGATGTCCGCCGCCGACCTGCGGATGGCGGGCCTGCGGGGTGCCGAAGCGCGCTTCCACCTGCTGCATCGTGCGCCCGCGCTCGGGGACTGAGATCGGCGACGACACTTGTTGCGGAATGTGCAAAACATCCGCGGCAGCGAAGCCCGGCAACAACAGCAGCGTGGCGATGGCGAGACAGCGAGGCAGGTTGACGACCATGTCCGGAGATCCGGCGAAGTGCCTGTGCAGCATAGCGCAGCACGCGCATGCCCGGCAGGCCAGCTGTGGTCTAATTTGCGGCCATGTCATTGCCTTCATTACCCGTCGAGCTGCTCATCGGCCTGCGCTATGTGCGCGCGAAGCGGCGAAATCACTTCATCGGCTTCATCTCGGTGGTCTCGATGCTGGGCATCGCAATCGGCGTGATGGCACTGATCGTGGTGCTTTCGGTGATGAACGGTTTCGAGCAGGAGCTGCGCAGCCGCATTCTCGGCATGGCGTCGCACGCCACCATCGCCGGCGACAACGGCGAGCTGCATGATTGGCAGCGGGTGGCCGACAGCGCGCGCGAGCATCCGGAAGTGCTGGCGGCGGCTCCCTATGTCGACGGCGAGGCCATGCTGCGCTCGGGACGGCGCACCAGCGGCACGCTGCTGCGCGGGGTGCTGCCCGAGATGGAGGACGACGTCTCGCGCATCGCCGAGTACGCGCGCAGTGGGTCGCTGGATACGCTGCAGCCCGGTGCCTTCAGCATCGTGCTCGGCAGCGAGTTGGCGCGCTCGCTCGGGGTGGGTATCGGCGATTCGGTCGATCTGATGATTCCGCAGGCCTCCGTATCGCCGGCTGGCGTCATGCCGCGTTTCCGGCGCTTCGAGGTGGCGGATGTTTTCGAGGTCGGCATGTACGAATTCGACCGCGGTCTGGTGCTGCTGCATCTGAACGACGCGCAGGCGCTGATGCGGATGCCGTCGACGGTATCCGGTGTGCGCTTGAAGCTGGATGATCTCTTCATGGCGCCGCGCGTGGTGCGCGAGGTTGTCGGCAATCTACCGGGGCGGTATCGCATCTCTGATTGGACTCGCGAGCACGCCAACTTCTTTCGCGCCATCCGTACCGAGAAGATCGTGATGTTCATCATCCTTTCGCTGATCGTCGGCGTGGCGGCCTTCAATATCGTCTCGACGCTGGTCATGGTGGTGCAGGACAAGCAGTCGGATATCGCCATCCTGCGCACTATCGGCGCGACGCCGCGCATGATTCTGCTGATTTTCCTCGTGCAGGGCATGCTGATCGGTGCCATCGGCACGCTGCTGGGGGTCGGCGGTGGCTTGGCGCTGGCGCTGAATATCGACGTGGTCGTGCCCTTCATCGAAGCGGCCACCGGCCAGCAGTTCCTTGCCCCGGACGTCTACTACATCAGCGATTTGCCCTCGGATGTGGAGTCCGGCGATGTCACGAAGATCGCCGGCCTAGCCTTCGGCCTGGCGCTCGTCTCCGGCCTTTATCCGGCTTGGCGCGCCTCGCGCACGATGCCGGCCGAAGCCCTGCGGCACGAATAGGAGCGCGGCATGGACGAGGCCACAACAGGGATCGGCAATAGCGTTATCGCGGCCAGCAATCTGGCTAAGCGCTTTATCGACGGCAAGCGCACGCTTACCGTCTTCGAGAAGGTGAATCTGGCGGTAGGCGAAGGCGAGTCGCTGGCCATCGTTGGCGCTTCCGGCGCTGGCAAGTCGACCTTGCTGCACCTGCTGGGCGGCCTCGACCGCCCCGACGAGGGCAGCGTGCATATCGATGGCACGGACATCGCGCAGCTCTCCGACGCCAACCGCAGCCGGTTGCGCAATCGCGCGCTGGGCTTCGTCTACCAGTTCCACCATCTGCTGCCCGAGTTCAGCGCGTTGGATAACGTCGCCATGCCCTTGCTGCTGCGGCGCGAATCGCTGCCGGTAGCCCGTGAGGCGGCTCGCGATGTGCTGCAGCGCGTCGGTCTGGGCGACCGCGAGTCACACAAGCCTGCCGAACTCTCCGGCGGCGAGCGCCAGCGTGCTGCCGTGGCGCGCGCGCTGGTTACGCGCCCGCGCGCATTGCTCGCCGACGAGCCCACCGGCAATCTGGACCGCGACAACGCCGCCCGCGTTTTCGATCTGCTGCTGACACTGAACCGCGAGTTAGGCACGGCGCTGGTAGTCGTCACCCACGACGAGCATCTGGCGGCGCGCATGCAGCGCATCCATTCGCTCGATGAGCTTCCCCCCGCGTCATGCAGCGACGACCCGCAGGCAGTCTCGGCAGTGGCGGACTAGCTTTCAGCCTCGGCATTCTCGGTGTCCTCTGGGCGCCGTGGCTGCCGCCCTGGCTGGCGCTGGCCGCCGGCCTGCCCGTGGCGCTGCTCAGTCCCGCGCGCATCCGCTGGCTGCTGCTCTGTCTGCTGCTGGGCGCGGGCTGGGCGGCGCTCGAGGCCGGGCAGCGGCTGGATGCGCGCTGGCCCACCGCACGCCACGGTGAGGATGTGCAGCTGCGTGGCGTCGTCGCTGATATCCCGGAGGCACGCGGCGAGGACTGGCGCTTCCGCTTCCATCCCGACGACGGGCCCGTGGCCGGCGACATCCGCGTGAGCTGGTACCGCGCTGAGCAGCCACTGGCCGCCGGCGATTGCCTGGATCTCCAGTTGCGCATGCGCACGCCGCGCGGATCGGTCAGTCCGGGTGCCTTCGATTACGAGCGCTGGCTGCTCACCGAGAACTACACCGCCACCGCCTATGTGCGCGAAGCCGAGCGCTGCGGCGCCCGGCCGCAACCGTGGTGGCGGGCGGCACGCGCCGGCCTCAACGCGCAGCTGGGGCAATGGCTCGAAGGACACCCCGGATTGCCCTTGCTGCGCGCGCTCAGTGTCGGCAACCGCAACGGCATCGATGATGCCGATTGGCGCGTGTTGCGCGTCACCGGTACGACGCATCTGCTGGCGATATCCGGCCTGCACGTGGGACTGGTCGCCGGCATCTTTCTTGTTCTCGGCCGCTGGCTCTGGCGGCGCTCGGCCTGGCTTTGCGCCCGCCTGCCGGCGCCGCGGGCCGGCGTGCTCATCGGCAGTCTGGCAGCGCTGGCCTACGCCGCGCTCGCCGGCTTCGCGGTGCCCACGCAGCGCGCGCTGCTGATGTGGGCTGTGCTCGCCGTGGCGCTGTGGTCGGCGCGTGCGGTGCGGCCCGCACACGTGCTGCTGCTAGCCTGGTTGGCGGTGTTGGCCGTGGATCCGCTGGCGGTGTTGTCGGCCGGCACCTGGCTGTCTTTCATCGCGGTGGCCGCGATCGTCCTCGTCAGCAGCGATCGTGCGGCCGGCCTGGGCGCTTGGCTCCGTATTCCCCGCCTGCAGATGGCGTTGCTGGTAGCCCTGGCGCCGGCGACGCTACTCTTTTTCCAGGGCGCGAGTCTGCTGGCGCCGATGGTCAACGCCGTCGCCATTCCATTATTCGGGCTGCTGCTGCCGGTGCTTCTCCTTTCCTTGGTTGGGGCGCTGCTCGGTGGAGGGGGCGCTGCTCTGTGGCCTGTCGCCGAGGCGCTGGCGATGCTGCGCCAAGCGCTGGGCTGGGTTGCCGAGCGGGGTGATTTGCTCTGGGTGCAGGCCGCGCCCGAGCCGCTGACTGTTGCAGCCGCCGCGGTGGGTGCGGCGCTGTTGCTCGCGCCGCAGGCTATCCCGGTGCGTGGCGTGGCGCTGCTGTGCTTCCTGCCCTTGCTGTGGCCGGCGCCGAAGCTGCCGCCGGGGCAGTTCGAGCTGGCTGTGCTGGACGTCGGGCAGGGACTGGCGACGGTGGTGCGCACTCGCAATCACACGCTGGTTTACGACGCCGGGCCAGCCTGGCCGGGTGGCTTCGACGCTGGCGAGGCCATCGTCTTGCCCTGGTTGCGGCATCGCGGCGTTGATCGGATCGATCGCCTGCTGAACTCGCACGGCCACGCCGATCACGCAGGTGGGCTGGAAGCGCTTGCCGATGCGCTGCTGGTTGGCCGCCGGGTGACGAGCGAGGCGGATGGTGGTTGCGAACGTGGACAGGGTTGGCAGTGGGATGACGTCGACTTCCGGGTGCTGCATCCGCCTGCCGCCGCCGGTTGGGAAGGCAACAATCGCTCCTGCGTGCTGCGTATCGCTGCGGGCGAGCACACGGTGCTGCTGACCGGCGATATCGAGGCGGCTGCCGAGATCAGTCTGGTCGATGATCAGGGCGCAGAGCCGCTAAGCGCCACAGTGGTGGTGGCGCCGCATCATGGCAGCCGCACCTCCTCAAGCCCGGCCTTCGTGGCGGCGACGCGGCCCGAGCACCTGTTGGTGCCGGCCGGCTGGCGCAATCGGCACGGGCACCCGGACGCGCAGGTCCTGCAGCGTTGGCGCGCGGTCGACACGCGGATCGACGTGACCGGCTACGCCGGCAGCCTCTGGCTCAGGCTGGGGCAGGGGGTTGACACGCCGAGCTTGCAACGCGCCCGCGACAGCCGTCGCATCTGGCGGGCACCGCCTGCGAAGCCCTCAGAACCCTAGAGCTTCGTCGGGTTCGGCGCGTCGCCGTAGACTTCCTTGGGGTCGAAGCTCTTCTCGTGCTCGCGGAACTCCAGCGGCCTCTCCTCGCCACCTTCGCCCACCGGCACGGCGCGATAAAAGCATGAGCGGTAGCCGACGTGGCAGGAGGCGTCGCCGGCCACCGATACGCGCAGCCAGATGGCGTCCTGGTCGTCGTCGATGCGCAGTTCCTCGACGGTCTGCACCAGGCCGCTGGTGGCGCCCTTGTGCCAGAGCACCTGCCGCGAGCGCGACCAGTAGTGGGCCTCGCCGGTGGCGATGGTCTGGCGCAGCGCCTCTTCGTTCATGTAGCCGAGCATCAGCACTTCGCCGGTGCCGTAGGCGGTGGTGATGCAGGGGATCAGGCCGTGCTCGTCGAAGCGGGGGGCGAGCTCGTTGCCTTCCTCGACCTGCTCGATCGAGTTGCGCGCGTGAAAGCGGATGAAGTCGGACATCGGACGGCGGCGGGTTGCGGCGGGCGCGTGTTATATCATGATGTCAGCCATGAGTAAGCCAGCCCTCCAGGCAGCAAGCGACCCGGCGGCTAGCAGCGCCGCCACCCGCGACGTAGAAGTCGCCTGCGAGCGCCGTGGCGTGCGGCTGACGCCGATGCGGCGAGCGGCCTATGAGGAAATGGTGGAGTACGCCGCACCGATCTCGGCCTACGAGTTGCTCGAGCGCATGCAGCAGTCCACCGGTAAGCGCCTGGCGCCGCCTACGATCTACCGGGCGCTGGACTTCCTGCTGGAAGAGGGCTTCATCCACCGCATCGAGTCGCGCAACGCCTTCGTCGTTTGCGAGCATCCTGGTGAACGTCACGAGAGCGTCTATTTCGTCTGCCGCGAATGCGGCGCCTCGCGCGAGGAGCACCACGCGGAAGTCCGCGACGCCCTCAACGAGCGCGCCAGCTCGCTGGGCTTCGTGCCCAAGCGCCAGGTGGTCGAGGTCTACGGGCTATGCGCGGAGTGTTCGGAAGCTGGCTGATCGGCTGTGGCGCCTAGCGCCTGATCGCTTCCGAGAACCAACAGATTCCACGGAGCGATCGTCTGTAAGCCGCCTTCAGCCCGACCTGCTTTAGAAGGCCTCAGTTATTCAGGAATGGCTAATTGTTTCCTGAAAAACAACGACTAAATATTGCTTTCTATGATTTAGGTGAAACTTCGGCTCTCTCGCCACCGGCGATAGCGCCCTTGTCCACACCCTCGAAGGCGCGCACCTCTAGTACGGCCTCGGGCGGGATGTTGTCGCGGGCGTGCAGGCGCCGGTAGAGCTCGGCAGCGATACATTCGACGGTACTGTCGGTCGTCAGCATGTCGACGCAGTGCTCGGGCAGGGCAAGTTCAAAGTGGCCTTCGGGCGCGTCGTAGGCGAAGCGGATGCGTCCGTTGGCACGGGCGGCGATATCCTCGGCCACGCCCAGATAGATGTCCGTCCAGGCCAGCGCGATTTCGGATTCCAGGTCGCTTCGTCGCTTGCCGTCGGCGTGGATCTCGATGCGCGAACGGTGGCCGTGGGCGATGCGCTGGCAGGCGCCGTCGTGCTTCCGCAGCCCGTGGCAGTAGTGGTAGTAGGCCCCGTCGATGACCTCGTTGCGTATATGGATACCCAGCCGTGTCACTGAAGGTGGCATCAAGGGCTGCAGAAGTTCCTGCAAGCGCTTGGCGACGGTCTCGGGAGTGATCTCCTCGGCGTCAATGCCGGAGATCGCGCAGGGCGGGCCGACGTGCTCGACCGCGCCCATGGCGCTTGGGAAGAGCAGCTGCGTGCCGCCATCGCGGCTCTGGAACTGCAGCGCGTCGGCCTGCATGGGTACCAGCAGGGTGTGATCGATGCTGTCGTCGATGGCCTGCTTGATGCGGCGCTTGACCTGACCGAAGTCGAGCACCATGGACTGGTCGTCCAGCTCGCCCTCCAGCTCCACGTCGACGATCCAGGATTCGCCCACCAGACCGCGCGCGCCGTCGAGGAGAGCGACGTCGGCGATGCACAGGCGATTCACGAAGAGACAGGCCATCTCGCTCCAGGCGGCGCCGTCGGTGGCGGCCGCTGCCATAGTTTAAGATTGCGCGCCGCATTCCTGCCGCAAGCGCGCCTCCTCAGCCATGTCCGTGACCACCCGCTTCGCCCCGAGCCCGACCGGTTTCCTGCATATCGGCGGTGTGCGTACGGCGCTGTTTTCCTGGCTGTTCGCGCGCGGTCGCGATGGCCGCTACGTGCTGCGCATCGAGGATACCGATCGCGAACGCTCCACCGACGAGGCCGTGCAGGCCATTCTCGATGGCCTGAGCTGGCTGGGGCTGGACGCTGACGAGGCGCCCGTCTACCAGTCCGCGCGCAGCGAGCGCTATCGCGAGGTCATCGACCATCTGCTGGCCGAGGGGCTGGCCTACCGCTGCTATGCCTCCAAGGAGGAGCTGGACGCCATGCGCGAGGCGCAGCGCGCGCGCAAGGAAAAGCCGCGCTACGACGGCCGCTGGCGGCCGATGCCGGGCAAGGAGCTGCCCGAGCCGCCGGCCGGCGTCGACCCGGTGATCCGCTTCGCCAATCCACTGGAGGGCGAGGTCGTGGTCAGCGACGAGATCAAGGGCGTGACGCGCTTCGACAATGCCGAGTTCGATGACCTGATCATCGCGCGCGCCGACGGCAGTCCGACCTACAACCTCTGCGTGGTTGTCGACGACATGGACATGGGCATCACCCACGTCATCCGCGGCAACGATCACGTCGCCAACACGCCGCGTCAGGTCAATATCCTCAAGGCGCTGGGTGTCGAGCCGCCGGTCTACGCGCATGTGCCGATGATTCTCGGCCCCGACGGGGTGAAGCTCTCCAAGCGCCACGGCGCGGTCAGCGTCACCGAGTACCGCGCCATGGGTTTTTTGCCCGACGGCCTGCTGAACTATCTGGTGCGCCTGGGCTGGAGTCATGGCGACCAGGAGGTCTTCTCGCGCGAGGAGATGATTCAGCACTTCAATCTGGAGCACATCTCCTCCAGCCCGGCGCGCTTCGACATGGAGAAGGCCTGGTGGGTGAACCACCAGTATCTGAAGCAGGCGCCGCACGACATCCTGGTGCCCGAGCTGGTCTGGCACCTGCAGCGCCTCGGCATCGACGCCGAGAGCGACGCGCGTCTGCCCGCCATCGTCGATGCCCAGCGCGAGCGCTGCCGCAGCATGGCGGAGATGGCCGAGAAGTCGGTCTTCTTCTTCAGCGCCCCGCAGGAATACGCCGAGAAGGACGCCAAGAAGCATTTCAAGGAGCCGGCACCGGAGGTGCTGCAGGCGCTGCGCGGTCGGCTGGCCGAGGCCGACTGGCAGGCAGAGGCGCTGCATGCGGTCGTGCACGAGGTCGCGGGCGCGAACGAGCTTGGCCTCGGCAAGGTCGCTCAGCCGCTGCGCGTGGCGCTGTCCGGTGCTGCCGTGACTCCCCCCATCGATCAGACGCTGGCGCTGATGACGCGCGAGGATGTGCTCGCACGCATCGACGCCGCCATCGTCTGGCTTTCCGCCAACGCCGACGCAGCCGCCAGCTCATGAGCATTGCCATCACCTTCCCCGACGGGCGCACCGAGTCCTTCGAGCAGCCGCCCACCGGCCTCGATATCGCCCAGCAGATCAGTCCCGGCCTCGCGAAGAAGGCCGTGGGCGTCAAGATCGACGGCGAGCTGCGCGACCTGACGCGCCCCATCGAGCACGACGCCCAGATCGAGATCGTCACGCGCGATCAGCCGGATGGGCTGGAAGTGCTGCGCCACGACGCCGCCCACGTCATGGCGCAGGCCGTTCAGGAGCTGTATCCCGGCACGCAGATCACCTTCGGCCCGACGACGGACACCGGCTTCTATTACGACTTCGTTCGCGAGGAGCCCTTCAGCGAGGACGATCTGGCGGCCATCGAGCAGCGCATGAAGGAGATCGTGCAGCGCGATCTGCCCATCCAGCGCCAGGTCTGGGATCGCGACGCGGCCATCGAGCATTTCAAGAATATCGGCGAGACCTACAAGGCGGAATGGATCGCCGAGGGTATCGACCCGAACGCCGAGATCACCGTCTATACCCAGGGCGAGGACTGGGGCGACCTCTGCGTCGGCCCGCATCTGCCCTCGACGGGACGCTTGGGCACGGCGTTTAAGCTGCACAAGCTGTCGGGGGCCTACTGGCGTGGCGACAAGAACAACGCCCAGCTACAGCGCATCTACGGCCTGGCCTTCGCCGACGAAAAGCAGCTGAAGGCGCATCTGCAGATGCTGGAGGAGGCCGCCAAGCGCGACCACCGCAAGCTCGGCCGCCAGCTCGATCTCTTTCACTTCCAGGAAGAGGCGCCCGGCTCGGTCTTCTGGCACGCCAAGGGCTGGACGGTCTTCCAGAGCCTGATCGACTACATGCGGCGCCAGCAGCAGGCCGCCGGCTATCACGAGGTCAACACGCCCGACATGATGGACCTGGAGCTGTGGAAGCGCTCCGGTCACTGGGAGAACTACGGCGAGAACATGTTCACGAGCGAGCGCGACGAGGACCGCATCCTTGCGCTCAAGCCGATGAACTGCCCCGGCCATGTCGCTGTGTTCAATCAGGGTCTGCGCTCCTACCGCGAGTTGCCCTTCCGCATCGCCGAGTTCGGCAAGGTGCACCGCTTCGAGCCCAGCGGCGCGCTGCACGGCCTGCTGCGCGTGCGCAGCTTTACGCAGGACGACGCCCACGTCTTCTGTACACGCGATCAGATGCATCAAGAGTGCATCAATATCACGCGCCTGACCCTTGATATCTACAAGGATTTCGGCTTCGAGGACATCGTCATCAAGCTCTCCACCCGGCCCGAAAAGCGCATCGGCGCTGACGAGCTGTGGGACCAGGCCGAGTTGGCATTGGCGCGCGCGCTGGATGATCTTGGGCTGAAGTACAGCGTCTTCGAGGGCGAGGGCGCCTTCTACGGCCCGAAGCTGGAGTTCGTGCTCAGAGACGCCATCGGGCGCGACTGGCAGTGCGGCACGCTGCAGCTGGATTTCAATCTTCCCGGCCGGCTCGACGCCGAGTACGTCGGCGAGGACAGCGCCAAGCACACGCCGATCATGATCCACCGCGCCATGTTCGGCTCGCTGGAGCGCTTCTTCGGCATCCTCATCGAGCACCACGCCGGCAACCTGCCGCTGTGGCTGTCGCCGGTGCAGGTGCAGGTGGCCACCATCGTCTCGGATGCTGACGACTACGCCCGCGAGCTTTGCGCGCGAATGTTGCGCGCCGGCGTGCGCGCCGAAACCGACCTGCGCAACGAGAAGATCAACCTCAAGGTGCGCGAAGCCTCGCTGGCCAAGGTACCGATCATCGCCGTCGTGGGCAGACGCGAGGCCGAGGAGGGCACGGTGGCGCTGCGTCGCCTCGGCAGCAAGGAGCAGGAAACGCTTTCCGCCGACGATGCCGTCAACCAGCTGCTAAAGGAATCGAGGCCGCCCGGCGTATGACGCTGTCCATCTTCCTGATGATCGGCGGTGGGCTCGTAGGCCTCGTTGTCGCTGCGCACTGGTTGGTGGAAGGTGCCGCCCGCCTGGGTCAGCGGATAGGTATCTCGGCCATCATCATCGGTCTGACCATGGTGGCCTTCGGCACCAGCGCGCCGGAGCTGGCTGTGTCGCTGCGCGCGGGTTTCAGCGGTTCGGCGGACATCGCCGTCGGCAATATCGTCGGCAGCAACATATTCAATATCCTGCTGATCCTGGGGCTGTCGGCGGTGATCCTGCCGCTGGCCGTGCACGCGGATGTGCTCAAGCGCGATCTGCCGCTGATGATTGGCGTGGCGGCGCTGGCCTGGTTGATGGCTGTCGACGGCCGCATCAGTACACCGGATGGCCTGTTATTGACCGCGATTCTGGCGGCTTACCTCGGCTGGCTGGTGATGGCTGTACGCAAGGGCCGCGCCGAGCTCGATCCGGAAGCGCAGGAAGCCGCGCAGAAGAAGCCGCGCGCGCTGTGGATCGACCTGCTCAGCGTTGTCGCGGGTATAGGCGGCTTGGTGCTGGCCGCCGACTTTCTGGTTACCGGTTCCGTCGAGCTGGCACGGCTGCTCGGCGTCTCCGAGCTGGTCATCGGCCTGACGATCGTCTCGCTGGGTACCTCTCTGCCGGAGCTTGCGACCTCGCTGATGGCCGCTATCAAGGGTGAACGCGACATTGCGGTGGGCAATATCGTCGGCTCCAATCTCTTCAACATCCTGTCAGTACTGGGCCTGACTGCGCTCATCGCCCCCGGCGGCCTGTTGATCTCGGCGCAGGCCATCGCGCTGGATTTTCCGGTTATGGTTGCGGTGTCGCTGCTCTGCGTGCCGATCTTCTTCATCGGCTTGCGTATCAGCCGCGCCGACGGCGCCATGATGCTGCTGCTGCTCGCAGGCTATCTGAGCGTGCTGGTGCTGCTGGCACGCGGGCAATTGTTCTCGACGGCGGCCATCTGGCAGATCGGCGCTGCGGCGGCAATCTTCGTCCTGCTCGTGCAGGGGGGCAGCGTGTTGCGGGTGCGGGCTTCGCAGTGAGTCCCTGCGCGGGCATCATTGGGCCCATGTCGAAAACTTCATCCTTCGCCGCATTGCTCCTGCCGCTGGCCGCGTGCTTGCTCGCTTTGCCGGTTCCTGCTCTCGCTGAGAATGTCTCGGACGGCGAGCGGATTGCCGTCGACTGGCTCCCGGGTAGCCGCTTCGAGCAGGGCGGCCTGCTGCGCGGCCAGGTGCCTTCCGGCACCAGAGTCTGGCGCGATGAGCGCGAGCTGCGCGTCGATGGGCAGGGGCGCTTTGTCGTAGGTCTGCATCGCGACGCCCCGGAGCGCTTGCGCTTGCGTGTGCAGCCGCCCGACGGCGAGGTCGCTGAACGCGCTTTCCCTATCGACCAGCGTGAATATCAGGTTCAGCGCATCGACGGCCTGCCGAGCAGCATGGTGACGCCATCGGAATCGGTGCTGCAGCGGATTGGCGAGGAGGCCGCTCGAGTCCGCTCCGCGCGTGCGCACGACTCGGGTCTGGAATCGGCGCACGAAGGTTTTGTCTGGCCGGTGACTGGCCCCATCAGCAGCGTCTACGGCAGCCGCCGCATTCTCAACGGCGAGCCACGCCAGCCGCACTACGGCATCGACATCGCCGCGCCGACAGGCCGGCCTATCCGCGCGACTGCGGGAGGCATCGTGCGCATGGCCGAGACGGATCTCTACTACACCGGCGGCACCGTCATCATCGATCACGGCCACGGCTTGTCCAGCACGTACCTGCACATGTCCCGCCTCGACGTCGCCGAAGGCGATCGCGTCGCGCAGGGCGAGACCATCGGAGCTGTCGGTGCTACCGGGCGCGTTACCGGCGCGCACCTCTGCTTCCGCTACAACTGGTTCGACAAGCGGCTGGACCCGGCGCTGCTGCTGCCCGAGGATCAGCCGGCCACCGAGGAGACCGCAGCGCATGAGCCTTCCTGATCGACAGCGCGGCAGTGTCATGCTGTGCCGTATCGCCGTGCCGGTCATCGGCCTGCTTGTACTTATCGCAGCCTATGGCCTCTATGCCACGCTTACCCCACCGGCGACATTGGCCGGTCCGGACGGCGAACTTGCGCGCTGTCCATCGCGGCCGAGCTGCGTCTTCAGCGGCGCGGATGAGGCGCCGCACGCCATCAAGCCGCTGCAAGTGGACGCCGACCCGGAGACTGCCTGGCAGCAGCTGACAATGGCTGTGCTGGAAATGCCGGGCCTCTATCGCATGAGCGCGAAGGGCGATTACATGCACGCCGTCTTCGTTACGCCGACGATGCGCTTTCGCGACGATCTGGAGCTGAAGCTGCGCGACGACGGCGAGATCGCAGTGCGCTCGGCCTCGCGCTTCGGCTATCGCGATTTCGGCGTCAACCGCGAGCGCGTCGAGGAACTGCGCCGTCGGTTGAACGAGGCCGCTTCTCAGGGCGAGGGCAGCGGCGCCGATTCTCGCTAAGCGCGCAATGTCAGTCGGGTAACGCCACGCTCAGGTCATCGCGCAGCTGGCGCTCGACGGCCTCGGTCCAGCCCCGATTGGCCGCCGGACTGGCGGGGCTGGGATGCAGGACGCTACCGATCTCGTAGCCGAGCCCGCTTAGTGCCGCCTGCGCGCGCTGCTTCGCGAAGGCACCGATGCCGATGATCAGTTGCGGTTGCAGCGCCTCGGCGGTCTTTCGCAGCGCGTCATCGCAGACCGCATAGAGCGCCTCGCGCTCGGCCGCCGGCAGCTTGTCCGGTGTGCGGTTGCGGCCACTGTCCTCCATGAAGACCAGCGGGCAGTAGTTGGCGACGAAGAAACGCGCGAAGAAGGCTTCGGGGCTGCCGAAGCGCTCGCGCGCCCAGCCCCACAGCCGCGTGCCGCTGACCTCACTGCGTGGGCAGTCGAAGCCCTGCACGGGACGCTTGGGGTGTTCCGGATCCGGCTTGCCCACCTCGGATTCGATGCCCATCCAGTCGCGCACGATGCCGACATCGCCGAAGGGCACGCCCGTCTGCGCCATCCCGAAGGGCCCCGGGTTCATGCCCAGCATGAGGATTTCCCGCGGCCCGGTGCCGAAGCGCGCTAGGTAGGTTTCGTGCGGCTCGCGGGCGTAGTCGAGCGGGTTGTAGATGTAGGCGACCGGGTCGCTGAAGCGCAGCTTCGAGACGGCGGCGCTGAGGTCGCGGCTGATTGTGGTCAGGCTCATGGGGGTGTTGTCAGGAACTCGCCGCAGATTGTGGCGGATTGCTTGGTGGCAGGTAGGGGCTCCTGCCGCAGGCGCGCTTCAGGGGGACGGCTTTAGCCCGAGTTTGCTGTGCTTCGTTGGGCCGCTCGCTGTTCCTCGCTCGCGAATCGAAGTGCCCCGGCGCCGGCAGTCCGTGCCCCGGCCCTTCGGCGGTGCGCGAGCCGCCAAGAGACATTGGCCGTGCGCCTCATCGGCTGCCGCGGGCACTAAACTCGGTCATCCGGACCTCGTTAAGTGCCCCGGCCCGGGCCATCCTTGGCCCGGGCGCTCGCCCGCTGCGATCACCCCGGCGGCCATGCCAGCGGCCGGCCGGCCAGGATGTGGAGGTGCAGGTGGAAAACGCTCTGGCCGGCTTCGGCGCCGTTGTTGACGACCAGGCGGAAGGCCTCGCCGAAGCCCTCGTCCGCGGCAATCTTCGGGGCGACCAGCATCATGTGTCCCAGCAGCTGTTGGTCAGCCGGCTCGGAGTCGCACAGCCGCGGGATCGGCTTGCGCGGTACCAGCAGGATGTGGGTGGGCGCGCCGGGATTGACGTCGCGGAAAGCCACGCAGTGCTCGTCCTCGTGGACGATCGTGCCGGGGATCTCGCGGTCGATGATCTTCTGGAAAAGCGTCTTGTCTTGTTCGGACATGAGGGATGCCGGTTTGCTGCGGAAAAGGAGGCGCGCGGGGTCGCGCGCCGTAGGCGTTACCATAACGCGCCCAGGCCCGTCGTCGCCGACCATGACGTATTCCGCAATCCTCAAGCCGATCGAAGCCGGCGAGGCTTATCACCGCCTGCTGAGATACCTGCGGCCGCTGATGCTCCCCTTCGTGCTGGCCATCATTGCGATGGCGTTGTTCGCGGCCTCGAACGTCGGCTTCATCGCCATGATGCAGCCGCTGCTCGACGAGAGTTTCGTCGCCAAGAACCGCGATGATGTGACCTGGATTCCGCTGGCGATCATCGGCCTCTTCCTGCTGCGCGCCAGCTCCAACTTCGGCGCGCTCTACGGCATGGCCTATGTCGGCCGCGGCGTCATCCGGGATTTGCGCCAGGATCTCTTCAATCACCTGCTGACGCTGCCGGTGATGTTCTATGACCACAACAGCTCCGGCCAGCTGCTGACGCGGCTGACCTATCACGTCGAGCAGGTGGCTGAGTCGATCACGACGGCGTTGACGGCGATCATCAAGGAAGGCCTGACGGTCATCGGTCTGCTCGGCCTGATGTTCTATCTGGAGTGGCGGCTGACGCTCTTCACACTGGCGGTGGTGCCCTTCGTGGCGCTGATCATCAATTACGTTGCCAAGCGCTTCCGGAAGATCTCGACGCGCATTCAGGGCTCGGTGGGCGGTCTGAACCACGTCGCTGAAGAGGTCATCACCGGCCAGCGCACGATGAAGATCTACGGCGGCGAGGAGTTCGAGCGCAGCCAGTTCCTGACCGCCAATCGCCAGAATCGTAAACTGCAGATCAAGCTTGCGGCGACGCAGGCAATGTCCTCCGGCATCGTCCAGTTCCTTGCCTCCTTCGCGCTGGCCGCGGTGGTCTATTACGCCACCACGCCGGGGATGATCGAGTCGCTGACGCCGGGCACCTTTGTTTCCTACGTCGGTGCCATGCTGTCGCTGATGAACCCGATCAAGGAGCTGACGCGCGTCAACGAGCGCATCCAGCGCGGCATCGCGGCGTCGCAGGAAATCTTCGGCATGCTCGAAGCCGAGCCGGAGCGCGACGACGGCACGCTGCACCCGACGCAAGTCGACGGTGCGCTGCGCTTCGAGTCGGTGGACTTCCGCTATCCCGGCCACGAGGAGCTTGTGCTGCAGGAAGTCGAGCTCGACATCCCGTCGGGATCAACCGTGGCTTTCGTTGGGCGCTCCGGCTCCGGCAAGTCGACGCTGCTGTCTCTGCTGCCACGCTTCTACGATCCGATCGGCGGGCGCATTCTGCTCGATGGCCAGGATCTGCGCGACTACAACCGCCGCGCGCTGCGCAGCCAGATCGCGATGGTCGACCAGCAGGTGCGGCTCTTCAATGCCAGTATTGCCGACAATATCGCCTACGGCCTGCAGCCGCGTCCGGACAACGTCACCATTGAGGCGGCCGCTCGCGATGCCTACGCGTGGGAATTCATCGAGAAGTTGCCCGACGGTCTGGAAACGCATGTGGGCAGCAACGGCGTGCTGCTCTCCGGCGGCCAGCGCCAGCGTCTCGCCATTGCGCGCGCGCTGCTGAAGAACGCGCCGCTGCTACTATTGGATGAGGCCACCTCGGCGCTGGACACCGAATCCGAGCGATACATCCAGGGCGCGCTGGCGCGGCTGATGGAGGGGCGCACGACACTCGTCATCGCGCATCGGCTTTCCACCGTGCGTGACGCGGATCAAATCGTCGCCATGGCCGACGGCCGCATCATGGAGGTCGGCACGCACGAGCAGCTGCTCGCCCACGGCGGGGTCTACGCCAGCCTCTACGCCATGCAGTTCCGCGAAGAGGCCGAAGGCACAGCCGCCGCGGAGGCTGCTGCGGATGCCTAGAACATGAGCCTGCGGGCAGCCATCGAGGCGCGCTGCAACGCGCTCTGGTACGCCGAAGCGCCGCCTCCGGCGACGCTGCGCCCGCTGGCCGCGCTCTACGGCCGCATCGCCGACCGCCGTGCTGCCCGCCAGCGCGCAGCCGTGGAAGCGCTGCCGCTGCCAGTGGTTGTGGTCGGCAATATCACCGCCGGCGGCGCCGGCAAGACACCGCTGTGCATCGAACTGGTGGAACGCGCTCGCGCGCGCGGGCTTCGTCCCGGCGTGGTCAGCCGTGGCTACGGCCGGGCAGGGGCGGCGCCCGCTCTCGTGCGCGCCGACAGCGACCCCGGCGCGGTCGGTGATGAACCGCTACTCATTGCGCGTCGCACGGGCGCGCCGGTCTGCGTGGCGCGCGACCGGCGCCAGGCTGTGCAGCAACTCGCCGAGCGTGGCGATGTCGATTTCGTCATCGCCGACGACGGCCTGCAGCATTACCGCATGCCGCGCGTAGCCGAGCTCTGCGTGGTCGACGGTCGGCGCGGTCTGGGCAACGGCTGGCGCCTGCCCGCCGGGCCGCTGCGTGAGCCGGAGGCGCGCTTGGCGGCCTGCGATCTGGTGGCTGTCAACGGCTCCGGTGAGCGCGGCGAAGCGTTGCGCGCGGCGCACAACGGTGCGCGCTTCGACCTGATACTGGACGAGGCCCTGGCGATGGCCGACGACCGGCATGTGCCGCTGTCCGCCTTCAATGGCCAGCGCGTGCACGCTACCGCCGGCATCGGCGATCCGGAGCGCTTTTTCACGGCGCTGCGCGAAGCGGGCCTCGATGTCGTCACGCACCCGCTGGCCGATCACGAAACCGTGCCGGATGCCGTGCTGGCGGCCGCCGGCGATTCGCCGCTGTTGATGACCGAGAAGGACGCCGTCAAACTGCCGCCCGAGCGCGTCGTCGGCCGCACCTGCTTCGCCGTGGCCGCGCGGCTGCAGTGGGCCGGTGATGGTGCGGCGCGTATCGACGGACTGCTGACCCGCATCGCGCTGCGCGCATAAGCGCTATCGTTTCCCTTTCTCTGCCCCAGGCTCTTCATGGACAAGCATCTGCTCGACATTCTCGTTTGCCCGGTGACCGGTGCGCCGCTGATCTGGCGCGAGGCCGACCAGGAGCTGTGGTCGAAGGCCGGCAAGCTGGCCTATCCCGTGCGTGACGGCATCCCCGTCATGCTGGAAGAGGAAGCGCGCACGCTGAGCGAAGCCGAGCTGGACCAGGTCCGCGACTGAGTCGTTTGTGAGCGCCGACTTCGACGTCGTCATCCCGGCGCGGCTGGGTTCCACGCGCCTGCCCGGCAAGGTGCTTGCCGATATTGGCGGGCGGCCGTTGATCGCGCATGTTTATGACCGCGCGGTCGAGGCCGGAGCGCGCTCGGTGGTTATCGCTGCCGACAACGAGCGCGTGGTGGAAGCCTGCCGCGCATTCGGTGCCGATGTACAGCTGACCTCGCCCATGCATCACAGCGGCACCGACCGCGTGCATGAGGTCGCCACCGCGCGCGGCTGGAAGGACGATCGCTGCATCGTCAATCTGCAGGGCGATGAGCCGATGATGCCGCCCGAGGTGGTGGCGGCCTGCGCGAGCAAGCTGGTGGAGGATCCGGAGGCCGCGATCAGTACCTGTGCGCACGCTCTTTCGGATCCGGAGGCCTTCGCCAACCCCAATGTCGTCAAGGTTGTCTGCGACGCGCGTGACCGGGCGCTTTACTTTTCGCGTGCGCGCATCCCTTTCCCGCGCGACGCCGATGGCGCCGACTGCCCGGAAAGCGCGCTGCGCCATATCGGGGTCTACGGCTATCGGGTGGCGGCGCTGCGCCGCTTCGCCAGCCTGCGGCCCGGAATCCTGGAGGCGCTGGAGGCGCTGGAGCAGCTGCGCGCACTGGAGCAGGGCATGCCCATCGCGGTGGCGCGGGTCGTCGCCGCGCCGGGGCGCGGCGTTGATACGGAAGCGGATCTGGAATCGGTGCGCGCGCTACTCGCCGGCGACTGAGCTCCGGCGGCTTACTGCTTCTGGCCGTTTCGCGCGTCGCGCGCGGCTTTTTCTCGGCCCAGGTTCTTCAAGAATTCACGACGCACCGTGCGCCAGATCGGCACGTGCTCCTCGGCCATCTCACGCAGCTGATGGAAGGGCTGCTCGGCACGGCCGAGCATGGTCCGAAGCTGGTCCGAGAAGTGATGCTGCTTCTCCAGGAACATCTGCATCGACAGCTCCAGGTAGCGGCTGATGCTGCCCTGCATCGGGTCGCCGTAGAAGCGGATGATGTGTTTGAGAAGGTCGGTCTGAAAGATGGGGTCGCCGCCCTGTTCCTGCTCGGCGATGACCTGCAGCAGGATCGAGCGCGTGATGTCGTCGTGGGTGCGTTTGTCGATGACCTGGAAGGGCCGGTTGTCGAGCACCAGCTGACGGATCTCCTCCAGTGTGATGTAGCGGCTGATGGCCGTGTCGTACAAACGGCGGTTCGGATACTTCTTGATGACGCGCACGTCGCTCATGGGTGCCCTGTCCGGAAAATGCTGCGGTGCATTATAAATCGGCGGGGACGTTAGCACGCGCGTTATGTGTGCACTATTACGTGTCGTTGTCGACAACGATGTTTTGCGGCACAGAGGAGGCGGTGCGCGCGCGCCAGCTGACCACGGCGGCGTCCAGGATGTCGGCGGGCGCGCTGCCTGCATCCGCTTCCTTGGGCGCGACGCCCAGCCAGCCGCAGCACCACAGCAGCGAGGCGGCGGCCTGTGTCTCGTCGATGGGCGCAGCGTGATTCTGCTTGGAGAGCTTGGCGCCGTCAGCGCGTTGCAGCAGCGGACCATGTCGGCTGCGCGGCCGCGCATGGCGCAGCGCGTCCAGAACGGCCCAGTGCATGAAGGTGGGCACAAGAAGATCCGCGCCGCGCACGACATGGGTGATACCCATGGCGCGCTCGTCCACCGCGCAGGCCAGCGCGTACCCCGGAATGCCGTCGCGCCGCTGCAGCACGAAGTCGCCGACATCGCGCTGCCAGTCGCCCCTCAGCACGCCCTGCCAGTCGTCCTCCAGGCGCGCTGCACCGACCGGCGCACGCAGGCGCAGCGCCAGACCGTCGTCGCCGTCATCAGCCAGGCCGCGACTGCGGCAGCGGCCACTGTAGACCGGCCCCCACGCGCCTGTGGTGGATTCATCCTTGAGGCGTCGGCGCGTGCAGTCGCAGCCGTAAACGCGCCCGGCTGCGCGCAGCTCGGCCAGTGCCTCAACGTACTCGGCGCGATGTGCGCTCTGGTAGCGCGGCGCCTCGTCCCAGTACAGGCCATGCGCTTCCAGCTGATGGAGAATGCGGTCGTTGTGTGCTGGATCGCAGCGCGGGCCGTCGAGATCGTCGATGCGCAACAGCCACGCGCCGCCTGCCGCGCGCGCGTCGAGATAGCTGAGCAACGCGGTCAGCAGCGAGCCCAGATGCAGCGGTCCGGAGGGGGTGGGGGCGAAGCGGCCGCGGTAGACCGGATGAGAGGCCGTCATGAGGGGCATGGTAGGGCAGCGGCGGGCAGCCGGTATTGCTAAGCTATTACAGCGATGGAGACGCAGACAGCGGCATCAGAACAACCGGACAGCTCCGGGCAGATCGGGCGTAACAGCTCGGCGGTGAACATGCTTCGGGCGATCTGTTTCGATCTCGACGGCACCCTTGCCGATACCGAGCCTCTCGGTCATCGTCCGGCCTACAACCGCGCCTTTCGCGAAGCCGGTCTCGGCTGGCGTTGGACCGCGAAGCTCTACCGCGACCTCCTGCAGCACCCCGGCGGCGGGCGCGATCGTCTGCGCCACTACATGCAGAGCTACGAGCCGGAATGGCCCGAGGCCATGGAGCTGGACACCAGCGACCCGGAGGCTCTGATCCGCGATCTGCATGCGCGCAAGGCGCAGCATTTCCACAAGATTGTCGAGAAGGGCGAGGTGCCGCTGCGCCCCGGTGTCGAGCGACTGATCGGCGAGGCCAGCGCGGCAGGCGTGAAGCTGGCGGTGGTCAGCAACGCCAGCCGCGGCACGGTGGCCTCGCTGCTGGCGCACAGCCTGGGCAAGACCATCGGCGGCCAGCTTGACGTTGTTCTATGCGGCGACGAGGGCTACGCCAAGAAACCGGCGCCGGATCTCTACCTTGAAGCCATGCGCCAACTCGGCGTACAGCCGGATGAAGCCATCGCGGTGGAGGACTCGCGCCTTGGTCTGCGTGCGGCGCTGGATGCCGGCATGGCCACGGTGGTGACCCTCAACAAGATCACGCGCAACGAGGATTTCTCCGGCGCGGATCTGGTCGTCGATAGCCTCGGCGAGCCGGAAGCGCCAACCACACTGGCGCGGCCGACGCTGCTCAACGAAGGCTGGGTGACGCTGGCGGATCTGCGCGCCGCGCAGCAGCGACACGCCAGTCTGGCCTGAGCGCGCCTCCGGTCTCGCGTTAGCGCGCTTGCGGCGTCTCGGTGAAGAAGCCGCCGCAGAGCTCATCCACCACGAAGAGCGGCCCGATCAGCAGAAAGAGCAGATCCTCGGCGAAGGAGGGCTTGGCGCCCTCGACCTTGTGGCCGTAGAACTGCGCGGCCCAGGCCGCCACCCAGATCGCTGCGCTGGTCCAGAGCAGCGACAGCGGGCTGGCCGCGATGAGCAGGATGCCGCCGATGCTGACGGTCAGCCAACCACCCATGATCAGCGCCGCGCTGAACGACAGTTGCAGGTAGAACAGTGCCGACACCGCAGCCAGAACAGTGGCGCCGTTGACCCAATCTGCGATTGCGCCTTCCAACCCGAACCAGGCGCCCAGCGGAAGGCACCACAGCAGCCCCAACGTGGCGAAGAAGATCAGGGGCACGCAGACGAAATGGATAAGCCGATTCGTCGGGTTGCGGTGGCTGACGCCGTAAGCGTCGAGATACTGGTTGAGTGTCTTCATCGTGGAGCGAATCCGGGGTGTGAATGACTGTACACAATGGTGCACCCGGCATCGTGCCGCGTCACTCGTAGATTCTGCGTAATGGATTTGTCGGAGTCGTGACGGCTCAGCCGCCCGGCAGTGCCGCCGCGGTAGGGTCCGAATGCCAGGCCGCCGGCGGCAGCGCGCCCTGCCAGCCCTCGGCGCGGTGCTCGACCACGACGTGCGTGTAGACGCCGCCGCGCACGTTGAAGACCGCCGTCAGGCGCATGAAGCGCGGGGAAATAGCCGCGACCATGTCGTCGAGCATGCGGTTGGTGACGGCCTCGTGGAAGTGCCCCTCGTCGCGGAAGGCCCAGACGTAGAGCTTCAGCGCCTTCAGCTCCAGGCAGTGCGCCTCCGGTACGTACTCGAGATAGAGCGTGCCGAAATCCGGCTGGCCGGTCTTCGGGCACAGGCAGGTGAACTCGGGCAGGCGCATGCGGATGGTGTAGTCGCGCTGCGGCGCGGGGTTGTCGAAGCGCTCGAGGCTGCGGTCGGGCTGCGTGGTCATGACGGCTGGCGGGGAGGGGTGGGGCGCTCATGCTAAACCAGCGCCCGGGCCCCGGCGCGGCCTGTTCGCCCGCACGCGAGCGGATGCTTCGGCGCGAGGCACTACACTAGGGCACCGCAATGATTCTTCATCGCGTCATAATTCCGACATCCTGATATTTCCGACATCTCCGTAGGTCGGGCTTCAGCCCGACAGCCCCGCCCATTTGCAGGCGCTGTCATCGGGCTGAAACCCGATCTGCCGGAAATAGCGGTTCCGTCAGGTCCGACCAATCTTCTGCAGCCGGTGTCCGAACCCGCCGCATGCGCCTTTCGCAGATCAAACTCGCCGGATTCAAGTCCTTCGTCGATGTCACGACGCTGCCGCTGCCGTCCAATCTGACGGCGGTGGTCGGACCCAACGGCTGCGGCAAGTCCAACATCATCGACGCCGTGCGCTGGGTGCTGGGCGAATCCAGCATGAAGCAGCTGCGCTCGGCCTCCTCGGAGGACGTCATCTTCAACGGCTCGCGCTCGCGCAAGCCGGTTGGCCGCGCCTCCATCGAGCTGTCCTTCGACAACAGCGACCACACGCTGCAGGGGCCCTACGCGCACTACAGTGAAGTTGCCGTGCGGCGCGAGCTGACGCGCGACGGCCAGTCGCAGTATTTCCTCAACGGCTCCAAGTGTCTGCGCCGCGACGTCGTCGACCTCTTCCTGGGCACCGGCCTGGGTACGCGCTCGGGCTACGCCATCATCGAACAGGGCATGGTCTCGCGCATGATCGAGGCTAAGCCCGAGGAACTGCGCCAGTGGCTGGAGGAAGCCGCCGGCATCTCGCGCTACCGCGAGCGCCGGCGCGAGACCGAATCGCGCATCCGCAGCACCCGCGAGAATCTGTCGCGTCTCGACGACCTGCTGGGCGAGGTGCGCGCCCGCGCCCGGGCGCTGGAACGTCAGGCCGAGAACGCCAAGAAGTACAAGCGCTACCGCGAGGAGGAGGAAAAGCTCAAGGTCGAGATCCACTTCCTCAACACCCGCGACACCGAGGCCGAGGCCGAAGCCGCCGCCGAGCGCGTGCGCGAGGGTGAGGCCGCCGAGCGCAGCACCGGCGTCGCGCTGAACGAGGCCCGCGACGCGCGCCTGCGCGCCGAGACCGAGCTGGAGGCCGCCAGAGGCCGCTTCAACGAAGCGCAGAGCGCCTACTACGCCGCCGAGGCCGAGACCGCCCGTGCCGAGCAGTCCCTGCGCCACGCGCGCGAGCTGGCCGAGATGCGCGATCGCGAGATCGCCAATCTCGGCGACGAGCAGCAGCGTGCCGAGGCGCGCCAGGCCGAGGCCAAGCAGCAGGCCGAAACGGCGCGCAACCGCCAGCAGCAGCTGCAGGCCGAGCGGGAAGCCGCCGAGCGCGAGTTGGCAGACGCCCGCAATGCGCTGGAGCAGGCCGAGGCCGCCGCCGAGGCGGCCGACAACGCGCTGGCCGCCCACGACAGCGAAAGCCGCGAGCCGCTGGAGCAGCTCGCCGGCGAGCGCACGCGCCTGCGCGAGCGGGAATCCGGTCTGCAGCAGCTCAATCAGCGGCGCGAGCGCCTGCAGGCCGAGCGCGCGCGCACGCCGGAGCCGGACGCCGAAGGGCTGGAAGCCGCGCGCCAGGCCACCACCGAGGCTGCCGACAAGCTCAAGGCCGCGCGCGAGGCATCCGAGGCGGCCGAGTCGCGCGCCGAAAAGGCCGAGTCCGCCCGCGGCGAATTGCAGGAGCAGCTCGCCGAATGCCGCAACGAGCACACCCGCCTGCAGAGTGAGCAGACTTCGCTGCAGACACTGCAGTCCGCCGCACTGGGCGACGACGACCCGGCGCTGCATGACTGGATGCACGCCGTTGGGCTCGGCGAGGCGCAGCGCCTGGGCCAACGCATCCGCGTCGCCTCGGGCTGGGAAACGGCTGTCGAGCATGTGCTCGGCCGTCTGTTGCAGGCACCGCTGGCGCCTGATCTGGATAAGTCCCTGGCCGCCCTTGACCAGGCGCCCGAAGCCGGTGCCGCCGTGGTGCGCGACGCCGCCGCCGGCGGCGCTGGTGACGAGGATTCGCTGGCCGCACAGGTCGACGCCCCGGCCGGCGTGCGTGCGCTGCTCGTCGATGTGCGTTGCGCGCGTGACGCTGCCAGCGCCCAGTCCGTGCTCGACGCTGCCGACGACGCCGTCAGCGTGGTCACGCCCGACGGCGTCTGGCGCGCGCGCGGCTGGCTGCGGACGCCACCCCGAGGCGAGGGCGAGGGCGTCATCGCGCGCAGCCGCAGGCTGGAGCGCATCGAGGCCGCACTCTCCGATGTCAGTGCCCGCCTGCAGGATCTGGAGACGCGCGCCGAGGCCGCCGCCGCCGAGCAGTCCGAGGCCGTGGCCGCGCGACGCAGCGCCAGCGCCGAGGCCGAACGCGCCCGCGAGGCGCACGCCCGTGCCCAGACCGCCGAGTACAAGGCCCAGCAACAGTTCGACCAGCACAGTGCCCAGCGCCAGCGCCTGGACGAGGCGCTGGCCGAGGTCGAGCGCGAGCACGCCGAGCGTGAGGCCGACTGCGCGCAGCTGCGCGAATCGCTGGCCGAGCAGGAAGCCCGCGCTCGGGCGCTGAGCGAGAAGCGCGAGCAGCTCGCCACCGCCCAGAAGCAGGCGCGGGAGGCGCGCGAAGCCGCGCGCACGAAGCTGGCCGAGCAGCAGAAGCGCGTCTCGGACCTGCAGGCGCGTCTGGCCGCGGCGCAGAGCGAGGCCGAGTCCGCCGGCAAGCAGGCCGAGGAGTCAGCCTCGCGCGCCCGCCAGCTCGCCGAGACGCTCTCTCAGCGTCGCCAGGAGCCGGCGCGCGAGACGGCGGTCTCCGAGGCCCAGAAGACCGTCGAGGCTGCCCGCGGCAAGCAGGAGGAAGCGCGCAAGACGCTGGCGGCGGCGCGCACGGAAATGGAGAATCACGAGCAGACGCTGCAGCAGGCGCGTCTGGCCGAGCAGAAAGCGCAGGGCGAGCGCGAAACGGCGCAATCCGCCCTGCAGGAGGCGCGGCTGGCCTACAGCACGCTGGACTCCAAGCGCCAGACCTTGGCCGCGCGCTTCGGGGAATTCGGCGTGACGCGCGCCGAAGTAGCCGAGAAGATGGAGGAGGGCGCCGAGGCCGAAGCCTGGCAGGAGCGCTTGGCGCAGCTGCAGCGGCGCATCGAGCGGCTGGGTGCCATCAACCTCGCGGCCATCGACGAGCTGACCGAGACCCAGGAGCGCGCCGAAGAACTGGCCAAGCAGCACGCCGATATCACCGAGGCGCTGGAAACCCTCGAAGAGGCGATCCGCAAGATCGACCGCGAGACGCGCCAGCGTTTCCGCGAGACCTTCGAGATGGTGAACACCCGCTTCTCGGCGCGCTTTCCGAAGCTCTTCGGTGGCGGTGAAGCCTCGCTGGAACTGACCGACGACGACCTGCTGGCCGCCGGTGTGCGCGTCATGGCGCGGCCGCCCGGCAAGCGCAACACCACCATCAACCTGCTGTCCGGCGGCGAGAAGGCGATGACGGCCGTGGCGCTGCTGCTGGCGCTCTTCGAGCTGAACCCGGCGCCCTTCTGCCTGCTCGACGAGGTCGATGCGCCGCTGGACGATGCCAACGTCACCCGCTTCTGCGATGTCATCCGCGAGATGTCCCAGAGCGTTCAGTTTGTCATCATTACCCACAACAAGATCACGATGGCGCTCGCTGAGCATCTGCACGGCGTGACCATGGCCGAGCCGGGAAGCTCGCGCCTGGTCAGCGTCAACGTGCAGGAAGCCGCCAGCCTGGCCGGAGAAGCCGCTTGACTGCACTACAACTGTCCCTGCTCATCTTCGCGCTGGTCGCCATCGCGGTGGTCGGCTTTGTCAGCTATCGCCGCAACGAGGCGCCGCGCGAGCGCAAGGCGCCGCGCGTCGATGGCGGCGGCGGCGAGGAACAGCTCGACCTGCTCAAATCCCAACGCGCTGCCGGTGGCTTCGACGAGTTCGGTGTCGGCGAACCGCGCAGCGTCGGCGGCAAGCGCCGCGCCGCGCAGGCGCCCGAGGCCGACACCGCTCCCGCCCCGGCGTCCGCGCCGGTTCCGGAGCCGCGGCCTGTGCCTGAGATTGAGCCTGAACCCGAGCCCGTCGCAGAGTCGCCGGCGCCCAAGAAGGATGCCGGCCCCGCACCGGCGCAGGACGACTACATCGTCTCGCTCTTTCTGGTGCAGAGCGAGGGCCAGCCCATCGCCGGCCCCGCCATCCACCGCTGCCTGCACGGGCTGGGCCTGGAGCCCGGCGAGCGCCTGACCTACGAGCGCCGCGTGAATGGCACCACCTGGTTCCATGTCGCCAACATGCGCAAGCCGGGCTATCTGGACCCGGGCGAGGCCGACCGCTTCGAGACACCGGGCCTGAGCCTCTTCGCGCTCCTCGACGGCCAGGATGATCCGCTGGCGGTAATCGACGATGTCCTCGCTACGGCTGGTCGCATCGCCGAGAGCCTGGACGCAGTGCTGCTCGACGAGCAGCGCCGTCCACTGGATGCCGAGGCCGCCCAGCGCCTGCGCAACGACGTTCTGGACTGGCACAAGCGACGGGCATGAGCGCCGAAGCGGCCAGCGCGCGTATCGAAGAGCTGCGCGCGACCATCCGCGAGCACGACCGCCGCTACTACCAGGACGACACCCCCGCCATCAGCGACGCCGAGTACGACCGGCTCTTCCGCGAGCTGGTCGAGCTGGAGCGCGCCCACCCCGAGCTGCAGAGCGAGGATTCGCCCACCCAGCGCGTCGGCGCGCCACCGTCGGACGCTTTTTCGACGGTGCAGCACAGCACGCCCATGCTGTCGCTGGCCAACGCCTTCGATGCCGACGAAGTCCATGAATTCGACCGCCGCCTGCGCGATCTGGTGGGCGGCGAGCAGCTCGACTACTTCGCCGAGCCCAAGTACGACGGCGCGGCCGTGACGCTGCGCTACGAGCAGGGGAAGTTCACGCGCGGCGCGACCCGCGGCGACGGTCGCACCGGCGAGGACATCACCGCCAACCTACGCACGGTGCGCGACATTCCCCTGAGCCTGGGCGCCGACGCGCCCGCGCTGGTGGAGGTCCGTGGTGAGGTCGTCATGCCGCAGTCCGCCTTCGAGCGCATGAACGCCGCACTGGCCGCCAACGGCGAGAAAACCTTCGTCAACCCGCGCAACGCCGCCGCCGGCAGCCTGCGTCAGATCGACCCCGCCGTCACCGCCCGCCGGCCGCTGTCCTTCATGGCCTACGCCCTCGGCAGCGGCGAAGGCGAGCTGGGCCTGCCCACCCAGGCCGACCTGATCGCGCGTCTTGCTCAGTGGGCCTTCTCGACCAGCGACTATGCCGCCCTCGTCTCCGGCGTCGAAGGCTGCCTGGCGCACTACAAGCGTCTGCTGGAATTCCGCCACATCATGGACGTCGCCATCGATGGCGTCGTCTACAAGCTGGACAACATCGCCCTGCGCGAAGAGGCTGGCCACCTCGCGCGTACCCCGCGCTGGGCCCTGGCGCACAAGTTCCCGGCCGAGGAAGCCGAAACCGTGCTGGAGGCCGTCGAGTTCCAGGTCGGCCGCACCGGCGCAGTCACGCCGGTGGCACGGCTGAAGCCTGTCTTCGTCGGCGGCGCGACGGTCTCCAACGCCACGCTGCACAACGCCGACGAGATGCTGCGCAAGGATATCCACATTGGTGACACGGTCGTGCTGCGCCGCGCCGGCGATGTCATCCCGGAGGTCGTCCGCGCCATCCCCGAGAAGCGCCCCCAGGATGCCCGGCGCGCGCAGATGCCCGACCAGTGCCCGGTCTGCGGCGCCGAAGTCGCGCGCCCGGAAGGCGAGGTGGTCGCGCGCTGCACCAATGGCCTGTCCTGTCCGGCGCAGCGCCACGCCGCCCTGGCGCATTTCGTGTCCCGCCGCGCCATGGACATCGACGGGCTGGGTGACAAGATCCTCACCCAGCTGCTGGATCAGGACCTGGTCGAAACCCCGGCCGACCTCTACAAGCTGGACAAGGACACCCTGCTGGGCCTGGAGCGCATGGCAGACAAGTCCGCCGACAATCTCCTGGCCGCCATCGACAAGAGCCGCAACACCACGCTGGCACGCTTCCTCTTCGCGCTGGGCATCCCGGATGTCGGCGAAACCACCGCCCAGGCCCTGGCCGAGCACTTCGGCAGCATCGAGGCCCTGCGCGAAGCCGCCGCAGCGGACGACGGCACGCGCGACATCAAACCCGCCACCAAGCGCTTCCCCCAGCTCACCGCCGTGCCCGACGTCGGCCCGGTCGTCGCCGCCGAGATCTGCGACTTCTTCAAGGAGCCGCACAACCAGGCCGTCATCGACGCCCTGCTGGCAGCCGGCATCCACTGGCCCGAGCCCAAGAGCCCGCGCGGCGACGCCCTGGCCGGCAAGCGCTTCGTCATCACCGGCACGTTGCCCGACGTCACCCGCGACGAGGCCGCCGCGCTCATCAAGTCCCAGGGCGGCCAGGTATCCAGCTCGGTCTCGAAGAATACCGACTACCTGCTGGCTGGCGAAAACGCCGGCAGCAAGCTGGAGAAAGCGCAGAGCCTGGGTGTGACCGTGATCGGCTGGGAGCAATTGCAGTCACTACTGCAATGAGCTGATCCGGTAGGCGCGTTGGATTTCCGCGCGACGATCCGGCACGCTGCCAGTCAACGTGGCGTTGGGGGCGGGGGATGCCGGGGCGCGCAGATGCGCAGCGTTTGACCAATCGATATTTCTTCGGAAGCGAGAGTGTCGGCGAGGGCGCGCTTCCGTTTCACGCTCGGCGCTCGGACGGCGGTGCGAACTGGCCGCCTAAGGCGGGGTCCGGAATTGCGGGGTAGGCTGCTAGCCGAGCGGGCTCGTCACCCCCGCAAACCCGCGTCCGAGCACGTGCGTGTATACCTGCGTGGTGCGCAAATCCGAGTGCCCGAGCAATTCCTGCACCGTTCGAATGTCGGTGCCACGGCGCAGCAGCTCGGTGGCGAAGCTGTGGCGGAAGGTATGGCAACCGGCTGGCTTGTGAACACCGCTGCGTTTTACCGAAGCTTTCACGGCCCGTTGCACGCTGCTGACATGGATGTGGTGCCGCACGACGCGACCATCGTCGTCCCGGCACAGGCCATCGGAAGGGAACAACCATTGCCACTGCAGCGACGTGCCCGCATTCGGGTATTTGCGGCGCAGCGCGAACGGAAGGCTTACCGGAATTTCGTCCCCATCCTGTCGTTCGCGGTGCCCAGCGCTTATCGATTCAACGCGGGACTGCAACGGCGCGATCAGAGAGTCCGGCAAAAGCGTCGTTCGATCCTTGCCGCCCTTGCCATCACGAACCGTGATCACCCGCCGCGAAAAATCCAGATCCTTGACCCGAAGACGCGCGCACTCGGTTACCCGCAATCCGGCGCCATACATCAGAGAAGCCATGAGCTTGTATGGAGTCCCCAGTCCGCCGATCACTTCTCGCGCCTCTGCATGCGACAGCACCACAGGCAGTCGCGGCGGGCGCTTCGCCCGTACCGTGCCGTTGATGTCCCCCAAAGGCTGATCCAGCACCCTGGCATAGAGAAACACCAGCGCGTTCAGTGCCTGATTCTGTGTGGCCGCCGCGACGTTGCGCTGCGTTGCCAACCAGGTCAGGAACTCGCGTACTTCCTCCTCGCGCATCTCCGACGGATGCCGCATGCCGTGGAAGCGGATGAAGTACCGAATCCAGTACCAGTACGTCTTCTCTGTGCGCCGGCTGTAGCGACGGGTTCGAATGACCTCGCGAAGCTGCTCCCGCAGTCGCGGACGCCGAATGTGCCCATCCATGACTGGCCCTCACGCATGGTGAACATACATACAGTATTATTGAATGAGCAAAATGCCGCAGTCAAACGAACACAAGCCGCGCTCGAGCGGTATGCGCCAACTTATTGAAATATTTAAGGAACGTGCGAACTGCACATCCGTGGCGCCCCGGAGTTATGAAGCGCGCAGTGTGATGCAATCATGCAGCGTGCAGCCCAATCACTGTTAGACAACTAGGATAATTTCTATGAATGATCTGAAATCTTATGCTGTATGGGATTCTTGGACTCGATGGTTTCACTGGATTAACGTGCTGTGCGTTTTCAGTCTTATGGCTGTGGGCCTGGTGATTCTCAATTCAAGTTCTCTCGGCTTATCTGATGACGGAAAAATTTCGCTAAAAGAAGTTCATACCCTAATTGGCTATATCTTTGTCTTGAACCTTTTTTGGCGCTTTATTTGGGCTTTTTGGGGAAATCGTTATGCCAGATGGCGCTCCATTCTGCCCGGAGGAAAGGGATTTAAGCAGGCAGTGCATCGCTATGTTATCGCTTTTATTTCCGGTCGGCCCGAACAATATCTTGGCCACAATCCACTGGGGCGCTTAAGTGTTTTTGTTTTGTTTATACTTCTTGCTATCCAAGCGATCACTGGGTTAGTTTTAGCCGGCACAGATTTATTTTACCCTCCTTTTGGGGGCTCGATTGCGCAGTGGATAGCCGCGCCTAGCGTTAACCCGGATACATTAGTGCCTTATGCGCGGGAAATGTATGACGCTGCAGCCTACGAACGTATGCGTTCCTTCCGTAAACCATTTATTACGACTCATGAATACAATTTCTTCGTCTTGGGCTTTGTCATCTTTTTACATATTGCAGCGGTAATACTAACTGAAGTAAGAGAGGGCGGGAGCATAATTTCTGCGATGTTCACTGGTAAAAAGATATTGAGCCAAAAACCTATAGATGAGAATGATTCCGACCATGGTGAAAGTTAGTTAGTTTTTGTGTCTAACAAAGCGCTGCACTCGGACAAATTTTGCGCTGCGCTCCAAATTTGCCGGTGAGCGCGGCGTTATCCGTATCGGCATCAATCGGCGCAAGGAGCAAAAGTTTAATGCAGACGCAGATATTGCAGGATGGGGCCGAGTCATTTGAAGTCTCGGTATTCGAAGCCACAAGTGTCTCCCGGGTGGTGCTTTTCGCAGTAGGATCGGGAGGCGATCCGGCACGTCACTCCTCACTTCTTCTTAGACTCAATAACCAAGTGCAACACCCACCTCTGATGCAGATACGGTGTTGCGATGACAAGAAGAAGCTACCGCCATCTCTCGGCGGAGGAACGGGCGGCGATCATGCTCTTGGCTGAGCAGAAGGTTACGACGCGAGAGATCAGCCGGCGGTTGGGGCGCTCGCCGTCGACGATATCGCGCGAGTGTCGGCGCAATGCGTTGGCCGGCAAGGCGTACGACGCCACGGCAGCGAGTGCGGCCTACCGGCAGCGACGACATCGTTGCGGGCGGCATCGGAAGCTGCAACCCGGCATGCCGCTGTGGCAGTACGTCCACGACCGCCTGATCTATTTCGCCTGGTCGCCGGAGCAGATCGCCTGCAGACTGGAACGCATGTTTCCCGACGAATCTGACTGGCAGATCAGCCACGAGACCATTTACGCGGCCATCTACGCGCACCCCAAGGGGGCGCTGAAGAAGGCCATGGTCGAGGCGCTGCGCCAGCACAAGCCGCAGCGCGGCCAGAAACGGCGTACCGCCGCCGGCAAAGGCGGCATGGTGGTGCCGGACGATCTGCGCATCGTTCATCGCCCCGAGGATGTGACGCAGCGCAAACTGCCGGGCCATTGGGAAGGCGATTTCATCAAGGGCGCCTACAACCGCTCGGCTGTCGGCACCGTGGTCGAACGCAAGACGCGCTTCGTCGTGCTCTGCAAGATGGCCGACTGCAGCGCCGATGCGGCGCTGGAGAGCTTTACCCGTCAGATGAAGAAGGTCCCCGCCTTCATGCGCGAGAGCTTCACCTACGACCGGGGCAGCGAGATGGCGCGTCATGACGAGCTCGCCCGACGCCTGAAGCTCGACATCTGGTTCGCCGACCCGTACGCGCCTTGGCAGCGTGGCAGCAACGAAAACATCAACGGCCTGCTGCGCCAATTCCTGCCCAAGGGCGCCGACCTTTCCTCGGTCAGCCAGACCCAGCTCAACGACATCGCCCGCCTGCTCAACGGGCGACCACGCAAAACCCTGGACTGGCAAACGCCTGAAGAAGTCATGGCCCACGAAATGGCGAAATTTCACGAAAGCGTTGCACTTGATTCTTGAGACCAGCCTGGGCTCACTCGCTAAATCAGGCTTCACGGTGGTCGCACCACATTTTGAGCGACTTACCTCGCCAATGCCTAGCGAAACAGATTTGATCCTTCGCGCAAGACGTTTATCCCTCGCTCTAGACGCCTTCGCTCAGCCCGGTGCTAAAGTATCAGGTGCTGGACACTCTATCGGCGCAGCCACGCTTATCGCTCTAGCGGGAGCACAGATGTGGTTGGGACCTGGTCGGCGCGTTAATATTGTACCGGATAGCAGATTGACTCGGCTCGCTCTATTGGCGTCACCCACCGGCTTTTTCCAAGCGCCTGGTGCACTTGATGCGGTAAGAGTTCCAATTCTGGCATGGGTGGGTTCCGAGGATAGCATCACTCCTCCTGGCCAAACTGAATGGCTGGCTCATGCCATTAGTGGTTCGCAAGCAGTGGATGTTCGCATTACTGAAGGTGCCGGCCATTTCTCGTTTATGGATCAGCCACCGCCGCACGCTACCGAGCCGTTACCAAATAAACAGGCATTTCTTCGGGAGCACTCTAGTGAAGTTTGCAAGTTCGTGGCGGGCTAACGAGGGTGGCCCATGCAAGTGGTATACGATAGATAATACGGATAACCAAGCGTTGCACCGGACAAGCCGGTGAACGCGGCGTTAGCCCGCTCTCCTACTTCATGCCATCACTTACCCCACGCGAACTATTTGAAAGCTATGCGGCTGCTGTCGTTTACGTCTGCGTTGAACTGCCTAATGGGGATCAGTCCGTTGGATCCGCGTTCCATGTAGGAGAAGGCGTGTTCGTTACTGCGCGCCACGTAGTTGATGGGAACCAGATTCTTGAGGTGGCGAATACCATTATACGATATGTGCCAGATGAGAGCGGGAATACGACCATCCATGGAGTCGAAGGTAAGGTTCGGTCGATTTTCCCGTCGGCTGGTCGAGTGGTGCGCGGGCCAATGTTTCATCCTGACGATTCGGTCGATATTGCCGCGTTTGTGGTCGAAGGCTTGGAGTGCCCAGTTATTCCTATGGGCTCACATCTGGACGACTGGATAAATGACGAAGCGTTTTCTCTAGCAGAAGTCGTAGTCATGGGATATCCACCGGTTCCGTTTTCCGGTGAGCCCACGCTTATCGCAAGCCGAGCTGAGGTCAACGCCATCATTGATAAGTACACTGGTGGACATCCTCACTTTATTGTTTCTTCAATTGCTCGTGGTGGCTTCAGTGGTGGGCCGTGCCTCATTGAGTGGGACTTCTCGTTGGGTGTTGTTACGGAGTCACTGGTTGAGGGGGACGCGGCGGCGGAATCTGGTTATCTTGCCGTAATCTCGATTGAGCCGGTTTATGTTTGTTTGTCGCATCACGGAATACTGCCGGCCATCCAGGCGGAGGGTTGGGATGGATTCTGGAGCGGCTCCGATGCCGCGGGCTAATTCACGCGTTAAAGTTGGATTTCTATGACCGCATCCAAGATAAGCCCAGAGAAAATTAACAAGCCCATCCAACTACTTGGTGCGTGGTTGGCTGGGCTTTTTACGGTTAACAGTGGGTTTCTTTTTGCCGCTGCCAATATGGAGCAAGGTTCTTTCGAGTCGGTTTCTCTTGTTCTGGCGGCAATTCTTAATGTTCCTTTGTTTTTGTTTTCAGTTTTTCGTCTCCAAACAAAATTTAGACCGGAACTGCAGGAAGATCATTACTATTCAACGTATTTGAGTCAAAAGACCAATGAAACGGTAAAAGTTCCAAAAAGTGATTTCCAGCTTACAGAGATATTTCAAAAACTTAGCGAGCTGGAGGATAGAGTTACGCCCACTACCTCAGACAGTCAGGGTGAGTTGATAAAGGAATTGAGCTTCGGTGTTAATAAAAACTTTGGTGATCTTGAAAGTATAAAGAATGAGCTATCGTCTGCAGGTGTGGTTTCATGCACAAGCTTCGGCACCGATAGCTTGCCACTTCAAAGAAGTGTAGCCATCGACCACAGGGTCTCAAGAGCTGCAGTTCGCGAAGTGCTTGGTTTGGCGAGCAAGCTCGGCTTTACGCACTGGGGCTATTTTGACAATCAAATGGAAGAAACCCATGAGGATGTCCTGCTTGGAGCGTACGGAGATCATGAGTTCGAAATTATTTAACAAGTCGCTTAAGTTTGTTCCCGGCCTGACGGCGGTCCACCGGACGCCACTGTCGTGGCGCCGCTTAGCTTCGCGTTAGGTTTCAACGAAGAAATATGGCGCTGGCAGTAGTCGGAAAAGCATTTTCTGTCTGGGTGGCTATCCTCGGCTTAGCCATTGCCAACGGTATGTTTCGAGAGGTTGTTCTGACCGCGACTTTGGGCGAGGTACCGGGCCTGGTGGTCAGTGGCGTGCTGCTTTCTTGTCTCATCCTGTTCGTGACGTACCTGTCGCTACCTTGGCTTGGTGTTCTCGGGGGTAGTCAGCTAATTGGTATCGGTCTTATGTGGCTGGTGCTGACGCTCGTCTTTGAGTTTTCATTCGGCTTGGCGCAGGGCAAGCCCCTGTCCGTACTCCTCGAGGCCTATTCATTCGAGGGTGGGAACATCTGGCCCTTGGTGCTGTTGGTTACGGCTCTGGCTCCCTGGTTGGCCGCGAAGGTCAGGGGCTGGCTGTAGGATGAGGGGCCGGTAGCAGCATGTGCGTCGCGCCACGGTGTGTGCGCACCGCGGGTCTTCTTTGGAGGCCGCTTATAGAAGGGAATTTATGAAAATAATCAATCAATTGGAGACATGGTCTCGCGCGTTCGGGCGGGGCGTTTTTCCGCACGAGATGACTTGGGTACTGGATCTTCCCGGTCGTGCCGTGATCATGTCGGCTCGCACGGTGGCTGAGCGTTTGCCGGTTGCGCCGGATGCGCAGGTGCTGGAAGTCGGGGCGGGGTCGGGCTACTACAGTGTGGAGGTCGCCCGAAAGATTCCGCAGGGGACGTTGACGCTGCTCGATATCCAGCAGCAGATGCTGGATATCTGCGCCGAGAAGCTGAAGGCTGCCGGTATCCGGAATTTCTCGACCAGGCAGGCGGATGGCAAGGCGCTGCCCTTTGCCGATGCGGCCTTCGATGCCTTGTTCCTGGTGACGGTGTTCGGCGAGATCGAAGATCGCGAAGGCTTTCTGCAGGAAGCCGCGCGCGTGTTGCGGCCGGGTGGGGTGCTGTCCATCACGGAGCACCATCCCGACCCGGATTTCGAGCACGCCCAGGAGGTCGCGGAATGCCTTAGGACGCACGGCTTCGTGCCGCTGCAGAAGCTGGGCTGGCGCTGGGCCTACACGCTCAATGCCTTGAAGCCTGGTGCAGGCGGAAGCTGACGGGGCGTTGCAGCGCGCGTTTGGGCTGGTTCGCCGTGTTGCCAGCGACAAAGGTTGTTGCCGTGAACGCTGCTGAACGCAGGCGTTGGGAGGCAAAGGCGTGAACGCGTTTGTCACGGCAATGTTGCATTCGGGCGCCTTCGTGGTTGTCGCAAGCTTGGCCGTGGCGCTTTGGTCACTGGTTCGCGTTGTGCTGTTGAAGAGGAAGATCCTGCCGCTTTGTCAGAATCGGCCTGAGCAGGTCTTGGTTGCGCTGGCAGTGGTGTTTACGGCGCTCGCTTCGGGCTATCTGTTTCAGACGCAATCGCCCGGTCCTGTGGCTTCCGAGGGCGCTCAGATCAGAATCGAATCAGCTCCCGTTGCCGCACCGGATGAAACGGTGGTCATGGAAGGCGATGTGGCGAGGCAGTGGCAGCGGCAACGCCGCCGGGGAGCCGCCATTTTCTTCTCGTTGCCGGTCCTGATCGTGCTTTTCCCGCTCGTCTTCTTTGCCATGAGCATCCGCCCGTTTTTCCAGGCGCTTGCGGCAGCGCTGCTCACGGCACAGATTGCTGTCGGCATGTCCGGCTACGGCATCTTGTTTATCCCCGGTGCTTTCTTCATGCTGCTCGCAGCAATCAGTGCGCTGCGTGCGCTCGAAGCGCGAGCGCGGCCTTAGATTGCTGAGCATCGGCATGAGCAAAGGAGGCGGAGATGGCGCCCCAGACCCCATCTGTCGAGCTGCCCACTGGCGTGACCCTTCAGTACGCCGAGCAGGGTGATGCCGCGGGCACCCCCGTAGTGCTGCTCCACGGGCTCAGTGATTCCTGGTACTCCTATGAACGGGTATTGCCGCATCTACCGGGCTCGATTCGTGCTTTCGCCCTGACGCTGCGGGGGCATGGTGATTCGAGTCGACCCGAGGCGGGCTACCGTTTCCAGGATTACGCGGCGGACGTGGCGGCCTTCATGGACGCACTCGGCGTGGAAGCTGCCGTCGTTGTCGGCCACTCGCTGGGCAGTGCCGTTGCGCAGCGCTTCGCTGTTGATTACCCGGACCGTGTCCGGGGGCTTGTCCTGATAGCCGCGTTCGCGAGCTTGCCGAAGAGTCCGGTTCCGCGGGAGCTCTCGGAGGTGGTGGCGACGATGCAGGATCCGGTGGATCCGGGCTTCGTGCGCGAGTTTCAGGAAAGCACGCTTGCACAGCCGATGCCGCAGGCCTTCTTCGAGACCATCGTGCAGGAGAGTCTGAAGCTGCCGGCAGACGTGTGGCGGGCCGCGGTGGCCGGCGTACTGGAAGGCGATTTCTCGGAGGCGCTCGGCACGATCAGGGCGCCGACGCTGCTCGTCTGGGGGGATGCCGACGCCATGGTTCCCGGAGCGGACCAGGATGCTCTCATCGCGGTCATCGCCGGCTCGCGGCTCGTGGTCTACGCGGGCGCGGGGCACGGTCTTCACTGGGAAGAGCCCGAGCGCTTTGCCTCCGATCTTGCGCGCTTTATCGAAGGGATCCGCGGGTGAAGGGCTAGCGGGCCTTCAGCGGCTCCCTGCTAGACTTCGGCGCCGTTTGCCTGCGGATAAAACCCATGCCGGTCGACCCCTCTGCCGAGCGCCTTGTGCTGCGCCGCCCCGATGACTGGCATGTGCATCTGCGCGACGGCGATACGCTCACGATGGTTGCTCGGCACACGGCGTGGCCCTTTGCGCGGGCGATCATCATGCCGAATCTGACCCCGCCGGTGACCACGGTGGACGCGGCACGCGCCTATCGGGATCGCATCCTCGCGGCGGTGCCGGCGCAGGCCGGTTTCACGCCACTGATGACGGCTTACCTGACCGACGAGATCGACCCCGAAGAGATCGCGCGCGGTCATGCGGAAGGCGTGTTCACGGCCTGCAAGCTCTATCCGGCGGGTGCCACGACGAACTCGGCCGCGGGCGTGACGGATATCCGTCGGCTGGATGCGGTGCTGGCGCGCATGCAGGAAATCGGCATGCCGCTGCTGGTGCACGGCGAGGTGGTGGATGCCGATATCGACATCTTCGACCGCGAGGCCGTGTTCATCGAGCGCGTGCTGGCGCCGACGCTGGCGCGCTTTCCGGCGCTGAAGGTGGTCTTCGAGCACATCACCACGCGCGAGGCGGTGGATTTCGTGCGTGCCGCGGATGAGCGCGTGGCTGCGACCATCACCGCGCACCATCTGGAGCTCAACCGCAACGATCTGCTGGTGGGCGGCATCCGCCCGCACAACTACTGCCTGCCGGTGGCCAAGCGGGAGCAGCATCGCATCGCCCTGCGCGAGGCGGCTACTTCGGGCAACCCGAAGTTCTTCCTGGGCACGGATACCGCGCCGCACGCGATTGCCGACAAGGAAAGTGCCTGCGGCTGCGCCGGCATCTTCAGCGCGCCGGTGGCGCTGGAAAGCTACGCCAAGGTCTTCGAGGAGGAAGGGGCGTTGGAGCAACTCGAAGCTTTCGCTTCCGAGAACGGGCCGCGCTTCTATGGCCTGCCACTGAACGAGGGCAGCGTGACGCTGGAGCGCTGCGCCTGGACGGTGCCGGAGATCGTCGAGGCAGGCGGCTTGCGCATCCGACCCTTCCATGCCGGCCAGAGTCTCGGCTGGCGCGTGCTTCGCGCGGACTGAGCGAGGCGGGTCGGGCCGCGACGCCAGAGGAGCGGAGCGACCGTGAGGCGTGCGTCGGCCGAATTCCGGAAATCAGTGGGCGGATAAAGACAGGCAGTCCCCGTCGCAGGCGGGGCTAATGCTGTGCTAGCGGTAGTTCCGCGACCAAGCCGTCGAGCTCCTCGCCGAGCGTGATCTGGCACCCGAGCCGGGAGTTTTCCTTGCGCCCGTCCACGACCCCCAGCATGGTCTCTTCCTGACTCCCTATGGGGGGAAGCCGGTCCGCCCATTCGGGGCGGATGTAGACGTGGCAGGTGGCGCAAGCGGCTTCGCCACCGCAGTCGCCGTCGATGCCGGGAACAAGATTGCCGGTTGCCGCCTCCATGATCGAGGTGCCGTCGGGGGTCTCGACGGTCCGTTCGGCCCCGTTTGCCGCAATGAACGTGATTTTTACCATGATGAACTCGTTGTCTCCGGAGTCGTAGTGGGTTATCCGTTATGGATGCGGACGGGAAGGGATTCATAACCCTTGACAAAGCACGACATCACGCGCTTTGGCTCGCCGATCACTTCGATCTGCCCGGGGTTGGGGAAGCGGCTCAGTAGCTCCTCCCACAGGATCCGCAGCTGCATCTCGGCAAGCCGGTTGCCTACGCAGCGATGAATGCCGAATCCGAATGAGAGGTGCCGACGAACACTCGGCCTGTCGATGACCAGCTCCTCGGGCCGGTCGAATTCATCCTCGTCGCGATTGCCGGAGACGTACCACATGACAACCTTGTCGCCCTTCTTGATGGCCTTGCCACCCAGCTCCGTGTCAGCGGTCGCATTGCGCCGCATATGAGCCAGCGGGGTTTGCCAGCGAATGATTTCCGAGACTGCGCTCGGGATCAGATCTTTTTGCTGGCACAACTTCTTGTACTGCTCGGGATAGCGGTTCAATGCATAGAGACCGCCGCTCATGGAATTGCGTGTCGTGTCGTTGCCACCCACGATGAGGAGGAAGATATTCCCGAGGAATTCGGCCTCATTCATGCATCGTGTCTTGTCAGAGTGCGCGAGCATCGACAGAACGTCGTTGCCCGGTTCCGAATTGACGCGTTCGTTCCAGAGCCGCGTCATGTAGACCGCGCAGTCTTGCATTGGCTTCTGGCGTTCTTCTTCTGACTCGATGAGGCCGGCGCCGGGAAGCGTCGTCGCGACATCGGACCAGTAGGTCAGGAGGTGCCGGTCTTCCCACGGGAAGTCGAAAAGCGTGGCCAGCATCTTGGTCGTAAGGTTTATCGAGACGCGCTCGACCCAATCGAAGCTCTCGCCGATCGGGAGGCCTTCCACGACGTCGCGTGTGCGTTGCCGTATCAGTGACTCAAGGCGTGCAAGATTGTCTGGTGCGACGATGGGGCTTACGGAGGCCCGTTGCTCATCGTGCTTCGGCGGGTCCATGGCGATGAACATGGGGAGGCTGCCGATAGAATTGTCGCTCATGATGGTGATGCCGCCGTCCCGGTTCTCTTAGCTGAACAGTTCGGGGTGCGTCTCGACATGCATGATGTCTTTGAACTTCGTCACCGACCAGTACGGGCCGAACTGGCTGGTCTTGCAGTAATGAACGGGGTCCTCGTTGCGCAGCCGTGAAAAGTAGTCCCACATGCTGTCTTCGGCGAAGCGCTCCGGTTGACTGACGTCAATCGCTTCAATGGGGCCGATATAGGCCTCCGATGAGTGGGCATCTTCACGCTGCGCGACGCTTGCTTCCATGGTGTCTGGCCTCCGGGTGCATTGGTGGATTGGAATCACGACGATGTCGTCGTAGCACCTGGGGAAAGATTTGGCCCCGGATACGGAGGCAGCCCCTGCCTTAGGGAGGGTATTTGCGGCGCCGTCGCTGCATCCGGTGACCGTGGAAGCCTTGGGGCAGCGGGTGACCGAGCGGTGCGTGGTTGAGCGGAGATCCTCGCTGCAGGCAATTGGCGTGCGCGTCTAGCGCCTCGCGGTCTTAGAGCCCCATGAGACCACCACGCACGCGAGGGGATGCAACTGTTTCGGCAGAAGCGTTGCGACGCACCTAACGACGGAGGCCGTGGTTCGTTTCGGGCACGGTGGTGCGATGTCCGGTACGGCGGGCAAACCAAAAAAGGGGCGGTGGCCTCAGGCCCTCCGCCCCATTACGGGAGAGATATTGGTCAAGGACGCGCGACCTGGCGCTTTCCCGTTACCCCGATGTGACTTCTGATTCGATTGCGTTACGGCTTCCAGGTGAAGTGCACACCGAAACCGGTGCGGATTTCGCTGTGGTAATTGCCTGCGAAATCGGGGTTCTGCTCAGGGGATATGTCGCGCTGGCGCCCGCTGGTATATCCGTACGTGAAGCCGATGTTGTAGCTTTCGTACTGCATCTCGTAGCCGACCATGATCATCTTGTCGGCCGTATCGAACAGCGTCGGCCGCACCGCGTTGGGTTCGATCATCCACGGCTCCTGGGTATAACCGATGCGCAGCACCCGGTTGCTGAGGCCGGTGTACTCGACGGCCAGCCAATGGCGGAAACGATTGGTGGCATTCGCGATATAGGGCTGATCCAGGGGGTCGCTCTTCTCGAAGTCGAAATGGCCGGATTCGAAGTCGTCGTAACGCGTCCACTTGGTCTGCCCCATGATGTGCAGCCCGGGCATGGCTTCATAATCGAAGGCCGCGGTTACGCTTTGCGGGGTATAGAGATCCAGGACGAGGTCCTGTTCCGTACCGCCGACGTGGCCGTCGCCTTCCAGCCGCGTGTAACCGCGGGTGCGATAGCTAAGGCCCAAGGAGAGCTTCTCGGAGGGGTCATAGACCAAACCGAGCGCACCGTCGATGCCGGCGCCTTTGAGGCCGTCGAACTCGACCGGCCCCAGGGGGCTCGGCAGCTTCACGCTCTGCTCGGCGTAGTTGGGCGCGATCTGCAGGCCGACGCGCAAATCGGGCGTGATCTGCCGTCCGGCCAGGAAGCCGACGTTGACGAGGGCGAGCTTGCCCAGGAAAGGCGTGTCCTGCCCACCGTCTGCGGCGAAATCGAAGGCGGTGCCTACCGAGCCATAGGCGCCGATGCCCATGTGCCAGCCCGCCACTTCGCCCAGGCCGTACCAGAGATTGATGAAAAGCGGGGTCTCGTTACTGATCTGGTCGAAGCCGCGTCGGTCGTCGCGGTAATGCGCAGTGAAACTGATGGCTGCGACAGCGCCGACGATCTGCTTGCTCAGCGGACCGACGACGCCGGCCGGATTCGTCAGCGAGGCACTACCGGCGTCGTCCGGTGAGGCGCCGGCTGCCCCGGCAAGGTCGCCGTCACGCGTCGCGGTGTGCGGCGATACGATGAGTGAGGCCTGCGCCGAGATGACCGTACAGGCGAGCAGGGCGCCTGTCAGTCTGCCGAGGGCGCGAGTGTCGATTCGAGTCATGGCTGCTTTTCCCCTTGTTCTGTGCGCCGGCTGCTTGGGCCGGCTGCGTTTGGCGCTACGGGCCGGCTCCGCTTTCCGGCTTGTGGCGCTAGTTGCCGAGGCGCGTGATCCACTGCGCGATGGCCTGGCCGATGCTGTCGGGCGCGTCTTCCTGCACGAAATGCACGCCGGGTACCGTGATTTCTTGCTGATTCGGCCAGCTGCGGCAGAAGTCCCGGGCATTGCCGGTCACGATCGCGCCCGGCTCGGCGTTGATGAACAGCTTGGGTACCGGACTGCTTGCCAGCCATTTGCCGTATTGCGTGACGAGATCGACGACATCGGCGGGCTCGCCGGCAATCGGAAGCTCGCGGGGCCAGGTCAGTGTGGGGCGGCGGTCTTCGCCCGGGGTCTGGAAGGGCTGGCGGTAGCACGCCATTTCCTCTTCGCTGAGATCGCGCAGGATCGCGTTGGGCAGGATGCTCTCGACGAACAGATTCTGCTCGAGAATCATGCTGTCGCCCTGAGGGCTGCGCAGAGCCTGGAAGGTTTCTCGGAAGCCTTCGGGCCACTCTTCCCAGCTCAGTGGCTTGACGATGGCCTCCATGTAGGCAATCCCGCGCACCCGCTCGGGGTGGCGGCGCGCCCAGTCGAAGCCCAGCGCCGAGCCCCAGTCGTGCAGGACCAGGATTACGGGCTCGTCGGGCAGTACCTGATCCATGAAGGCATCAATGAAGGCGCGGTGCTCGACGAAGCGATAGCGGTCCGGATCCTGGCCAGGGCGTTTGTCGGAATTCCCCATGCCGATCAGATCCGGGGCGATGCAGCGCCCGAGCTCGCTGAGGTGCGGAATGATGTTTCGCCACAGGTAGGAAGATGTCGGGTTGCCGTGTTGCAACCAGATCGGGGCTCCACGGCCGCTTTCGGCGTAAGCCATGGAAAGGCCGTTGATGGTGACGCGCTGCTGCGACGGTAGCTCTGACGGCATGGGTGACCCTCCTCGTTGCATTCTTGTGTACGTCGAGCGGATGGTGCGTTGCCATCGCTTCGCGCTCGCCGTCCCTCTGTGGATAGCGTGCGGAGCATGCCTTGCACGATGCCGACGCACCCCCTGCCGAAAGGCAGGGCTGCCCAAGGGGGCGTGGGGTCCAACAGGAAAAAGGCGAAGAATCGCCCGAGTTCCAGGGGCAGCGATTGCTCTTGTAGCGGTGCGGTTTTCCGTTCGGAAGTTGTGGCCTCCGGCAGTACGGTGGCCTCGGGGCCACGACAAGCGCAAAAACCTCGGGGCGAAGCCTTATGGCGCTGTTACACGCGGTGGCCAGGCGCCGTAAGATGGGGGTCTCGATTGAGGAGTCTCGCGATGGGCGATAGCCGGAGTTCCGCGGTCCTTGGTGCGCTCGTCGCCCTGGGGCTCATCGTTGGCCTCATTGGCGGCGGGCGCTACATCGCCCAGGCAGCCGACATCTGGCAGCAGTCTTCGCGCACCGTTACCGTGCGCGGCCTGGCGGAACGCGAGATCCCGGCGGACCTTGCGCTCTGGCCGCTCAACTACACCGTAGATGCCGATACCCTCGGTGAACTGCAGAAAGGCCTCGAACGGGACCGTGAGCGCATCAGCAATTTCCTCCTCGCCGCAGATTTCAACGAGGCCGATATCAGCGTCACCACGCCGCGCATCACTGATCATGCGCGGAATACCTATGGCGACCGCCGTCCGGAGCTGCGTTACTCCGCAGAAGCCACCGTTCTGCTGCGCACCAGCAATGTCGCCGGTGTGCGCGAAACGGTGTCCAGGGTCAACGAGCTGGTGCGCGAAGGCGTGCTGCTGTCACCCACTTACGAGTACCGCACCGAGTTCCTCTTCACGGGCCTCGAGGCTATCAAGCCGGAGATGATTGCCGAGGCCACTGCCGACGCCCGCCGTGCCGCGCAGCAGTTCGCACAGGATGCGGGCAGCAGCGTAGGTGAAATCCGTCGCGCTACGCAGGGCTATTTCTCCATCAATGATCTCGACAGCTATACGCCGGAAGTCAAGCGCGTGCGCGTGGTGACCACCGTGGATTACGCCTTGGAGGATTGACGCACCGGCTGCCGGCAGGCGAAGCCCTACCGGCAGCCATAAGACAGTGAACGGCCGCGGCCGATGCAGAGGTGATGCCGGGGCGGGCAAGCAAGTTGCACCGAATTATGCCCATTGACCTAGAGTCGCTTTACCCTAAGCTTATTCATCTGATAATGGATGCGGTCTTCGTGATCGACGAAGACGACCGGATCGCTTTTGTGAGTGATGCTTGTGAGGCACTGCTCGGTTACCGTGCCGACGAGCTGATCGGCACCCCGATCACCGACTATATGCATCCTGACGACCTGGCGGTTACACGGGCCTCTATCGTCCGGGTCATGAGTGGTCAGCCGCACCGCGACTTCCGGAACCGTTATATCCACAAAGATGGTTCCACCGTCCACATTCTGTGGTCTGCCCGCTGGTCCGAGGAGGAGGGCGTGCGGATCGGCGTGGCTCGGGACGTGACGGCCCTCAGACAGGCTGAGGAAGGCCTGCATTTCCTCGCCCATCATGATCCGCTGACCGGGCTGAGTAACCGATCGTTGCTCAATGATCGACTGGAAATGGCTCTGCGTGCGGCGCATCGCTATCAGGGCGGTTTGGCCTTGCTGTTTCTGGATCTGAATGAGTTCAAGTCCATTAACGATACCCATGGACATGCGGTGGGGGACCGTGTGCTCTGCACGATCGCACGACGACTGGAAGGCTGCGTACGCGAGACGGACACGGTAGCCCGGATGGGCGGTGATGAATTCGTCGTACTGTTGACCGAAATCCAGTCGGCGGATGCCGTTTCCAGGAAGGTGAAACAGATTGGTACGGTCATGACCGAGCCATTGGATACCGAATTCGGCGAGATAAGGGCGCTGTCCTGCAGCATCGGCGTGGCTTGTTATCCAGAGCATGGCGAGGATGCCGATTCCCTGCTGAGCTACGCAGACAACGACATGTACCGGCAGAAAAGGCATCGCTCGGGATCTGGGAGACGGTCCCACTAGGGCTACGATCAAGCAGGATATGACAGCGACGGAGCGCGTCTCCATTGATCTGTCTGATGAGTGTCCGACGGTTCGGAAGTACTGAAAAGTTGCGGAATGAAGGGGCTGGAAGACATGAAGGCATGCATGGGCCGATGCTGGAACGCACTCGGCAGTGCGCTGAACCTCGATGAACGCATCCCTTACCACCCTGGCCGGGGCCTTTGGCAGGACAATCTGATGAGCGCCTGACTTCCAGCTGCCGCAATGCCTATCAATCGATCGGTGCGCTGGGCGCGGTCGAAATGACCGCACCCGGTCGGGCGGCTCTGGTCAATGCAGGACTGACCCGCCCGGGAGTGTCTGCCGACGCGCGTTGCTTTGAAGGCTATCGGGCCGAACTGTCCGCCTGTTCAGACCGCGTCACAGCGAACGAATAGGTTCTTGCAACGACCCATTGAGTAGGGGTGGTTCCGATGCTGTGCCCGCGTGAGCCAAACCGACTCGCGTGACAGCGCGTCAAGGTGCGATTCGCTTGTCGCTGCGCGCGGTCGTTCAGCTTTTCAGTGACGGGCTGTTCCGGCGGAAGCGCTTCGGCGCTTCGTCTTCGTTCTGGGTCCAGTTGCGTGGGAACAGGCTTTCGCTTGCCCACAAAACAAACATATGTTACTTATTGCGGGTATATATCCATCCCGGTGCCCCGCATGCGGCGTCACGCGCAGCTCCTGCGTCCAACGACCGGCTACTTCCTGCTTTCGGCTCTGTTGCTGATTGGTTGCGGCCAGGACACGTCGAATCTTGAACAGTCCCGGCTGGCCTGTCAGCTCGTTCCCTCGGTGGCCGGTGACGGCGCTGAAGCGGGGCCCGAGATCGAGGTCGAGGTGGTGGTGGAGGGGGTCGAGATTCCCTGGGGCCTTGCCTGGCTTCCGAACGGGGATATGGTCTTCACGGAGCGCGACAAGGGCCAGCTGCGGATAGTCAGGAATGGTCAGTTGCAGACGAGTGCTGTGGCCGAGGTGGACATCGCGCAGATCACGTGGGCTGAGGAATTCGGCGATCTGGGCAGCGAGGGCGGCTTGTTGGGCGTCCTGCTGCATCCGGACTTCGCCGAGAACCGGCGCTTCTACATGTACTGGACTGCGCGCGAGCCCGACGACTCCCTGATCAACCGCCTGGGCCTGTTCACGATGTCCGAGGACTTCAGCAGTGCCGAGCTCGACCGCATTCTCATCGACAACATTCCGGGCGGCATTCATCACGCCGGTGGGTGCATGCGCATCGGTCCCGACAGGAAGCTCTACCTCGGTGTGGGCGCCTACGAAGCACCGCTGGCGCAGGTGCCCGACGACGTCTCCGGCAAGATGCTGCGCATGAACCTCGACGGTTCGATACCGGACGACAATCCGACAGCCGGGAGCTACGTCTTCCTGACCGGCATTCGCAACACGCAGGGCTTTGACTGGTTCGACGCGCACCATCTGCTGGTGATGGAGCACGGCCCGACGTTCAATGACGATGGCGGACCCACCGAGAAGGGTTGGGATGAGTTCAACGTTCTCAAGGCCGGCGAGAACTCCGGATGGCCCGAGGTGCATGGGTGCGACACAGCGTCGGGTATCACCGAGCCCGTGGTCGTATGGGAACGCTCCTTCCCGCCCGGTGGCGCCACTCTCTATCGTGGCGACGCCATTCCGGAGTGGACCGGAAGCTTCTTTACCGCTACGCAAGGCCTGCCCTGGTTGCCCGATGAAGGGCAGCATCTGCACCGCATTCAGCTAAGCCCCGACAACCCGTACCTGGTCGAGAAGCGCGAGGTGTTCCTGAAGCAGCGTTATGGACGCCTTCGCACCGTGGCGGAGGGCCCCGACGGTTATCTCTACGTCACCACCACCAATTGCGACACGCGCGGGCGCTTGGCCTGGAACCCCAACCACTGCCGCCGAAACGGCGATCAGATTCTGCGCATCGTCGGCCTGAAGTGAATGCGCTCGGGTCTGCTATGTCATGCCGGGCGGGAGGATAGCGCCGCGCTGCTCCTCTCTAAGCGGCAGCCGGGCAGCCGTCGAATCGGTACCAGCGTCGCTGCTCGAAGTCGAAGAGCTTGCACTGATTGAAGATCTTCGCAACGTCGCGCCAACGGAAGCGGTATTCATGGATGTAGCCGCCGAAGCGCGCCTTGATATCGGCGTAGGCGGCAGGCAGATGGTAGTAGGGGATGTGCGGGTGCACGTGGTGCGGTACATGCACCATGATGTTGTGCGTCAGCCACGCCATCGGCCGTGAAAAGTGAATCACGGTGCTGCAATAGACCTGACCGATTGCCGGCCCCCATTGCTCGCGATCGAGGAAATAGGGGATGTGCGGGTGGGTGTGGTGAAGGTAGACGAAGAAGGCGATGAAGTAGTTGAAGACGATGAAGGGCACCAGCACGCCGGCGAGCACGCCAGCCCAGCCCCCCGCGTAGCGCCAGGCGATGGCGCTTATGACGATGAAGAAGGCCAGAGTGATGCCTTTGCCGACTCGCATCGAGCGCCGCTGCTCCGGTGTCTGACCCGGGTTGAAGCGAACCATGCCGTCCCACCACACGCGTCGAAGGTAGTGCAGGGCGCAACCGGGAAGCGAGCGTTCAATGCGATACAGCCAGCGCGCCCGGGGGGAGGCGTCGGCGTACTCCTGTGGGGTCCAGGGGCGCCAGATCCAGTCGATGGCGCTAAGGAATGTCTGATCAAAGTCGGATGAGTGACCGCGAAGACATTGCAGGCTGCACACCGGGTGAAATGAAGGCTGTTTCGGGGGCTTCAGCCTCTGCAGAAGCCCGATTTCGTTGTCATTGGACGCACCTATCCTGCCGCCAGCAGCTGTCTTCGGGCCGCCACGAGGTTGGCCATGGCAAACAGGCTGTGCAGGTGCGCGGTGTTCTTGGTCAGGCCGCGATAGCGGACCTTGGTGTAGCCGAACTGGCATTTGACAATCCGAAACGGATGCTCGACCCGGGCTCTCAGAGACGCCAGACGTCGGTTGGCGGCGCGCTGCCATTCCAGCAGCGCCTTGCCGGCACTGCGCACGTAAGGCGTGACGATGCGCGGTCCACTATCGGGCGCCGGGGCATCCAGGCTGCGGCCCGTGCGTCGATAGCCGGCATCGCCCAGCACGATGCGTTCTTCGCCGTGCAGCAGGGCTTCGGTCTGGGTGATGTCGGCGACTTTGGCCGTTGTGCCGATAACGGTGTGCACGAGGCCACTGTGGGCATCGGCGCCGATATGCGCCTTGCAGCCGAAGTACCACTGGTTGCCCTTGCGCGTCTGACTCATGTCGGGATCCCGCGTACCGCTCTGGTTCTTCGTCGAGCTGGGCGCGTGGATCAGCGTGGCGTCCACCAGCGTGCCTTCGCGCAGCATCAGGCCCCGCTCGCGCAGGTGGGCATTGACCTCGGCAAAGATCTGCTCGGCCAGCCCGTGCCGCTCCAACAGCCGCCGGAACTGCAGGATCGTGCTCTCGTCAGGCACCGCCTCATCCGTCAGCGTGATGCCGGCAAAGCGGCGCATGGCATCGGAGTCGTAAAGCGCCTCTTCGGCGCCTGGATCCGACAGCCCGTAGAACTGCTGCAGGCAGTAGATGCGCAGCTTGGTGGCCAGCGACAGCGGCCGGCGCCCCGGCTTGCCCGCCTTGGGCTTCGGGTAGTGCGGCGCAATCAACGCCTCCAGGCGCGACCACGGAATAACCGCATCCATCTCCGCCAGAAACTTCTCGCGGCGCGTCACCTTCTTCTTGTGCGCCTGCTCAAGATCCGCGAACGTCCGCTGCTTCATCGACTGGCTCACCATCGTCTCCGTGCCCCGGCATCATCCCAGATCGGGGCGATTGATCAGAGTTTCCCTAAGCGACGTGAATCCGTGATGCACCCGGTTATGCCCGAAGGCCCACAGTCGGTAGACATTCAGGGAGGGCAGCATCGCAATGGTGCCCAGGAACTCGCTGAGGCGCCGGTTCTCGAACAGTGCACCGTGCGCGGCGTCGTGCGCCCAAACGAAAAGAAAGGCCACGAAGCAGCCTGCACCGAGCCCGCTCAGCCCCTGCAGCCACAGCGCATCCGCCACGAAGACACCGGCCATGCACAGCAGATAGCCGGTGAAATCCACGCCGAGCCCGAACAACGCGCGAGCAGTGGATCGTTCCAGCCGATCCGGTTTTACGGTGGCGCGTACCTCGCGCAAGTTCGTGCGCCGGAGCTGGTGCAGCGGGTCGGCGGAGGTCGTGGCTTCAGCCGGGTTTGTTGCAGCGGAATCGGGCATGTTCTGCGTCCCTGACGACACTCCAGAGGAGACGCGTCATGAATATTGAATGGAGCGGAACGAAGCCTGCGCGCTTGCATCGCCACGCTTCTTGATCCAGATCAAGGAGTGCGGTCGTGTTGGCCTTGCGCGCCCGCCTCAGGATGGGGCCGCCTTCGTCAGCACGTCGTCGCACGGATTGGCGAAGCGCTCTCAGGGCGGCTCGAGGTCATCCACGGCCATGTGCAGAATGCCTTTGCGTGCACGCGTTTCGGGATTACGGCACGCTGAGGTCTGTTGTCGCGGTGCAAGTGTCCGTCAGCCTCTCAGAGTTGCCGATGGGATGCTTGCCTTGATCTCTGACCAGAAGGAGCACGATCCATGTTCTGCGTTTCCGTTGCCTACCCCCAGAAAGACGGTGCCAGCTTCGATTTCGACTACTACGCCAAGCAGCATGTACCGCTGGTCGCGCGCTATGTCGGCGACAACTCGGTCAAGGCAGAGATCCGCAAGGGAGTCGCGTCGCCGGACGGTTCGGCACCGGCCTTCGTCTGTATGGCGAACTTCTGGATCAAGTCGGTCGAGGATTTTCAGGCGACGATGGCCGAGCACGGCGCGGAGATCATCGGCGACGTTCCGAATTTCACCAACATCCAGCCGATCATGCAGATCGATGAGGTTCTGGAGTAGCGGAATGCCTCACGGCGGGCTTCGCGCGCCTACTGCCTGCGCTGGCCGGGTCGATGCCGGTCAGTTTCTCATTCGACATCCTCTGCGCCCGGATCGATACGGCGGGGTGTGTGGCCAGGTTGAGTTGCCGCAGGCGCTAGCAATAGCTGAGGGTCAGCAGTCGTTGGAGCGTCGTCGTCGCGTGCGGACCAAGCTGACCGCGAGTGCCAGCAGTCCGCCTGCGCCGGCGCTACCTAGAACTTGCGCCCAGTCGATCCGGGTGACAAAGCGGTTCCAGAGTGTGCTGACCCGGAACTTATGAGTAACGGGATTGGCTGTGAGCACCTTATCAACCCATTGCTCTGAGGCTTCCCGAGTCCACGTCAGAGAGTCCGCATCCGCGTAGGTGTAGAAAAAGAGGATCCGATTCTTGACGTGCGCGACCGTGGTCGTGGCTGCCACCAGCATGTTCGTCGGTTGGCCGGATGCGTCATTGATTCCGAAACGCGTGATCATGCTGTAGGCGATCGTACGATCAGTCTCCCTATGCGGGGGCAGCGGGACAGCCTCTCCCATCGACAAATTGAGCTCCTGGCCGAGGTCCTCTGAGAGCCCTTTGTTGATGTCTTGCATCACAGCCTTCATCTCGGCTTGATTGGAGGCGAATATCTCTTCGTTCTGCTCGCGGATCGTGCGCTGAAGCTGGCGAAAATCCGCTGCGGCGACATCAAGGTCGGCGATGTCGATCGCGGTCTGGACGCTGAAACGGCGCACGAAGTCCGGCAAGCCGCCCTGTCGGGCGTTCGAAGCTGCCTCATGGGGGATGAAAGTGACGAATTGCTTGTTGCCGGGGGCGACGAAACGTCGCTGTAGCGTGGCAAGCTCGGTCATATCATCAGTGACCGCCACAAACCCTTCCGGGTTCGGCATCTCGACAGGCACGCCGCCCACCGTGATAGGAGAAGCCAGAGCGAGTACGGGCGTCAAACCGGCCAATAGAAACGCGACCTGCTGGAGCATGGGTTTACGCGTCCTTGCCTGTAGACGAATGTGTTTCGAGTGTAGATCGCAAGCACGCTCCGTAGCACCCTCGGAACACCGTCCAGATATTGAGCCCGGACTGTCGTCGAGCATTAACTGCCGTGAGTCGATGAGTCATCCATCCTTGCGATTCATCATGGTGTTGCTGCTCGACGGGCTCCTTTTCATGATGGCTTTTGCGGGGCTGATTGGCGGCAGTCTGGCAATGCGCAAGTCGCAGTATCCTTCGTGCTACGCGGCCTTGCCAGCAACCGTCGTGGCTAAGCGGGGGAAGGGGCAGCGCTTGATCAGGGGCATGCCGTAGTTATCGGAGAGGGGAAATGAATATCAGCCTGTTTCGGTGGGCCTTCGTGCTCGTCCTTTTGTCGCTCGTCGGGGCCTTCTTCGTGCCCGCAATGGCAATTCCGAGGCTCGCGCTTTCTGCGCACACCATTGGGATGATGAGCGGCGTGTTGCTGATTGCGGTGGGGGCGATCTGGAAGCACTTCCAGCTGTCCGGTATGCAGCAGCAATGGCTGAAATGGTCGTGGATCTACTCCAGCTATGCCAACTGGCTCGGGTGCCTGGTGGGCGCGGTTTTCGGGGCCGGGCGCGCAACGCCGCTGGCTTCCGGAGGATTGGAAGGTTCAGGGATCGCTGAAATTGTGGTGCTGGTTCTTCTGGGCAGCGTGGGCGTCGCCTCGGTGATTGCGGCGGTGCTTTCACTTTGGGGCTTGCGACCGGTGCGGTGAAGTTGGTGTCGGTGTGGTCTGGGACAGAGTGAGGGCCTCAGCAACTAGCAACCAATACAGCCTGTGGCAGCCTGGGCCGGAGGACCCGGGGCTGATGGACGCGCTGCTCGATACCTTTGGCGAGGTCCTCGGTCAGCAGGATGCCTACGCCGGAAGCAGGACGGCGAGGACTACACGCGGCGCTTGCTCGGTGGCGACACCTTCATTGCGGTGGTGGCGATGGAGGGCGTGCGGGTCGTCGGTGGTCTCGCGGCCTACGAGCTCAAGAAGTTCGAACAGGCGCGTCGCGAGATCAATCTGTATGACCTAGTGGTTGTCTCGGAGCCTCGGCGCTGCGGTATTGCGACGGCACTGATCGATAATCTCAACCGGATCGGTGCCACGCGCGGCGCCTATGTCATTTCCGTGCAGGCGGATACGGGCGTCGAGGATCTGGCAGCTATTGCCCTCTACTTCAAGCTTGGCTTGCGAGAGGAGGTTATGCATTTCGATATCCCGGTAGCAGACCAAGGGGAGTAGGTCAGCTTTACTGGTCTCGAGCGGATGGTGCGAAACGGTTCCACCTGATGGAGCGGAGTGGCCGACGCCGCGCCTCCTGTAGCGCGACGTCGGCCGTTTTTCGCTAACAGGACTCGACAAGCTCGCTGACCGCGTCGTAGTCGACGGGCTCGGTGTTTGAGGCGCCGGCTGGCACCATGGGCAGCACGCGCGCGTCGGGGTCGATAGGGGCACGCACGAGCACCGGGCCCCGCGCGGTGAGCGCTTTCACAAGGGCGGCTTCGGGCTCGGCTTCGCCGTCCAGGTCGATGGCCGTGACGCCGTAGGCGCGCGCCAGGGCGCACAGGTCAGTCGTGCGCGCGTAGCCGGATGCGCTGTAGCGCTGCTCGTAGAACAGGGCCTGCTGCTGGCGGACCAGACCCAGACCTCCGTTGTCCATGACGACGATCTTCACGTCCAGTCCACGTTCGGCCAGCGTCGCTAGCTCCTGGGCGTTCATGAGCAACGAGCCGTCCCCCGAAACGCACAGCACGCGGCTGTCCGGCTCGGCCAGAGCGGCGCCGATAGCTGCCGGCAGCCCAAAGCCCATCGTTCCCAACCCGCTTGAGGTGAACCAGCGGTCCGGACGCGCGAAGGGGTAGTGCTGGGCCACCCACATCTGGTGTTGGCCGACGTCGGTGGTGACGATGGTGTCGGGGCCAAGCGCGGCTGCGCAGGCGCGGATCAAATCCTGCGGCGCCAGCTGGCCTGCCGGTGCCGCGGGGTGCGTGCGATCCTGCGCACGAAGGGTTTCGATGCGCGCTCGCCAGCTGTTTCGTTCGACGATTGTGGCGCGTGCAGCCAGCCCGGCCAGAGCTTCGCCGGCGTCGGCCTCGAGGGCGAGTTCCGGGCGCCGAATCTTGCCGTGCTCGCGGGGATCGATATCGATATGGATGACACGTGCACGCGGTGCGAAGGTGTCGGCGCGGCCCGTGACGCGGTCGTCGAAGCGGGCGCCGACCGCGATCAGCAGATCGCATTCGTTGATGGCGTGATTGGTCGAGCGCGCGCCATGCTGACCCAGCATGCCGAGAGCGAGCGGGTGGCCGTGGGGCAGGGCGCCCAGGGCCATGAGCGTGGTTGCCACCGGAATGTCGCTGCGCTCGGCGAGCTGTCGGGCATGCTCGTATGCGCCGCGGCAGCCGCCACCGAGGTAAAGCAGCGGTTGCCTGGCGCGATCAATCATCGTCGCGGCTTGGTTCAGCAACTCGCCGTCGAGCGACACCGCCGGCGTGGCGGGGGTCCTCGGCGAGGTATCGATATTCGGCACAGGTGCCGTCTGCAGATCCTTGGGCAGTTCGATTACCACCGGGCCGGGACGGCCGCTCTCCGCGATGCGAAAAGCCTCGTGCATCCACTCGGGTAGCCCGGCTGCGTCGCGAATGGCGATGCAGCTCTTTGAGATCGACTCGACCAACGCGGTGGTGTCCACTTCCTGGAAAGCGTTGGTGCCGCGCAACGCGAGCGGCACCTGACCGACGATTGCCACCAGTGGCACCGAGTCCGCGTGGGCGTCAGCCAGCGCCGTGAGCAGGTTGGTAAGACCGGGGCCGGAAGTCGCGATGCAGACCGCGGCGCGGCCGGAGACGCGCGCCATGCCCTGCGCGACGAAAGCGGCGCCCTGCTCGTGGCGGGTCAGGACGTGGTCAATGCCGGCGTCTGCGAGGGCGCGGTAGAGCGGTAGCACGGCGCCGCCGGGAATGCCGGCGACACGACGCACGCCGCGTGCCTCCAGAAATCGGGTGATCCATTGCGCGCCGGTTGGTAAAGCGTTTTCGGTGTCCATGTCGGTTCCTTGGGAACCCGCGGACGCATACCGGCAGAAACAAAAAACCCCCGCCGGCTGCGCCGGCGGGGGTTGAGAAATGAATGCAGGCAGCCCCTACCGCGCGACGTCCGAGACGACGGCAGCTACTACCAGAAGGGCGGTGAGGGAATCTGCGTTATGCATACGCTAAAGATAAGCGGCTCGACCTTGATCGTCAATCCGTCGCTAAGATCATTGCTCGAACCGATGCAGGTGGAGCGCATGGTGACAAGGGAAACCATCGAGTGGAGTGACTTCGAGCGCGTCGAGCTACGCGCCGGGACCGTTGTCGAAGCGCGTGCCTTTCCCGAGGCACGCAAGCCCGCCTACCGCTTGCGCATCGATTTCGGGCCCGAGGTCGGCGTTCTGCAGTCCAGTGCCCAGATCACGGATTGCTACCAGCCCGACGATCTCGTGGGTCGTCAGGTGTTGGCGGTGGTCAACTTCCCTCCGAAGCAGATCGGCCCCATGCGTTCCGAGTGCCTGGTGACCGGCCTCCACCGCGAGGACGGTGCGGTGGTGTTGGCGGTGCCCGATGCGCCGGTGCCGAATGGTGCGCGCCTGGCGTGATGGCGGCTGCCGAACAGCCGACGCGTGGTGCGACGGTTCAGCGACGAGCGCGGCGCAATGAGTACTCAGCCTGGGTCCTGTTGCGCGTTATGGGCATGTAGTCCGAGGGCGCAAACAGCCGTTAGGGCACCTGATTCGCATCGTCTCGGGGTGGACTCCAGCCTGTGATTCGTGGACAATTGTGCGCTGCAGCATGCGGTGCTTGTAGCGGTACTGCTGCGCCTTGGCTTTGAGGCGCGCTGGTGCGATAGCGCCTGACCCGCTCCCGCTCCACCGCGATTCCGTTTTTTTACTGGCTCGACGACGCCCGTCGCCGAGATGGCCCCTTTTTATCTGGAGGAAAGTGCTTAGATGATGTCTCCGGCCGTGTTCAAGACCAATATTCTCAGCGGCCTGACGGTTGCGCTCGCGATGGTGCCGGAGGCCGTGGCCTTCGCTCTGGTGGCGCAGGTTTCACCGCTCACGGGGCTTTACGCAGCTTTCATCGTGGCGCTTATCACGTCTCTCTTCGGTGGTCGGCCGGGCATGATCTCGGGTGCGACCGGTGCACTGGCTGTTGTGATGGTCAGTCTGGTGGCCTCTCACGGCGTGGAGTATCTGTTTGCGGCCGTGGTGCTGATGGGCGTCTTCCAGCTGGTGTTCGCCGCCTGTCGCCTCGGCAAGTTCATCCGGATGGTGCCGCACCCGGTGATGCTGGGTTTCGTCAACGGGTTGGCCATCGTGATCTTCATGGCGCAGTTCGGTCACTTCAAGGTGGAAGGCCCGGAAGGTGGGCAGGTCTGGCTGTCCGGTATGCCGCTGTACACGATGATGGGGCTGACGGCGCTGACCGTGGCCATCATCTATCTCTTCCCGCGACTGACCAAGGCCGTGCCGGCTACGCTGGTTGCCATCGTGGCGGTCAGCTTGTTGACGCTGGGCTTTGGCATCGACACCCGGACGGTGGGGGACCTCGGTTCGATTGCGGGTGGTCTGCCGAGTTTCCACGTGCCGTCAGTGCCCTGGAATCTGGAGACGCTGCGCGTGATTCTGCCGTACTCGCTGATTCTGGCCGCGATCGGTTTGATCGAGTCTCTGCTGACGCTCAATCTCATCGACGACATGACCGAGACGCGCGGCCGTCCCAACAAGGACTCCGCGGCGCAGGGTGCAGCCAATGTCGTGACCGGCTTCTTTGGCGGCATGGGCGGCTGCGCCATGATCGGTCAGAGCATGATCAACGTCAGCAACGGCGCGCTTCACCGGATATCCGGAGTGGCCACGGCGCTATTCCTGCTGTCCTTCATCATGTTCGGCTCGGCGCTGATCGAACAGATCCCGTTGGCCGCGCTGATTGGCGTGATGTTCGTCGTGGCCGAGAAGACCTTCGAATGGGGCAGCTTCCGGCTCTTCGGCAAGGTGCCGCGCGCCGATGTGCTGGTCGGGTTGCTGGTCGCAGCCGTTACGGTAGTGGTGGATCTTGCCGCGGCCGTGGTGGTCGGGGTCATCGTCTCGGCGCTGGTGTTTGCCTGGGAGCACGCCAAGCAGGTGCGCGTAAACAGCCGAGAGGGACCGGATGGCCGAAAGATCTATGAGGTGGAAGGAACCGTGTTCTTCGCCTCGGTCGCGAGCTTTCAGCAGCAGTTCGTGCCGCGCGATGACCCGGACGAGGTCGAGATCGACTTTCGCAACGCCAAGCTGATGGATCATTCGGCGATCGAAGCCGTGAATGCCCTGGCCGAGCGCTACCAGCGGGCCGGTAAGCACCTGTCGCTGCGCCATCTCAGCCCGGACTGCACGGAACTCATGGACAAGGCCCGGCGCATGATCGTCGTCGACTACTACGAGGATCCGCGTTATCGCGTGGCGGATGACAAACTCGCCTGAGGCTGGCTTCGCTATTATTCGCTGCCTTCTGAGGCGAGTGCCTAACCACTAGTTCCCTGGATAGAACAATGCGCCTTCTCGGCAGCGCCCTGCGCCTGACCACCCAGCCGCGGCTCGCACTCGATGCGCCGCTGGTGGTGTCTTCGCTCGTCTGGCCCACTGATCTCAACATCGGCCTGCATATGGACAATGTGCGCTACCTGCAGCTCATGAACCGGGCGCGCAACGAGCTTTTCCTGCGTACCGGTATCGCCCGCGTTGCGATGCGTCGGCGGCTGGGTATTCCGGTGGCTAATTGCGCGATGGACTACCGCCGCTCACTGCAGCCCTGGGAGCGCTTCTCGCTGCGTACGCAGATCCTGGGCTGGACCGAGCGCCGCTTCTTCGTGGCGCAAGACTTCCTGCGCGGCGAGGAAGTGGTCGCCAGTGGCCAGCTGCGCTGCGCCTTCTCGGGGGCGGCTGGAACGGTCAACCCCGCCGAAGTCTTCGCGGAAGTGACGGGTTCGGAGCCGGTGTCGCCTGCGCTGCCGGCGGAGCTTCTGGAATAGGCGCGTGCGCTTTCGCCCGGCCCGTGAGACGGCTGGTTTGGCGAATGCAACCTGTGGCATGGTTCGGAGGGTGTGAAAGCCACGCGGTCCATCAGAGATAGGCAGCTCGGAGCGTTGCGCGATCGCACTCAAGCGGATCCGGGGCTCCCCAGTGCGAAGTCAACGCCTTTCTCTGATTCTGCTGACGATCGCCGCGCCGCTGGCGAGTGCTGCGCCGGAGTCGCTGCCTATTCTTTACGCGATCAACGCGCCCTTCTATTACCAGGAGCCGCATACGATAACGGTGCACCAGACGGAGGACCTGTCCGTCGGCGTCGCCAATCCGGCGGATAAGTCAGCCTTCCGGGAGACGGAAAGCGGCGGCAAAACAATGGCCTATACCGGGGTTCCCTATGCCTCCGGTCCGCGTACGGGCGGGCAGCTGGCCAAAGGGCAGCGACTGAATCGGTGGTATTTCCGCATCAACGAGCCGCAACCCCTGGAGGAGGGCAGGCACTACTCTCAGCTGATCGATCCGCCGGGTCCGCGCGATGAGTCCTACAAGCGCGAGTGGTGGATAGAGAATCTGTCGGTTGACTGGGTGCGTGGTGAAGAGGATGGCAAGGTCGCTGGACTGGCGACTCGGCATTACACGCTGACCGTGTCCTATAACTATCGGCGCATCGACCACGACGACGGTGAAAGAACCGAGGAACGCGTCGAGTCGCGTCGTGATTTCTGGTTCGCCGAGCGTTTCCCGTTCTCGCCCCTGCAAATGCTTCCACTGCAGATCGGCAATGATCAGCGTTTCGTCTGCTTCTGCTCTGAGGGCGGAGAGCGTGTGAATCAGGCTGTGTACGTGCGTTTGAATGACAAGCTGCACTCCGCCGGGATGTTAGTGCGTAGCAGGCTCGAAACGAACGATGGTCCGGTTACGGTCGAAGTTTCGGAGCCCAAGGCGGCGCCAGATACGGATATGACGCACTACGCGGGATGGCCGGCCATCCCCGAGTCACAGGACCGCGTGGCTGCCGGAGCGCTGGTCCTGGCCGAGATGCTGAGCCAGGCTCCGGCCGGCAACGGCAACGGCAACGGCAACGGCAACGGCAACGGCAACGGCAACGGCAGCGCAGCAATTCGTTTCGGTACGAGTGGGCCGGTACCGCTGGCGCTGAAGGCGGATTCTTCCCATTTCCGTGTGAACGAGATCGGCGACCTGGCGATCGCTAGCGTGTTCAATGACGGCGAAGGCGCCGAGGGAATGCTGATGCTGATGCGCCCACACCACGGATCGCCCGGGCCAGGCCGTTTCGATACCGCTGCGCAGGCCAGCACCGAGACGCTGCAAGCGATGTCGACCGAGGCGCTGAAGGCGCAGGCGCAGAGTTACCAGGCCTTAGCCGTGATCGAGCAGGGCGATTCGCTGACGATCTACGCCAGCACGGACACCGGCTCGGTGACGATTGACGACGTCAGTGATGAAAGCGTCGCCGGTAGCTTTGCGTTGACCATGAATGCCATAGATACCTTCGGCGACGGCTCGGTTCAGCAGCGCCAGGTTTCGGGCGAATTCGAAGCGGTCACCGGCCTGAAGGCGCGCATGCGCAGCCCAACCAGCCGGCTGTTGTCGCGCCGCGAGCGCTAGGCAGCCGACCGGCTGAAGCGTGAGAAGGGTAGCGCAGGAACCGCTATCGGTTGACCGCGAGCTGCCATCTTAAGAATGGCGCTGGGCCTGCGAGCTGCAAATCGCGGCCAATGCGCGTTGCGTGCATCGATTCGCGGTTCGCCCCGAATCATCGGGGCTCGGCTCCGATAAAGGTGTCGATCAGGGCCGCCGTTTCATTTGGACGCAGCGTTATGAACAGGTGGCCGCCCCCCGGAACGATGTGCAGCTGCGCGTCGCGCAGCACGGCCGCCAGGATGCGGGCATTAACGGGCCTCACCAGGGGGTCGTCGTCGCCGCTGATCACCAGCGCAGGGCAGCGGATGCAGCGCAGCCAGGGCAGGCTGGAGAACTGGTACATCGCCATGACCTGCTGGATGTAGGCGCGGCCGCTGGGGGCGGTCGTGCTGTAGGCGTGCTGCAGGGCATGATCGCGGCGGTTGCGCATCTCGCCGCCGTAGAGCGTGGCGGCATGGCGGGCCATGTACCCGCGCGAGAAGTAGCGCTGCGGCGTCATCATGCGCAGCAGGGCGGAGGGCTTGCCGGGCATCATGGTGATACCGGGGCTGGTGGCCATCAGGATCAGATGCGATACCCGCTTCTTGTAGTCGCGGGCGATCTGCTGGGCCAGGCCACCGCCCCAGGAGACGCCGGCAACTGCGAAGGGACCGTCGAAGCCGAGCTGATCCAGCGCGCCGACGACCATGCGCGCGTAGCGCGGAAGGCTTGGCCAGAACCAGCCGGACGGTGAACCACCGGTGCCGGGCAGATCCACGATCACCACCGGTCTCTCGGCGAGCTTGCGCAGCAGTGGAACGACCAGCTCCAGATTGGCGCCGATGCCGTTGCAGAAGAGCAGCGGTGCACCGTGCCCCGGCCGCAGGGCATAGCGCAGCCGCTGCTTGCCGACCAGGACTTCGCCGGTCTCGATACCGGCGTCGCGCAGCAGCGAATCGTCAGTGGGCTTGGTAACGCGGCGAGCGTCGCTCATTCGAAGATGTAACGGCCGGGCGCCGCTTCCATCGGCGGGTAGGCGTCATTGCCCACTGTGGCGGGTGCCTCGTGCTTGCGGCCCGAGCGCTTGGCGAGCCAGGCGTACCAATGCGGCCACCAGCTCCCCTCGACGTGCTCGGCGTTCTCGTGCCACTTGCTCGGATCGGGCTCACCGCCGGGGGCGACCCAGAACTCGGACTTCTTCTTGTTGCTGGGCGGGTTCAGGATGCTCTGGATATGCCCGCTGTTGGAGAGCACGAAGGTGGTGTCGCCGCCGAATAGCAGCGTGCTGCGGTAACAGGCGCGCCAGGGCGTAATGTGGTCGCTGGTGCCGGCGAGCAGATAGCTGTCGCAATCGACATGCGCCAGATCGACTGGCACGCCGTGCAGGCGCAGCTCGCCCGGTTCGGTCAGGGCGTTGTTCTTGTAGATATCCAGAAACTCGGCGTGCAGCCGGGCGGGCAGGCGGGTGCTGTCGTTGTTCCAGTACAGCACGTCGAAGGCCGGGGGCGGGTTGCCGAGCAGGATGTTGTTGACCCAGTAGTTCCAGATCAGGTCGTTTGGCCGCAGCCAGGCGAAGGCGGTCGCCATGTCCTTGCCATCGAGCACACCCTTGCGCTTGGATAGTCGCTTGGCGGCGTCAACCGCGCGCGGCCCGGCGAAGAGGCCGAGGGCGGTATCGCCCAGCGCGCCGGTGTCGAGCACGTTGACGAGCATGGTGACTGAATTGATGCGCTCGTCGCCGACGGCCCGGCGCATCGCCACGAAGGCGGCCAGCGTGATGCCCCCAGCGCAGGCGCCCAGCATGTTGACGCGCTTCTGCTTGGTGATGTTGCAGGCTACCGAGACGGCGGATTCGATGGCCGAGGCGTATTCGGCCAGGCCCCAGTCGGCGTGCTCCTTGGTGGGGTTGCGCCAACTGACAACAAAGACCTGGAAGCCGGCCTCCAGCAATCCCTTGACCAGGCTCTTCTCCGGGCTCAGGTCGAAGACGTAGTACTTGTTGATCTGGGGCGGCACGACCAGCAGCGGAACAGCGTGGACCTTCTCGGTCTTCGGCTGATACTGGATCAGCTCCATGACCTCGTTGCGCTCGACGACCGCGCCTTCGGTTGTGGCGAGGTTCTCACCCGGCTTGAACTGGCGACGATCCACCTGTGACGGCAGTCCACGGTTCTCGCGCAAATCCGTCAGGAAATTCTTCAGGCCCGCACGCGCGCTGGCGCCACCGGTCTCCCGGAACTTGCGGACCGCGACCGGTTGCCACGGGAAATTCGAGGGCGCGATCGCATCGTTCAGAAGGTCGACCAGGAATTCCAGCCGCATACGGCCGTACTTGCTCAGCCCCGGCTGCTGCTCCACCCATTCGTGCGTCGTCTCGGTCCAGGCGAGCCAGGCCTGCAGCCAGCGGCGGTAGGCCTCCTCGTTCTCCCAGGCCTCGTCCTTGAAGCGGCGGTCGCGCGGGGCAGGGGCCAGCGCGGAGTCTCCGCGCGCCACTTCAGCCATTCTCGCGGCCAGATGCGCGCCCGTGCGCGCCGTCAGCCGTGGCTGGCGCGCCAGCAGTCCCAAGGCCTTGAGCCCTTCGCCAAGGACGTGCCGTGCCCGCATGCCGACGACGGGGTTCGGGCCCAGCATGGCCTCTGCGCTGCGGCTGGCAATCTTCTCGCGACTATCGTTCATGGGGGTCTCCTTGGGCTCAGCAGCCTCGCCTTAGCTGACGTTGCCGGCATGACAGCCGTCGGGGCGCGGAGCTTGCCCTTTATGGTTGGGAGTGTTGGGCGACGAGCGCGTTCAGTGTGCCTGGGTTGCGTGGATGGGGCCGCCCTCTCGGTGAGCGCCGGGTAGGGGGCACCCATGCCGTTGTCGAGCTATTGCACCAGCACGTGGTCGTCTTGCTCGCAGTTGATAAGGGTCACGAACTGTGGGTCGATGAGGGTCGACGGATTGATGCCGAAGACTTCGTTGATGGCCTTGTCGGCGTGGGAAAGATCATGGAAGCCGGCCTCCAGGGCGACATCGGTCAGGGTCAGGCCACGCTTCCAGTAGAGGACGGCGCGCCACACCGCCCGCCAGCGGGCGTATTCGCCGATCGTGAAGCCGACTTCCTCGCGGAACAGCTCGCGCAGCCGCGACGGCGACAGATGCACGCGGCTCGCAACGGTCCGAATCTGCGCGTCGCGCAGCGGCAGTTCGTCGAGGACGGCGCAGGCCTTGGCGATGCGCGGGTCCATGTCGTCCTGCTCGGGCACGGGCTGACCGGTAATGGCTTCGACGACGTCGCGCACCAGCGCCTTGATCTCGGTCGCCGGCTGCACTTCCTGCATGGCGGCACGGATGCGCGGCAGCAGCGGCTCGAAGGGCTCGATGGGCAGGTCGACAAGCTTCCGGTCGCTGATGAGGGCGCGTAGCGCGGCGTGCCGCGGTGCCTGCAGCGGCAGGTAGAACAGCGCGATATCGCTGTTGGGCGCGATGATGCGCTTGCGTTCGGCTTTGGGTGCGACCAGCGATGCGCGGGTGACGCAGGTCTCGCCGGCGACCTCAATGGTGTAGGGCTCGCGGCAGGCGATGCGCAGGGTGGCGGACAGTGGGCCGGTGGGGCGATCCAGCAGCAGTGAAGGTGCCGTCAGCAGCAGGCTGCACGGCCAGTAATAGATCTTTACCCCGGCTGGGGCCGGGTGCTCCGGTCGGTTCTGCTTCGTCATGGCTGCGGTATCCGCCGTCGGATGCGGCGTTTTGTCTCCTCGATGGGCTTGCCTGTAACGATTTCGTCATCTGATACCAGCGCTTCCGGCGTTTGGTACAAGTCGCGCGGGCTCGGGCGCAATAGATTGTGTGGCGGAGGCACGCATCGCCGTGCCGGCACCCCAGAACAATCAGGGCGTACAGGTTACGCCCACCGGAGGAGAGCAGTGAAACCGAGCTCGAAGCGTTGGGCGCTTGTCGCGTGCGTCACCCTGTTTCTCGCGGCCTGCAGCGGCAGCGAGACCGGCCCATCGGGGAGCGCTTCGGCGGGCGAGTGCGCGCGCGACACCTCCCCGGCAGCGCAGGGCATGCCCAGCGAGGACCGCATCTTCGGCTGGATCGAGGATCTGGTCGGTATCGGCTATCGCCGTACCGGTACGCCGGAGGGCAGGAAGGCGGCAGCGTACGTCAAGTGCCAGTTCGAGTCCTTGGGGCTGGAGGATGTGCACTACGAGACCGTTACCTCCTGGAACTGGCAGTTCAGCAGCCACGGCCTGGCAGTCAACGGGGAAGCTGTCGACGCCTATCCTGCCGCGCACAGTTTCGTGACCACCGACGAGGCCTCGACCTTCTCCACCGGTCCGGACGGGCTCACCGCCGAGATCGTGGATGTCGGCCGGGGCACTGCCGTGCAACTGGCGCAGCAGGACGTCGAGGGCAAGATCCTGCTCTTCGATCTGAAGTTCATTCTGCCGCCGCTCGGATTCACACCCTTCATCGAGTTCCTCTGGGATCCCGGACTAACCGTGGTGGAGCCTTCATTCTTCACCGGCAACCCCTTCATCACAACCTACGAATCATTCGCCGAGGCGGCGATGGAGGCCGGAGCGGCCGGGTTCGTCGGCGTGCTGGCGGACTACTTCGATTCCAATCGCTATCACAACGAGTACTACCGGGGTACCGATGTCACGATCCCCGGGATGTGGGTGTCGCCTTCCGAGGGCGCGCGCATCCGCGAGATGATGGCCGAATCGGAGTCGCCCGAGGCCACGCTCGAGCTGCATGGCAGCCGCGAGGAGGCCGAGGCACGTACCGTGATCGGCTTCCTGCCCGGCGCCTCCAAGGACACGATCATGGTGCAGTCGCATCACGATTCGGTCTTCTACGGCGCGGTGGAGGACGGCAGCGGCACGGCTGCAGTGCTGGCGCAGGCGCAGTACTTCGCCTCGCAGCCGGCCGAATCCCGCGAGAAGACCATGATGTTCGCAACCTTCGATAGCCATTTCACCGGCTATCAGGCGCACAAGGCCTTCACCTACAAGTACATCATCAATGAGGAGACGCCCTACAACATCGTCGCCAACGTCACGCTGGAGCACATCGGCAAGCAGGGGCTGATCGGCGACGATGGCGAGCTGGTGGTTACGGATCAGCCGGAGATTCGCGGCGTCATCGAGAATCTCGCGCCGCAACTCAAGCTGAAGCTTATCGACGTGGTGCGGAAGTACGACCTGCGGCGCACCGCGTTGCTGCAGGGGCACGTGCTGTGCCCGGCCGGCCTTATGCCCACCGATGCCGGCTTCATCTGTGCGGCCGGCGTGCCGACGGTCTCGCTGATTGCCGGCCCGAACTATATGTATGACGAAGCCGACACCCTGGACAAGGTGCATCGCGAGGATCTGGTTCCGGTGACCGAGGCCTTTGCCGAGCTGATCGAAGCGATGGATGAAACCCCCTCCAACGCCATCGGCGTGCCCATTGTTCCCGGGCTGCTGACCGACATCCTCTTCGACACCCTGGCGGAAGACTGATGCGCACGCGATGGAAGACTTTGGCGGCCACATTGCTGGTTCTGCTGCTGGCCGCCTGCGGCTCGGACGGTAGTGGCGCACAGCCCACCGGTCAGGACATGGGCTTGAGCAAGGGCGCCGGGCCGGATGGCAGCTATTTCGCGCAGTCGCCGGACAGCACCGGCAAGGCCGTGCAGACCCGCTGGCCGGTGCTGTTCTCGCACGCCTGGTCGCGCATCGCCGACACCAGCTTTCAGGGAGATGAACCGCATCCGGTCAACGAGTTCGAGCGCTACGGCGTCAAGAAGGCACTGGAGGCCGAGGGCGTGGTCGTCTATCAGCCGGACAAGCTGGCCTTCGCCTCGCATGAGCGGCGCGGGCGGTTGCTCTACAAGAAGTGCGCCGGCGAAACCATCGAGGAGATCCTCTGCGAGGGAACGGATCCGCAGGTCGTCGAGGGTGTGCACGCCGCCACCCTGGACTACTGCGCTCGCCCCGAGCTGCGCGCACGCAACGGCTTCGCGGACGAGCAGAGCTGTCGCGAGGGGCTGCAGTTCAACATCATCTGCCACTCGCAGGGCTGTGCGGATTCGCGCTACATGCTGGCGGCCGTGCGCAACGAGTTCAGCGGCGAGTTGATGTACCGCCATGTCGCCAGCTGGACGTCGATGGCCGGCGCCAACAAGGGCACCGCCCAGGCCGAGGCAGTGCAGGAGCTGCTGCTGGCCTGTACGCAGCCCGGCTGTCGCTCGCTGGTGCTGGACGCGGCCTTCGGTGTTGCCTCACTGCTCCAGAATCAGGCGCTGATCCTGCAGGGCGGTGAGTCGGTGGTGGCGCTGACGCGCAAGTACATGACGGTGACCACCGACATGGAGTGCGAGCCGTCGGATCAGACACAGTGCCCGCCCAGCTTCAACGAGCGCTATCCGTTTCCCGAGGATCCGGCCCATCCCGTCCTCTACCAGAGCTTCAGCTCGCAGATCGATGACATCAATCATCCCTGTTACATGGAAAGTCGCCTCTACTGGGAGATCGTGAACAACCGAGAAGGCCCCAACGACGGCAACATCTCGGTGGATTCGCAGCGATTCACCACCTACGGGCCGGCAGCGGGCGGTGGCGCGACCCCAGTGATCCCGCGTTGGGTCAGCGCCAGCAGCAATGATCCCGAGCAACCGCATCCGGGCCTGGATCACATGGCCTACAGCAGCTCCGAGGTGCCCGGCATGGAGGGTGTCAGCTGCCTCGGCGAGGACAACAGCGCCTTCGAGTTCAGCCGCGTCGGCCTCTACCGCGACATCGTTGCTGAACTGGCTGGCTGGGGGTTCTAGGCTCGCTGTTTCGTTCGGCCATCTAACCGCGATTCGGCGGTAGGGGCATGACAGCGTCGGCTGCAAGCCGGAGAATGCGCGATCGGGTGGCGAGCCGAGATGAATGGTCGCGGCTCGCTGGAACGAGTCGAAGCCGGTCTCGCGAGGATCGCGGGCAGAGGCGGGGGAATGGTCTATTGGGAGATGGCCGCACTGGCGCTTCTCGGCTGCGCGGCGGCGGTCGGGGCCGCCTATGCTGCGCGTAGGCTGGGCGGTGGCAAAGCGCATGCTGGGCGAGCCGAGCCATCGCTCGCCGATGGCGCCGAGGGTGCCGAGTACGCTGAGCTGTATTCGACGAAGCAACGGGTCGCCTTCATTGCGATCACGCTGGGCCTGCTCCTGCCGCTGATGGTGGTCATGGAGCGCGTTGGCTTTCCGGCCCTGGAAGAGGTCGCCGAAACCGCGCATTGCCGCGAGCTGTTTGGCGTGCCGGGAACGACCGTCCTGATCTATGCCCTCTTCGCGGGTTTGCCGCTCGGTTGCGCTGCTCTGCTCGGCCTGCCTTCGGCATGGCGCGGATGGCGCGGATGGCGCATCATTCGGGACGGCCAAAATCCGCCCCGTGGTGCTCGGGTGTTCAAGCCGACCCGGATACGGCGTGGCGCGCGGGCCCGTCTTGCCGGTTACGCGCACATGCTGCCGCTAGTCTTCTTCGTCGGTCTGGCGGTCTGGGGGCTGGGCCCAGCTGCGCGCATGGTGGCCGATGCCGATGCTGCCGCCGCCAACCCCGACCCCGGAGAATGCGCAGGGGTGGCGCAGGACGGATCCGCAGGCGGGTGGCAGGCAATGCGCGTTCCGAGCACGGTGCCGGCTTCTATGCGCTGATCCGTCCTTGGCGCGGTAGCCCCTACTCGAACGAGTGGGCCGGGGAAGGGTGCCTCTGTTCAAACTGTCGAACGACGCGCGGGGCCAGGCGCGTGACTGGCCGAGAAACAACGAAACCGAGGAGACACCATGAAACTGCTGAACGCCGTGGGGCCCAACCCGCGCAAGGTGCGGATGTTCCTGCATGAGAAGGGCATCGAGCTGCCGCTCGAGGAGGTCGATCTCTTCGGGGGCGAGAACCGGCGTCCGCCCTATACGGAGCACAACCCGGCCGGCCAGCTTCCGTCGCTGGAGATGGACGACGGGACATGGCTCGGCGAGACGGTGGCCATTTGCGAGTATCTGGAAGAGCTGTATCCCGATACGGCGCTCGTCGGTAGCAACGCTCGCGAGCGCGCCGAGACGCGCATGTGGCTGCGTCGCGTCGAGTTCAACATCACTGAGTTCGCCTATGCCGGCTTCCGCTACGCCGAGGGCCTCGAGCTCTTCCGCGACCGCATTCTCTGTCTGCCGGATGCCGCCGACGGTATGAAGCGCAAGGCGCGCGCCGGCATGGAATGGATCGATGGGCAACTAGCGGGCCGGCAGTTTCTGTGCGGCGATCGTTTCTCGCTGGCGGATATCGTTCTGTACTGCGCGCTGGACTTCGTGGGCAGCGTCGGTCAGCCGATTCCAGACGCGCTCGAGTCCCTGCATCAGTGGTTCGATCGCGTGAACGCCAGGCCGAGCGCCGAGGCCTCGCTGTCGCCGAGCTGGCGCGAGATCGGCATGCGTCTCTAGAACGACTTGGCGGCTGACGGGTCACACATCGCTAGACTGGAGCATCACGCGCAGTCGCTGAGGTCGAGGCATGGCTGGTGGGCCAGGGGCGCAATGGCTGGCTTGGAGTAGCGGCATGCTCGAGCGATGACGGCTGCCTTCAGCCGACGCTGGCGCAGGCTTGGACAGGCCCTCGGCATTGCCGGCTTGCTCGCCATTATGGCGAGCCTGTTCGGCACCGAGGCGGTGCCGGGCGATCATCGTCAGCCGCGCTGTGAGGCGCGGAAGACGAGCGAGCCGGGCCGCCTGAATATCGATTCCGGGGCGGAAGGCTTTGCCGTGCAGACGCCCTGCGAGGCCGAGCTGTCCTTCTATATCGCAGCCAACAGCGAGCTGCGCGCGCTTGAGGGCGAAGCCCGATTGCTGGATGCGGCTGGCGAGGTCGTGCGCAAGGCGGCTTTCGCGGCCAAGCTGCAGGACAACGGCACCGGGATGTGGGCGCGGGATATCGCGCTGCCGGAGATTGCCGGGCATAGCTGTCGCAGCCTGCGGCTAGAACTGGATTCGCTGCGCTGCCGGGACGCAGACGGGCGGGCCATCCAGTGCCCGAGCATCCGACTGAAGGCGAGCATGGTCATGGAGGACCTGACCGTGGCCGGCGAAGGGCTCGATGTCTGCTTCGATGACTGAGCGCGTGCGGTAGCGGACTACGCTGTTGTGGAGAGCCGCTTCGCTACCTTGTGCGCGGGCGAGGGGCTCGCTGCGCCCATCTGACTGAACGGCGGGGAGATCACGCTTCGCCCATCGGCACAGCGGCGAGACGTCGAGGCCGGGGGACACTGACGCCCGCCATGCTTCGACCGAGAATTGCGCATCGCCTATCCTCGCCCGACCCTGGCGGAGAGTTTTCATGGCCGACGAGATAATCCGGCTGCGCGGCGCGCGCCAGAACAACCTGAAGAATCTGGACCTTGAGCTGCGGCTGGGCGAGCTGACGGTGGTCACCGGGCCGAGTGGCTCGGGCAAGTCTTCGCTGGCCTTCGGCACCATCTACGCCGAGGGCCAACGCCGCTACGTCGAGACCTTCTCGCCCTACGCGCGCCAGTTCCTCGATCGCATGGACAAGCCGGCGGTGGATGCCATCGAGGGCATCCCGCCGGCCATCGCCATCGACCAGACCAATCCGGTGAAGAGTTCGCGCTCGACCGTGGGCACGATGACCGAGCTCAACGATCACCTGAAGCTGCTGTTCGCGCGCGCCGGACGCTTGTTCTGCCAGGGCTGCGGCCGCGAAGTCCGCCGTGACAGCCCAGACGACATCGTTGCCGAGCTGCTCGATCGCGGCGCGGGCCGGCGTGCGCTGATCGCTTTCGACATCCCGCTGAGTGGTGAGGTGACGGAGGACAAGCTACGCGCGGAACTCGATCGCCAAGGCTACAACCGCGTCGAGACGGTAGCGGGCGACACCCTGCGCGTCACCCAGGATCGGGTGCGGCTGCAAGCCGAGCGCCGGGATCGCATCACGGAAGCGGTGGAAGCGGCCCTGCGCGCGGGCCAGGGCCACCTCAGCGTCCTGCCGCTGGACGACGAGCGCCAGCCGAGCGATCACTGGCGCTTCTCGGAGCGGCTGCACTGCCCGGACTGCGACCGCGACTACGGCGATCCCATTCCCAATACCTTCTCCTTCAACTCGCCCATGGGCGCCTGTGACACCTGCCGCGGCTTCGGTCGCGTCATGGGTATCGACTACCGGCTGGTCATCCCGGACGAGAACAAATCGCTCGCAGAGGGCGCGATCAAGCCCTGGCAGACCGAGAGCTATCTCGAGTGCCAGCGTGACCTCATCCGGCACTGCGAGCGCGCGGATGTGCCCACCGATGTGCCCTGGAAGAAGCTCGAGAAGAGCCACCGGGATTGGGTCATTCGGGGCGACGCGGACTGGAGCTGGCACTCGCATCGCGGCGGTTGGTATGGCGTCCAGCGCTTCTTCGACTGGCTGGAATCGCGCGCCTACAAGATGCACATCCGGGTGCTGCTGTCGCGCTATCGTTCCTACGACCAGTGCCCGGCATGCCGGGGCGCGCGCCTGAAGCCGGAGGCGCTGCTGTGGCGTGTCGGCTCGAAGTCGGATGCGGACGCCGTCCTCGAGCCGGCGCAGCGCTTCATGCCCGCCGGCGCGCGGTTCTCGGAGGCGACGCTGCAGCAGCAGCCCGGGCTCAATATCGCCGACATCATGGGCCTTCCGCTGGCGCGTGCGCAGCGCCTGTTCCGGCACCTGCATCTGCCGGCACCGCTGGACGCGGCCTCGGACCTGCTGCTGGAGGCGATCCGGGGGCGCACGGAGTATCTGGTGGAGGTCGGCCTGGATTACCTCACCCTGGACCGCCAGTCGCGGACGCTGTCAGGCGGCGAGGTGCAGCGCATCAACCTGACCACGGCCTTGGGGACCTCGCTGGTCAACACCCTCTTCGTGCTGGACGAGCCCAGCATTGGCCTGCACCCGCGCGACATGGACCGCATCATCGGCGTCATGCACCGGTTGCGCGACGCCGGCAATACGCTGCTGGTGGTCGAGCACGATCCGCAGGTCATGCACGCTGCCGATCGGGTGCTCGATATCGGTCCCGGTCCGGGGGAGCGCGGCGGTGAGATCGTCTTCCAGGGCACGCCCGCCGAGCTGATGCGCGCCGAGCATTCGCTGACTGCCGACTATCTCAGCGGCCGGCGCCAGGTGGTTCGGCCCCATGCGTCCCCCGCAGTAGCGGGGCGCGACGAGACGAAGGCGCCGGCCGCCCGCGAGTGTCTGCGCATCCGCGGCGCGGCCGCGCACAACCTCAAGCACGTCGACGTCGATCTGCCGCTGAATCGTCTGGTCGTGGTCACGGGCGTCAGTGGCTCCGGAAAATCCACCCTCATCGCCGAAGTGCTCTACCGAGCCCTGTGCGAGATCAAGGGCCATCCCGGCGAGGCACCCGGGGCACACAAGACCATCGCCGGGCACGAACGCATCGACGACGTCGTGCTCATCGATCAGTCGGCCATCGGGCGGACCACGCGCTCGACGCCGGCCAGTTACGTCGGTGCTTTCGATGCCATCCGCAAGATCTTCGCCGCTCAGCCGGAGGCGAAGGCGCGCGGCTATACCTTAGGCACCTTCAGCTTCAATGCCGGGCAGGGGCGCTGTCCCACCTGTGGTGGCAACGGCTTCGAGCACGTCGAGATGCAGTTCCTCTCCGACGTCTACCTGCGCTGCGCCGACTGTGACGGACGCCGCTTCCGGCCGGAGGTGCTGGAGGTGACGCTGGCGCCGTCCGTGGGCTGCGACACGGGGCCGCGTTCCATCGCCGAGGTGCTGGAAATGACAGTGAGCCGGGCGGTGGCCTTCTTCGGCGATTACCCGGAGGTGTTGCGGGGGCTGGAGCCTTTGCAGGCGGTGGGCCTCGGCTACATGGCGCTGGGTCAGCCGGTGCCGACCCTGTCCGGCGGCGAGGCCCAGCGCCTGAAACTCGCCGGACATCTGGCGAAGGCGGGCGCGCATCGCGCGGGTCGCGAGCACTTGCTCTTCCTCTTCGACGAGCCGACAACCGGCCTGCACATGGACGATGTGGCAACGCTGCTCATCGCCTTTCGCCGGCTGCTGGACGCCGGCCACTCCATGGTGGTGATCGAGCACAACCAGGACGTCATGGCGGCCGCGGACTGGATCATCGATATGGGCCCGGAAGGCGGCGATCGCGGTGGAGAGTTGGTCGCGGCCGGAACGCCCGAGGCGATCATGGCCGCGCCGGCCAGCCACACCGGCCAGGCGCTCAGGGACTATCTCGATGCGCGTGCCCGCATCGGCACGGAAGCCACGCGGGCGGGAGCACGATCCACTACTGCGCTGGACGCGCCGATCGTCGCCGAAGCCGCTGTACCGGCGCCCGGGCCGGCGGCCTTGCCACCCGCCATTGCCATCCATCACGCGCGCGAGCACAACCTGCAGAACGTCGATATCCGCATTCCGCGCAACCGGCTCACGGTGATCACGGGGCTGTCCGGATCGGGCAAGTCCACCGTGGCCTTCGACATCGTCTTCCGCGAGGGCCAGCGCCGCTATCTGGAGTCGCTCAACGCCTACGCCCGGCAGTTCGTTCAGCCGGCTTCTCGCCCGGATGTCGACGCCGTCTTCGGTATCCCGCCCACGGTGGCCATCGAGCAGCGCACCAGTCGCGGCGGTCGCAAGTCGACCGTGGCGACGATGACCGAGCTCTACCACTTCCTGCGCCTGCTCTTCGTCAAGCTGGGCACGCAGTACTGCCCGGACTGCGAGGTGCCCATCCGCCAGCAGACGCCCGAAGCGATCCGGGCCCGCATCCTGCGCGAAGCACGCAACCGCAAAGTGACGCTGCTGGCGCCGATGGTGGTCGCGCGCAAGGGCTATTACACGGAACTCGCCCAGTGGGCCGCGCGCAAGGGCTTCGCCACGCTGCGCGTGGACGGCGACTACCTGCCGACCGACAACTGGCCACGCCTGGCGCGCCATCAGGAACACGACATCGATCTGCCGGTGGGCACGCTCAAGCTCACCGCCGGCACCGAGGGCGAGCTGGATGCGCTTATCGCCAGGGCGCTCGAGTTCGGGCAGGGGACCCTCAAGCTGGCGACGGCGCGCGGCGAGAGCATCCTCTCCACCGAGCGCGCTTGCCCGGGTTGCGGGTGCAGCTTTCCCGAGCTGGATCCACGGCTGTTTTCCTACAACTCCAAGCACGGTTGGTGCGGGAGCTGCTTCGGCACGGGGCTGGCCCTGACCGGATTCGACGAGGATCAGACCGGCGAGGAGAACGAGTGGCTGGAAGACGGTGAGGCAGGCGAAGTCCGCGCCTGTGCCGCATGCCAAGGCCGGCGGCTGAAGCCGGAGGCGCTCGCGGTGCGCTTCCAGGATTGGTCGATCGCCGATTACACCGAGCTATCCGTCAAGCAGGCCGAGAAGCTCTTCGGCAAGCTCAAGCTCAAGGAGCGGGAGGCGGCCATTGCCCGCGACATCCTGCCCGAGATCCGGGCCCGCCTGGATTTTCTGCGGCAGGTGGGCCTGGACTATCTGAGCCTGGACCGGGCCGCGCCGACGCTGTCCGGCGGCGAGGCGCAGCGCATCCGCATAGCCGCCCAACTCGGCTCCAATCTGCAGGGCGTGTGCTACATCCTGGATGAGCCGACCATCGGACTGCATCCGCGCGACAACCGCATGCTGCTGGACACGCTCGGCCGGCTGGAGGGCAAGGGGAACACCATCCTGGTGGTCGAGCACGACGAGGAGACCATCCGTCGCGCCGAGCACGTTGTCGATCTGGGACCCGGGGCCGGCGTGAACGGGGGCAGGGTGGTGGCCGAGGGTAGCGTGGCCGAGTTGATCGCCAATCCGGACTCGATCACGGGCCGCTGTCTGGCTGATCCCATACGTCATCCCTTGCTGGAGCATCGACGCAGCGACACGCCCGAGCAGATGATCACGGTGCGTGGTGCGACTCTGCACAATCTCCAAGGCATGGACGTTGCCATCCCCCTGGAACGTATGGTCTGTGTGACGGGCGTCTCGGGCTCCGGCAAGAGTTCGCTGCTACGCGGTGTCCTGCACGACAACCTCCGGCGCCTCACCGCCAGGCGCGCGGGTCGCAAGCCGAAGCCGCAGGGCTGTGACGCCATTGAGGGCTGGCAGACGCTGGAGCGGGTGCTGGAGGTTGACCAGACGCCCATCGGCAAGACGCCGCGCTCATGCCCCGCGACCTATATCGGCTTCTGGGACGAAATCCGCAATCTCTTCGCTCGCACCGAGGAGGCGCGCCTGCGCGGCTATACGGCCGGGCGCTTCTCCTTCAACACCAAGGAGGGGCGTTGCCCCGCCTGCGAGGGGCAGGGGGCGCGGCGCGTGGAGATGAACTTCCTGCCGGACGTCTCCGTGCCCTGCGAGGTCTGCGACGGCGATCGCTTCAGCCCGGAGACGCTGGCGGTGACCTACGGCGGTCAGCATATCGGCGAAGTGCTGAAGATGAGTGTCGACGAGGCCGTCGACTTCTTCAGCGCCTATCCGAAGATTCACCACGCCCTCGAGCTCATGCGGGCGGTTGGCCTCGGCTATCTCACACTGGGCCAGCCGAGCCCGACGCTCTCCGGCGGCGAGGCGCAGCGCATCAAGCTCGTTACCGAACTGACCAAGGCCCGCCCGGATCTGCGGCGCGACAAGCAGGCGCACACGCTCTATATCCTCGACGAGCCCACGGTCGGGCTGCACATGGCCGACGTCGAGCGCCTCATCCGCGTGCTGCACCGCCTCGTCGATGCCGGCCACAGCGTCATCCTCATCGAGCACAACCTCGATGTCATCGCCGAGGCGGACTGGCTCATCGATCTTGGCCCCGAGGGCGGCGACGCGGGCGGTCGGGTAGTCGTCGAAGGGCCGCCCGAGCAGGTCGTCAGGACCCGGCGCAAGAGCGAGACGGTGCGTGTGCTGAAGGCCTTCCTGGCAGAGCACCAGCGGCGCGATGGCCCTGCGCGGCAGCGTGCCTGAGATCGGGCCCGTGGAAGGGATGCCGGGCAGGGGGTTGTAGCGCGCGGATGCGCGTCACGAGCTGGGTCTGGGTGAGTCGGGCGATCTCGTTGGGAATCGGTGGTTGTCGCCTCGCCGTCGCGAGCGACCCGATAGCCACACCATCGCAGAGCGAATCCCATCGTTTGACAATGGCTTGTAGCCGCTTAGTGCGCGGCACCGCACAGACCGCGAAGCTGTCTGCGTCCTAGTGTTCCTGTTCAAGGGAACTCCGGCAACAACGAAGCGTTGGAACCGGAATCCATCGTGCTGATAGCCAGCGCGAGTTCCCTGCTGCAAATGGAGCACGATTATGGAATGCACGAACAAGGTTGGGTTGTTTCGCTTCGCGTGGAAGGGCGCCGCCACATTGTTTGCGGGTGGTCTTCTGGCCGCCTGCGCCACGACGCCGATGCCGCCGACCAGCGATATGACGAAAGCACGCGATGCCATCAGCATCGCGCAAGAGTCCGGAGCCCGGCAGTACGCCCCCGCGGAGCTGGATGACGCACAGCAGCACCTCAAGCAAGCCGAAGTGGCTGTCGCTGCAGAGGACATGGTGGCGGCCGAACGCTCGGCACATCGCGCCCGGGTGACCGCCGAGCTGGCCACAGCCAGAACCGAGGCCACCAAGGCAACCGATATCAATCAGGAAATGCAACAGGCCGCGAAAGCTCTGCGTGAAGAGATGAAGCGGACTGGAGAACAGCAATGAATACTATGACTCTAAACCCGGGACGACGGGGTGGCGTGTTCGCCATGCTCGTGGCGCTCCCCCTTGTGCTTACCGCTTGTGCGACCGGACCGGTTGCCCCGCAGGGGGCCGCGGACGTGCGTGGCAAGCTGGTATCGCTACAGAATGAACCCGAGCTGGCGGAGCGGGCACGGGTCGAGATCCGTGACGCGGAGGAGGCGGTGCGTCTTGCCGAGCAGCCCTTGTCCGAGAGCGAATCCGAGCTGGGTGAGCACCGCGTTTACCTTGCCGAGCAGAAGGTTGCGATTGCCCGCGCCCGAGCGACCGCGAAGCACGCCGAGTCGGAGCGCCCTCGCTTGGCCCAGGAACGTGATGGCGCCCGTCTGGACGCCCGCACACGGGAAGCAGACAAGGCTCACGCTGATGCCAGTCAGGCCAATGCGGCCGCTGACCGGGCACGTTCCGAGCAGGCTGTGTCTGCCGAAGAGGCCGAGCGCCAGGCGCGTGAGTTGCAGCAGCAGATCGACGATCTCAAGGCTGAAGCCACGGAACGCGGTATCGTGCTGACGCTTGGCGATGTGCTGTTCGCGACCAACAGCGACGCCCTTCAGGCGGGCGCCGGACGCAACCTCGATCAGCTGGTGGACTTCCTGCGCAAGTACTCCGAGCGCACGGTCGAGGTCGAGGGCCATACCGACAGCACCGGCAGCGCCGACTACAATCGTGCGCTGTCGCTGCGACGTGCCGATAGCGTCCGCGACTACCTTGTCGGACGCGGCGTTGCGGGCAACCGCCTTGCCACGGCTGGCATCGGTGAGGCGCGGCCGATAGCGGACAACAACACGTCGGCCGGTCGCCAGCAGAATCGGCGGGTGGAGGTCATCATCGCCCACCCAACCCAGGCCCACAACACGCAGGGCCAGTAGCTACTAGTCGGGCGGAAAGGTCGCCCTCACTCCTCGACGGGAGTGAGGGCGACCTTTTTCGTTTGTGCGGCCGCTCGGTCGTTGTCGCCGGGCAGCTTGTCATGGCGCCGGCGCTGCTGATGCCCGCGGGCACAGCAATCTTGCCCGCGCAATGTTCGCTGGTGAACCGACGCCGCAAGGCGTCTTCTGCAACTGTCAATGAGCAAGGCAGCATCCGTTCCCGACGCGCTATTGCTTCAAGCACTCGCTAGGCCGGAGCCGCCTCCTCTTCGCCCTCTTAGGAGCAGTCATCGTGAACAACATCATCTATATCGTCGGCCTGGTGGTCATCGTCTTCGCAATCCTGGGCTTTCTCGGCCTGGGATGAGGCTGGTCGGAATCGCTGGTGCGCGATAGTCGGTCGGTCCCGGTCTTCAGGAAGGCAGCGCACCCCATCGCGGTTGGCGTGCAAGCTCGCGCCGGAAGGCAGCAGTGCCATTGTGCGCAGCGGCCGTCGCCCGCCGCGACAGGGTGGCTGATGTAGGAAGCTGGCGGCAGAGGCCGGAATGCGCCATCGTGATGCGCTCTGCTTGCACTGAAACCAAGTCATGACCGAGCTGGACCGCATCTTCTCGGACCGCATCGCGGATGTGCCGCGTTCCTTCATTCGCGAGATCCTGAAAGTGGCTATGGATCCGGGGGTGATTTCCTTCGCGGGCGGTCTGCCGAATCGCGAGCTGTTTCCGGTTGCCGCGCTCAAGGACGCGACGGCGCGCCTTTTCGACGATCACGGGCGCGATGTGCTCCAGTACGGAAGCTCCGAGGGTCATCCCGGTCTGCGGGAGCAGATATCGGCGCGTTATCGCGAGAAGGCGAATCTGGATGTGCCGGTGGAAGACATCCTCATCACCAGCGGCTCGCAGCAGGGGCTTGATCTCCTCGGCAAAGTCATCCTGAACGACGGCGACCCCGTGGTCATTGAAGAACCGGGCTATCTGGGTGCCATCCAGGCCTTTTCCATGTACCGCGCTCGCTTTCTGCCAGTGCCGGTTTCGGAAGAGGGCATGGATGTCGATGCGCTGCGCGCGGAGCTTGCCGAGCACCGTCCGAAGCTGATGTACACGGTCCCCAATTTCCAGAATCCATCGGGCATTTCCTACTCGGAGGCCAACCGGAGCGAGTTGGCGCAGGTACTGGAAGGCACGCAGACCCTGCTGATCGAGGATGATCCTTACGGCGATCTGCGCTTCCGCGGACAGCCCAAATCCTCATTCCTGAAGCTGCTTCCCGAACACACCGTGCTGCTGGGGTCCTTCTCCAAGAGCTTGGTGCCAGGGCTGCGGCTCGGTTGGATCGTGGCGCCACCGCCGTTGATGCAGAAGCTGCTCGCGGCCAAGCAGGCGACGGACCTTCATACCAGCCATTTCACGCAGGGCATCGTGCATCAGTATCTGCGCGACAACGATCCGGAAGCGCACATCGCCGTCATTCGCGAGGTCTATGGACGGCAGTGCCGGGCCATGCAAGATGCGATGCGCGAGTACTTCCCGCCGGAGGTCCAGGCCACGGACCCGGAGGGCGGGATGTTCCTGTGGGCGGAGCTGCCGGCAGGGCTGACGGCGATGGATCTATTCCAGCGCGCGTTCGAGGACAAAGTGGTTTTTGTCCCAGGCGACCCTTTCTACGTGCGCGGCAGCCGGCATTCGACACTGCGGCTCAATTTTTCCTGTGCCGACACGGAAACGATCTTCGTCGGCATGGAGCGTTTGGGCAGGGCGATTCATTCACTCATGGACACGGCGTCGCAATCGATCGCAGCTGACGGGCGCTGAGCTGCGCTGGCGACTGACGTGCCATGCAGTGTGTGCAGGTCGCGCGAGATGTGGGAGTAGGGGGTATGCGGCAGCGCCTTGTTACGCTGCGCGTATAGAAACCGGATGCGCACGGCATCCGCGCGCGCAGGGAGACGTGGAAGATGGGCGAAAGCGACCTGCTGGTTCCGATCCAGATCTTCTTTCAGAAGTCCGACCTGGTCGTCACCTTCCTCATCGTCCTGCTGGGGATCGGCTTCGGCAATCTGACCATCAAGGGCGTCGGCTTCGGCGCGAGTGGCGTGCTGATCGTCGCGATGATCGCCGGCTACTTCTTTCAGTTCGAGCCGATCCACGTTCTGGCCGATCTCGGCATCGTGCTCTTCCTGCTGTCAGTGGGCCTGGAGGCGGGACCGACCTTCTTCCGCGCCTTCAAGCAGCACGGGCGGCGCTACATATCGAATGTCCTCGTGCTGCTGGCGATCGCCGGCGTAAGCACCGTCGCGATCATTGCCATCACGGGGATTCCGGTCGGTGTGGGGCTCGGTCTCTTCGCAGGCTCCTTCACTTCGAGTCCGGCGCTGATCAGCGCCTTGCAGTTCAGCCCTGAACAGGAGGTCATCTTCGGCTACGGCGTCGGTTATCCCTTCGGGCTGATCGGTGTCATCGTGTTCATCAGCGTTGCGGTGCGCGTGCTGCGTACGCGCATGGCGGCGGAGCTGGAGGCGCGAAGCCCGCTGCATGCTGCCGTGTACAAGCTTCAGAACGAGGCTTTTCACGGCAAATTGCTGCGCGAAGCGGAGATATTCCAGCAACACGATGTGGCGGTATCCGGCATCCTGCGTGATCTGACCGTGCGCTCGGCCGGTGGCAGCACGGTGCTGCAACGTGGCGACATACTGCGCCTGGAGGGCATGCCGGAGAGCGTTGCCGCGGTCGGTAGCGAGCTGGGCGAAGAGATTCATGAAGGCTTCGACCAGCAATCGGAGCTGGATACGCGTTCGATCGTCGTGGAGAACACCTCGGTCGTGAACCGCTCCTTGCGTGATCTGGGAGTGCGACTGCGCTTCAACGCTTCGGTGACACGGGTGATCCGGGCCAATGTCGAGTTCGTGCCCTCCGAGGACGAGGTCCTGATCTTCGGAGACGTCGTTGTGGCGGTGGGCACGGGCTATCAGCTGGATCAGCTCGAGCTGTTTCTCGGCCACGAGCATCACACCGTGCAGCGCCGTGTTGATATCGGGTCGCTGGCGGCGGTTCTGTTCCTGGCCTTTGCCATCGGTGGACTGGTGGTTCCGATACCGGCACTGGGCCCTTTCTCGCTGGGTATTGCCGGTGGCGCACTCATTGCCGGGCTCGTATTCGGCCACTTCGGGCGCATCGGAAACTTCATCGGCCGATTCCCACGCAACGCCACCGCTGTGCTTAAAGAGCTCGGCCTGGCGCTGTTCTTCGTGCAGGTGGGGCTGGAGACGGGCCAGAGCTTCATCGAGTCGCTGGATGAACAGGCCATCTTCTACGCCTTCTACGCCATGCTCTTCGCTGTGGTGCCGATGGCGGGTAGCTTCCTGGTCGGCCACTTCCTCATGCGCATACCGGTAAGCGAGTGCTTCGGTGTGATCTGCGGCGGCATGACCTTCACGCCCGGCCTCGACATCATTCGCCAGGTGGACGCCTCCGAGCGCCCGGTTGTCGCTTATTCGTCGGTATACCCGGTCGCGCTCATCCTGGTTATCGCGCTTGTGCAGGGCATGCACCTCGCGCTGGTCGCGCTGGGGGCAGTGGTGTGATGTACTGGCTGGATGGAGGTCCCAACGCGACGTGCGGTGCGCGCAGGCATCGTCTTGACACGTGCTGCCGCCACTGGTGATCTCGCGGCTGGATGTCGAGCAAGCGCACAAGGCCATGACCGATTCATGCGACAGGGGTCCTAGAGCTGCGACGGCAGAGCAACGCAGTCGCCGCGCGTTGGGTGTGGCTGGTGCGGGAACCGGCGCCGGCCTGGGGCTCGGCACTGCGCTCGGCCTATTGCTGCTGGATGACCTGGCCACCGGCATCGCCATCGGCTTGGCTAGCGGAGCCGGTGGCAGTAGCGTCCTGGCGGCATTGATCTACGGCGGCGATATCGGCCGCGAATAGTCAGCGCACTGCTCGGCCGGTGGCGCGCTTCCGCATGCGGCACAGCAGTTCGTGGAAGTAGCGAAGGCCAGTACCGCCCCGCGGACTTAAAGTTGCCGCTTATCAGCCCGCGCCACAGCCAAGCTGCAGAGGGGCCAAACTGGTGGCCTCTTCTCTTTCGCACGGTGGTTCGGCATGTCTGGCGCCGGCGCTCCATCCCGCAACGCTCCTGCATCGAGCGGGGACGAGGCGTGCCGCGAGCCCGAAATCGGTGCGGGCAAGCGGGTGCGCCGGGGGCTGTATGTGAACGTGCGCTGGAAGCTTGCGTTCGCGCTGGCCTTTGCCGCCGGTTGGTGCTTGCTGAGCGCCTGGATCGCCCGGCCCTGGTTCGGCGATCTTTCGGCGCTGACCGGCCCGATCTTCGCCGGCTTCATTATCGCGGGGATCGCGCTTATTCCCGGTTTCGCGAATGCCTTTCTGCTGGGTGGTCTGCTGTTGGATCGGCGGCCGCGCTTCAGCCAGTTCCACGATCTGCCACCGCTCACCGTGCTCATCGCGGCCTACAACGAAGAGCGGCATATTGGTGACACGCTGGGTTCGATCGCCGCGCAGCGTTACGCGGCAGAGGTCGAGGTCATTGTCATCGACGATGGCTCCAGCGACCGCACGGTGGAGCGGGTGCAGGCCATCATCAGCGGCCAGCCCCGGCAAATCGGACGCAGCCTGCGTCTGCTGCGCATGCCCCGCAACGGCGGAAAGGCGAGTGCTCTGAACGCCGGCTTGGCCGAAGCGCGTCACGAACACGTCGTGACGCTGGACGGCGACACCTATCTTTTCCGCGATGCGCTGCGCAACCTTGCCCTGAATCACATCCACAGCCCGATCAATACGCGCGCAACCGCCGGTACCGTGCTCGCGCGCAATTCGCGGCAGAACCTGCTCACGCGCCTTCAGGAGTGGGACTACTTTCAGGGGATCGCCGTGGTTAAGCGAATCCAGTCGCTCTTCCAGGGCACGCTGGTGGCGCAGGGCGCCTTTTCCATCTACGAGCGCGAGGCCCTGCAGGAGATCGGTGGCTGGGCCGAGACGGTGGGCGAGGACATCGTGCTGACCTGGGCGCTGATCGATCACGATTACCGTGTCGGCTACGCCGAGAATGCCTTTGCCTTCACGAATGTACCGACGACGCTCGGGGCCTACTACCGGCAGCGCCGGCGCTGGGCGCGTGGCCTCATCGAGGCCTTCAAGCGTTTTCCGCAGGTGCTGATCCGTCCGCGGCTGAATCTGCCCTTCATCTATCTCAATCTGCTCTTTCCTTTCCTGGACCTGATCTTCCTGACGGTGTTCGTGCCCGGCATCCTGGCTGCGGTCTTCTTCCAGTTCTATGCCGTCGTCGGGATCATGACGCTGCTTCTACTGCCTCTGGCGCTGGCGATCAGCGCGATCATGTTTGCGCACCAGCGCCGCATCTTCCGCGCCGCCGGTCTCAATGTGCGGCGTAACTATCTGGGCTTTCTCGGCTATCTCATCGCCTATCAGCTGGTACTCACGCCCGCCAGTCTCGCCGGCTACTTCGGCGAGTTCTTCAACTTCAGGAAGTCGTGGTGATGTTGGCGCCGAAGCTTCTCGCCTTCGCATGCTTGGTGGCAGCTCAATCGGGGTACGCGCAGCTGCAGGCTGAGAGCAGCTACTGGCTCAGCGACGATTCGGACGACAGCACGCAGCAGCGCGTCTTCGCGGATCTGTCGCGTCCGCTTGCGGACGCCCCGGACACCGTCCTCGGCGCGGGCGTCGGCCACTGGCGTCTCAGCGAGTCCGACGACCACACCAGCTTCCGGGTCGCCCGTGGCCGTGTCGAGCACGCCTTCAGCGCGACAACGCAGCTGGAAGCCTCGGCGAGCCTGCTTGACGGGCAGGCATGGTCGCCGACGCTGGGCACGGCCACCTTGTCGCATATGCCCGACAGGCCCTTCTACGTTGAGCTCTCGGCCAGCCGTGGCCTGATCGATACCCTTGCCGGGATCGATAACCACTGGGATATTGTAAGTGTCGGCGGGTCGCTGGACATCGGTCCCTTTGCCGGCTTCACCGTCGTGGGTGGCTACACCCAGCAGGCGCTGGGCGACGGCAATGATCGCGCTGTCTACGTCCTCCGGCTGATTCACGAGCCGGCCTTCAGCGATCGCTGGCTGGTGCAGACGCGCACACGGCTACTGCGCGCTGACTTCGATTCCGTCGGTTTCTTCGCGCCGGAAAGGCTCGACGAGCATCTGCTTCTTGTTACCTACCGCCGACCAGTCTTTCAGGAGCGCTGGTTTTTCTCCATAGAGGCCGGTGGCGGCGTCCAGACCGTCAATCGCGGGGAACGCAAGGGGATCTACACG